>NZ_JBILOS010000160.1:0-2638 GCF_044374345.1 Sphingorhabdus sp. | reverse complement strand
GATATTCATGCCAAATGCCTTGGCGCGCATGGCAACGGCCTCTCCAATACGGCCAAGCCCGATAATGCCGAGCGTCTTGCCACCAATGCGGTGACCCAGCATGCCTGTGGGGCTCCAGCCATTCCATTCACCATTGCGCATGGCCCGGTGCCCTTCACCAAGGCGGCGGGGCACGTGCAGAATGAGCGCCATCGTCAGGTCAGCGGTGTCGTCCGTAAACACCCCGGGCGTGTTCGTCACCATGATGCCCTTGGCCTTTGCTGCGGCGAGATCGATGTGATTGACCCCCGCACCATAGCTCGCGATCAATTTCAGGCGCGGCGGGGCGGCGGCGATGATGCTGGCATCGATGGAGTCCGTAACAGTCGGCACGAGCACGTCGCAATCCGCCATCGCGGCAACAAGCGCATCGCGGGTGAGGGGCACATCATCAGCATTGAAACGAGCATCGAACAGTTCCGCCATGCGCTTTTCAACAGCAGGAAGAAGCGTGCGGGTGACGCGGACAGACGGACGTTCAATGCGGCTAAGTTCGGGCATGGCAGTGACTAAAGCCGATTATGCGACAAGGTCAAGACAGGATGGTTGCGCTGCGCGCTGCGCTTACGGTATAGGATGAACACGGTGGTAAAAAATATGGTTAATCAACACAATTCGATCGTGCGTTGCGGTGCATTGGCGCTTGCGCTTTTTGGTGCTGCGTCCGCCGCCGGGCAGGCCCAACAAAAGCCGCCTTATTGGGCGTCAATTTCGAAGCCAGAGGCGCGCATGCGTACGGGTCCAAGCACTGAATTCCCCGTTACATGGGTGTATAAGCGCGAAAACCTGCCCGTGAAGGTCGTGGCGGTGCACAGCGTATGGCGCAAGGTCCAAGACCCCGATGGCGAGCAGGGATGGCTGCATGTCCGCTTGCTGAGCCCCAAGCGGGCTGCCATCGTCATCGGTAAAGAAATTGGCGCATTACGTGACGCGCCTGAAGCCAACGCGCATATTTCATGGCGCGTTGAACCCGGTGTGGTCGGGCTTATCGAAGAATGTGAAAAGGGCTATTGCCGCTTCGAAACGGAAGGCCGCTATGGCTATATTGAAACGGCGCGCATCTGGGGCGACGAAGCCCCCTAAGTCGTAACGCGCGAGGCTTAAGCCTCGACGCGCTCCGCCAGAACGGTCAGGCCGTTCTCATTCACTTCTGCAAAGCCACCAGCGATGATGAGGCGCTCGGGCGTCGCACCCTGCGTCGCGTAAATCTCAAGCGCGGCATCGTTACGCAGCGTGCTCATCATTGGGCTGTGGCCCTCAAGCACACCAAAATCGCCCTCACTACCCGGAACGACGACCATATAGACGTCGTCCGAGCGGTAGAGCTTTTCAGGTGTTACGAGTTCGAAACGAAGTGCCATAATGGCTTACGCCGCCTCCGCCGCAAGCTTGGCAGCCTTGGCAACTGCATCTTCGATGCCGCCAACCATGTAGAAGGCTGCTTCTGGAAGATGGTCATATTCGCCATCGACGACTGCCTTGAACGACTTAACCGTGTCTTCGACCTGAACGAACTTGCCGGAAATGCCGGTGAAGACTTCAGCAACATGGAAAGGCTGCGACAAGAAACGCTGGATCTTACGCGCACGGGTAACCGTCAATTTGTCGTCTTCCGACAATTCGTCCATGCCCAAAATCGCGATGATGTCCTGAAGCGATTTGTACTTCTGCAGCGTTTCCTGAACGCGACGTGCCGTGTCATAATGCTCTTGGCCAACAACGGCTGGTGTCAAAACGCGGCTGACCGAGTCAAGCGGGTCAACTGCTGGGTAGATACCCAATTCCGAAATTGCGCGGTTCAACGTAGTCGTCGCGTCCAAGTGAGCGAACGACGTGGCTGGTGCAGGGTCGGTCAAGTCATCTGCAGGAACGTAAATGGCCTGAACCGAGGTAATCGAACCCTTGGTTGTCGACGTAATACGCTCTTGCAACTGGCCCATGTCGGTTGCCAAAGTTGGCTGATAGCCCACAGCCGAAGGAATACGGCCAAGAAGTGCGGACACTTCGGAGCCGGCCTGTGTGAAGCGGAAGATGTTGTCGACGAAGAACAGAACGTCCTGGCCTTCTTCATCGCGGAAATATTCCGCCATGGTCAGACCCGACAAAGCAACGCGTGCACGCGCACCGGGAGGCTCGTTCATCTGGCCGAACACCAGCGCAACCTTCGAACCTTCTGGGGTTGGGTTGCCGTCGGCGTCCTTGGCGATAACGCCAGCGTCGAGGAATTCGTGATACAGATCGTTACCTTCGCGGGTACGCTCACCCACGCCAGCAAACACCGAAACGCCGCCATGGCCCTTTGCGATGTTGTTGATCAGTTCCTGAATAAGAACGGTCTTACCAACGCCGGCACCGCCGAACAGACCGATCTTGCCGCCCTTTGCATAAGGCGCGAGAAGGTCGATAACCTTAATACCGGTGACGAGAATTTCAGCTTCGGTCGACTGGTCGGTGAACAAAGGCGCTTCTGCGTGGATTGGGTTCGACTTTGCAGCGCCAACAGGGCCACGCTCGTCGATGGGCTCGCCGATAACGTTCATGATGCGGCCAAGGGTCATGGGACCAACTGGAACCGAAATCTGCGCACCGGTGTCACGCA
>NZ_JBILOS010000157.1:0-2645 GCF_044374345.1 Sphingorhabdus sp. | reverse complement strand
CGCTCATTCCACATGGGAAACGCACATACCGGTGCTGATCTTTGTCTTTTAGGCAACAGTGACGTTCTAGTTTCCCAGAGGCTCAACCGGAAGGAGAAGTACCATGGCGGCACCTGTCGTAACCATGCAGCAATTGCTTGAAGCTGGGGCCCATTTCGGCCACCAAACACACCGTTGGAACCCGCGTATGAAGCCGTATATCTTCGGCGCGCGCAACGGCATCCACATTCTCGATCTTTCGCAGTCCGTGCCATTGTTTGCACGTGCGCTTGATTTCGTTGCCCAGAGCGTTTCGTCGGGCGGCAAGGTTCTGTTCGTTGGCACAAAGCGCCAGGCACAGGGCCCAATCGCTGATGCAGCACGCGCATCGGGTCAGCATTTCGTCAACCACCGCTGGTTGGGCGGCATGCTCACCAACTGGAAGACCATTTCGAACTCGATCAAGAAGCTCAAGACGCTTGAAGAGCAGCTTTCGGGCGACACGCACGGTTTCACGAAGAAGGAAATTCTTCAGATGACCCGCGAGCGCGACAAGCTTGAAATGAGCCTTGGCGGTATCCGCGACATGGGCGGCATTCCTGACGTGATGTTCGTCATCGACGCCAACAAGGAAGAGCTCGCCATCAAGGAAGCCAATGTTCTTGGCATTCCTGTCATCGCGATCCTCGATTCGAACGTATCGCCAGACGGTATCGCGTTCCCGGTTCCTGCAAATGATGACGCAGCGCGCGCCATTCGTTTGTACTGCGACGCGGTTGCCACTGCGGCGACCAAGGGCAACGTAAATGCTAAGGTTGCCAAGGGCGTTGACCTTGGTGCCGAAGTTGAACCAGCTGCTGAACCTGCATTGGCCGAAGAAGCTGCACCTGTAGCCGAAGTCGCTGCCGAAGAAGCACCAGCTGCCGACGCTTAAATAAAGCTTGTGTCCCCCCGACCTGTTCGGGGGGCATGACCCGAAACATCGGTGTACACATCGTTTTCGGATCATATTTTCCCGCTTTCACGGGAATGACAAAATTGGCGGCTATGGATGCCGCCGCATTCATTCGAAAGGACAAAATATGTCTGCAATTACAGCTTCAGCCGTCAAGGAACTGCGTGAGCTTTCCGGCGCCGGCATGATGGACGCCAAAAAGGCGCTTGAAGAAACCAATGGCGATATCGAAGCCGCAGTAGATTTGCTGCGTGCCAAGGGTCTTGCCACTGCTGCCAAGAAATCGAGCCGTACGGCTGCAGAAGGTCTTGTTGGCGTTGCCGTTGAAGGTACCAAGGGTACTGCCATCGAAGTCAACAGCCAGACGGACTTCGTTGCGAAGAACGAACAGTTCCAAGAATTCGTTGCTGCTGTCAGCAATGTTGCATTGAGCCTGAGCGCAAATGACGCTGAAGCGGTTTTGGCTGCGCCTTATGGCGGCGGCGAAACCGTTCAGGATCGTTTGACCAACAACATTGCAACCATCGGTGAAAACCAGGTTATCCGCCGCGTTAAGTCGCTTTCGGTCAGCAATGGTCGCGTTGTTTCATATGTGCACAACGCTGCTGCGCCTGGCATGGGTGGTATCGGTGTTCTCGTGGCGCTCGAAAGCGAAGCAGATGCTGCAACGCTCGACAGCCTCGGCAAGCAACTGGCGATGCACATCGCCGCTGCATTCCCGCTTTCGCTCGACGAAACCGGTTTGGACGCAGAAACACTTGAGCGCGAGCGTGGCATTGCCCGTGAAAAGGCTTCGGAAAGCGGCAAGCCTGCGGATATCGTCGAAAAGATGGTTGAAGGCGCTGTTAAGAAGTTCGCAAAGGAAAATGCTTTGTTGAGCCAGCCATTCGTTATGGACGGCAAGACACCGATTTCCGACGTTGTTGCCGCAGCTGGTAAAGAAGCTGGCAAGCCAATCGTGTTGAAGGACTATGTCCGCTTCCAGCTTGGTGAAGGCATCGAAAAGGAAGTGTCTGACTTTGCAGCTGAAGTCGCTGCTGCGGTCGGCGGATAAATATTCTTGGCTTCCCCGTCACATGACGGGGATAAAGCCTTGGCGATGTGGCGCGCGGCTCCTATAGCTGGGCGCCATTATTGTATCGGGACGAGGGACATTATGAGCGCGCACGGCTATCGTCGTATATTGCTTAAGCTTTCGGGCGAAGTGCTGATGGGGGATCAGGCCTATGGCATTGACCCAGATACCGTCGCGCGCGTGGCCGAAGAAGTAAAGGCGGCCCAGGATACCGGGCTTCAACTGTGCCTCGTTATCGGTGGTGGTAACATCTTCCGCGGAATGGCCGGTGCTGCCAAGGGTATGGATCGCGCACAGGCGGACTATATGGGCATGCTGGCAACGGTCATGAATGCTTTGGCCATGCAGAATGCGCTTGAACAGCTTGGCGTTCCCACACGGGTTCAGTCGGCCATCGAAATGGACAAAGTGTGCGAGCCCGTCATTCGTCGCCGCGCTGAGCGTCACCTTGAAAAAGGCCGGATCGTCATTTTCGCCGCCGGCGTTGGTGCGCCGTTCTTCACGACGGACAGTGGTGCCGCATTACGTGCTGCCGAAATGCAGTGCGATGCCTTGTTCAAAGGCACTTCGGTCGATGGTGTATATGACGCCGATCCGAAGAAGGTCGCGACAGCAACCCGTTATGAAACATTGAGT
>NZ_JBILOS010000078.1:0-9344 GCF_044374345.1 Sphingorhabdus sp. | reverse complement strand
TATTTCGACACGCCGCGCCCGCTTGAGCGCGAGAGCGAAACGCATGTTTTCCAAACTGGTGGCACGTTCAACCATGTGCTGGGCCGATGGCGCTGGACGGTGACGGGGAATTACGCGCGCACCGACAATGAAACCCGCACCACGCGCAACGCAGACTATACCGCATTGCGCGCCGGCGTCCTTGCGGGCACCGTGAACCCGTTTGCCGCGGGCTTTGGGTCGGATCTGTTGTTTCTAGCACCCGATCTGGCGAGCAGCCTGAACCAAAATCTGGATGTCCGCAGCACATTGGCGGGTTCCGTGCTCACCCTGCCCGCTGGCGAAGTGCAGACGACATTTGCGTCCGGTTTCACACGCCAGATGCTCGACAGCGAAACATGGCGGTCGGGTGTCACCACCAATGTTGCCTTGCGCCGCAATATCATAAACCAATCGATCAACGCCGAAGTGCCCATCACAGGCCGCGATTTCGGCATTGGTTCAACCATTGGCGAATGGTCGATCAACGGCAATATCGGGTTCAGCGACCTGTCGGACTTTGGCCAACTAGTCGAATATGGCGCAGGTCTGCGTTGGGCCCCTGCCCGCAACCTGACATTTCAGGCATCGATTACCGGTGATGAAAATGCGCCCGGCATTGGCCAGCTGGGCAACCCGACCCTCGTGACGCCAAATGTTGCGACCTATGACTTTACCCGCGGGGAAAGCCTGTTCATCAATGTCACAACCGGCGGCAACCCCGCGTTGATTGGTGAAAAGCGCCGCGATCTGATCCTAAACGCCAACTGGACCCCGACCTTCATTAAGGATTTTGCGCTTCAGGCGAGCTATTTCAGAAACAACAGCCGCAATACAACCGCATCCTTTCCATTGCTGACCCCCGAAATTGAGGCTGCGTTCGCAAGCCGCGTCGTGCGTGACGTAAATGGTCGCCTATTGAGCGTAGACCAGCGGCCAGTGAATTATGACCGTGAAACGTGGCAACGCATTCGCTGGGGCTTTAACATGTCCGGAAATATCGGCGCAGCCCCGCCAGCACGCGGGCCCTTTGGCGGCCCTCCTGGCGCGGGCGGCCCCCGTGGCCCCGGTGGCGCACCCGGCGCGGCTGCACCCGCTGGCGCGCAAGGTGGACCACGTGCCGGTGGTGGCGGTCGCGGATTTGGCGGCGGCGGTTTTGGTGGTGGTGGCCAACCAAGCCGCTGGAACATCGCATTGTACCACACATATCGCATTCAGGAGGAAATCCTGATCCGTCCCGGCGTTCCGGTGCTCGATTTGCTCAATGGATCTGCCACCAGCAGCAATGGCGGCGCGTCACGGCATGAGGTCGAGCTTTCGGGCGGTATGTTCCACAAGGGCTTTGGTTTGCGCCTGCAGGGCACGTACAAGAGCGGCACGACCGCCAATGGCACTGGACTGCCCGGCAGCAATGATCTGCGTTTCAGCGATCTTGCAGCGGTCAACGCCTTCCTGTTCATCAACATCGACCAACAGGCACGCGTTGTGAAGGCACTGCCGTTCTTGAAGGGCAGCCGCGTGGCATTCCGTGTTGAAAACATCCTCAACGACATTGTCGATGTGCGTGACCAGAACGGCAATGTGCCGTTGGGATATCAGCCGGGATATATCGACCCGCGTGGCCGTGTGTTTGAACTGAGCTTCAGAAAGCGGTTTTAACCACCGCGTTTAGCCCACACGTAGTTTGCGCATTCGCAGGCATCACGCCCGATGCCGCCAGCGATATGCCCTCAATAGTGACGCGGTTAGGTGGCGAAGCCGACAACCACGAAAAACCCCGCCGAAATCGCTTCCGGCGGGGCTTTTTTAAACCGTTAGTGCGGTTAAACTTTACATGGCACCATGGGCCAATGCCGCCAACAGAAGCAAGGCCACGATGTTCGTGATCTTGATCATTGGGTTTACGGCTGGACCAGCGGTATCCTTATATGGGTCACCAACGGTGTCGCCGGTAACGGCTGCCTTATGGGCCTCCGAACCTTTGCCGCCATGGTTGCCGTCTTCGATATATTTCTTGGCATTGTCCCATGCGCCGCCGCCCGAGGTCATCGAGATAGCAACGAACAGTCCGCCCACAATCACACCGAGCAGAAGCGCGCCGAGAGCTGCAAAGCCCTCTGCCTGACCTGCAACGGCCGTGATGATGAAATATACCGCAATTGGCGTCAGTACGGGCAGCAACGAAGGAATAATCATTTCCTTGATCGCAGCCTTGGTAACAAGGTCAACTGTACGGGCATAATTTGGCTTGGACTTGAAGGTCATGATGCCGGGGTCGTTCGCGAACTGGTCACGTACGTCCTTCACCACTTCACCCGCAGCACGGCCAACCGCAGTCATGCCCATCGCACCGAACAGGTACGGCAGAAGCGCGCCGAGCAAGAGCCCGACGATGACATAGGGGTTCTCAAGGCTGAAATTCACCTGAAGATCGGGGAAATATTCCCGAAGGTCGGCGGTGTAGCTTGCGAACAGCACAAGTGCTGCAAGACCAGCCGAACCAATGGCATAGCCCTTGGTCACAGCCTTTGTGGTGTTGCCAACGGCGTCGAGTGCATCGGTCTTTTCACGCACCGATTCATCAAGGCCAGCCATTTCGGCAATACCACCGGCATTGTCGGTAACTGGACCATACGCATCAAGCGCCACAACCATACCGGCCAAGGCCAACATGGCCGTTGCGGCAAAGGCAATGCCGATGACGCCAGCAAGCTGATACGCAATGATGATACCTGCGCAGATCACAATCGTTGGCATCGCGGTGGATTCAAGGCTGATTGCCAGACCTTGAATAACGTTGGTGCCATGACCCGTTTCCGATGCCTTCGCAATCGAACGGACCGGACGGTAATTGGTGCCAGTATAATATTCGGTGATCCAGATGATCAGGCCAGTGATGACCAGACCCAGCAGCGAGCAATAGAATAATGTCCGGCCGGTAAACCCGCCAACATCCGTTTCCATGCCGCCAAGCGCATAGCTAATTGCCCACCAGATCGCAGGAACCGAAAGCAAAGCAGTGACAAGGAAGCCCTTGTACATTGCGCCCATGATGTTCGTGCCGCCACCAAGACGGACGAAATAGGTTCCGATGATCGACGTGATAACGCACACGCCGCCAATCAACAGCGGCAAGCTCATGAGGTTCATGAACAATCCGGTGTCGGTTACGCCCTTCACCAGCAGCGCGATCAAAACCATGGTTGCACCAACGGTGACGACATAGGTTTCGAACAAGTCAGCCGCCATACCAGCGCAATCGCCAACATTGTCGCCAACGTTATCGGCGATAACCGCAGGGTTGCGTGGATCATCTTCGGGGATTCCAGCCTCAACTTTGCCAACAAGGTCAGCGCCAACGTCAGCGGCCTTGGTAAAGATACCGCCGCCCAAACGTGCGAAGATCGAAATCAGCGACGCGCCGAATGCCAATGCGACCAGCGCATCGATTACGGGGCGGCTGTTCGGTGCCATCATCGCGACATCGGTCAGATACCAAAAGAAGACGGCAATCGCGAGCAAGGCAAGTCCAGCCACGAGCATGCCGGTAATCGCCCCTGCGCGGAATGCCATGGTCAGACCGGCCTGAAGCCCAGTCTGCGCCGCAGCCGCCGTGCGGACGTTTGCACGGACCGAGATGTTCATCCCGATATAACCCGCAACGCCCGAAAGCACCGCACCGAGGACGAAGCCAACGGTTGGAATGACGCCAAGGAACACCGCCACAAGCACCGCAACAGCAACGCCAACGATGGCGATGGTCCGATATTGACGGCCAAGATAGGCTTTTGCGCCTTCCTGAATAGCCGCGGCGATTTCCTGCATTTTTTCATTGCCAGCCGAGGCGCTCAGCACCTGGCGGCTGGTTACAAAACCGTACACGACGGCGAGCAACCCGCATATTATTGCAATAATAGTCAGAGACATGAAATTATCTCTCCCCTCCTGTTTATAAAAACATCTACTGTTGCCATTCTCCTCCCGAGAACTGCAAGCGATAGGGGTATAAGGCGGCATCGTCAGACATAGCAACCCTTAAACGCCGCCATTTCCGCCAGTTCACTCAATGGTGTTGATAACCCAGCGTCGGCGGCAATTTCACCGGCTCATCACCGTGGTACAATGTGAGCCCCCCGCCCGCAATCACGCGTCCGACAGCGGTCGCCTCGACATTTATGCCGACATTTGGCGGCGCACAGAACAAAAGTTCATAATCATCGCCCCAGCTTGCCGCCTGCATCCGGCTTTCCAGACTATCTGTGCGATAGCTGACATAAGCAGGTGACAAGGGAATGCACGCCAGGTCAATTTCGATGCCGATCCTGCTGGCGGTCGCCATGCGCTCTGCATCGATCAAAAGCCCGTCGGATATGTCCATCATTGCGTGGACAAATGGCGCAAGCTTCTGCCCTTCGGCCAAGCGCGCCTGTGGCCGGTTGAACGCGTCGGCAAGCGCGCCAACCTCGTCAAAGCCCGCATCGATCAGCTCAAATCCCGCCAGTGCATCGCCCAATGTTCCGGTAACATACAGTATGTCGCCGACCTGCGCGCCCGCGCGTGAGGGCACCGGGCGATTTGTCGCAATACCAAGCGCGGTTAGCCCAAGCGCGCGCTTGTCGCCACGGTTGGAAACCGTATCCCCGCCAAGCAAGGCAACGCCATAATGGCCAAGCACCTTTTCCAGACCGGCGGCAAACGCCCTGTCCCAATCATCATCACCAAG
Source organism: Sphingorhabdus sp. (assembly GCF_044374345.1). Lineage (GTDB taxonomy): Bacteria > Pseudomonadota > Alphaproteobacteria > Sphingomonadales > Sphingomonadaceae > Sphingorhabdus_B. The sequence goes on along the minus strand of NZ_JBILOS010000078.1, from coordinate 4,603 downwards.
CATGAAGCCAAGCAGCACGCCAATGGGCGAAGCCCCCTTCGCCGCGAGGTCGGACAGGTTCGAGGCAACGAGTTTCCACGCGACATCGGCGGGATCTGCATTGGACCTGAAATGCACATCTTCGGCCATCATGTCGTGCGTGATGATCAGGCAGCTGTCGCCGACTTCAACGACCGCCGCGTCATCCAGAAGCCCGCGCGCCGCTGGGTCTTTCGCGAAACCACGCAATATATTGATGAAGGCGGATTCGGTGGTCATGCTGCAACTTTAGCCGATGTGCCCGTTATCCTGAAACATGTTCAGGACAAAAGGACATTCAATTTCGGACATCTTTCGCCACGGCATCCAGCAAACCGTTGACGAACTTCGCATCTTTCTTATCGAAAAAGGCGTGCGCGACGTCGAGATATTCGTCGATCACCGTCGCGGTTGGAACATCAGGGCGGGCGATCAATTCATAGGTACCGCAACGCAGAAGCTGAAGCATCGTCTTGTCCAGACGGCCCATCTTCCATTGCTCGCCAAGCTTTGCATCAACGAGCAGGTCAATTTCTTCGCGGCGGGCATCAACGCCAGATACAACGTCGTCGAAAAAGTCGGCATCGGCGTCCGCATATTGCGCGTCTTCAATTTCCTGCCCCAAACGGTGCGAATGGAATTCATTCAAAAGGCGCGCAATGCCGATATTTTCCATATCCATTTGGTACAGCGCCTGCACCGACGCGAGACGCGCTGCCGAACGGGATTTTGATTTCGCACTTGCGTTATTGGCACTCATAATCTTTTCCTGACACTCGCCGCATGAGCGGGTAAACCTTCGGCATCGGCAAGCGTTGCCGCTGCCGGGCCTATAGCATTGATGGCGGCTTTATCGAGCGCGATAAAACTGGTGCGCTTCATGAAATCGAGAACCGACAAGCCCGACGCAAATCGCGCTCGGCGTCCCGTGGGCAACACATGGTTTGGTCCGGCAACATAATCGCCAATCGCCTCTGGTGTCATACGGCCCAAGAAAACCGAGCCTGCGTGCCGCACCAGATCGAAAAGGCGTTCGGCGCGGTCATCATCCACCGCAAGCTCCAAATGCTCACCCGCCAAGCGGTTGACCAGAGGCATTGCGCCTTCCAGATCGTCGACGAGGATTATTGCACCAAAATCATCCCAGCTCTGCCGCGCGACTGCGCCGGTTGCGAGTGTGGCAATCTGGGCATCAACCGCTTTTGCGACACTGTCGGCAAAAGCGGCATCATCGGTGAACAAAATCGACTGGCTCGTCGGGTCATGCTCGGCTTGGCTCAAAAGGTCCGCGGCAATCCATTCAGGATCATTCTGCGCATCTGCGACCACCAATATTTCGGATGGGCCGGCAACCATGTCGATGCCGACGACACCATACAGTTGACGCTTGGCTTCGGCGACCCACGCATTGCCGGGGCCAGTGATGACATCAACGGGGCGAATACGCTCGGTACCATAAGCGAGCGCCGCAATTGCCTGCGCGCCGCCCACGCGCCAAATTTCGTCGACTCCAGCCAGATAGGCCGCCGCCATAACCGTTTGGTTTGTCTCTCCGCCGGGCGTTGGCGTGACCATGACAATGCGCCCCACCCCTGCAACCTTCGCAGGAATGGCGTTCATGAGAACGGAAGATGGATAGGCTGCACGGCCACCGGGCACATAAACCCCCGCCGCATCAACCGCCGACCAACGCGCGCCCAAACGCACATTGTCGGCATCGCGATAGTCCCGGTTTTCGGGCAATTGCGCCTTGTGATAGGCCTCTATCCGCTTTGCCGCGAGCGTTAGCGCATCGCGCAAATCCGGCGCAAGGGCCTCATAGGCCGCCTTGCACTGGGCGGCATCAATGTGCCAACCCGCGTCATTCAGGTCAAAGCCGTCAAAACGCTGGGTCATTTCGGCCAAAGTCACATCGCCGCGCGCACGGACATCGCGGATGGTTTGCGTGACGACGCTGGACACGTCGGCATCCGCCTCACGCCGGCCATTTACCAGCGCATCAAATGCGTCAGCAAAGCCCGCGTCAGATGCGTTAAGCCGCTGCACGTGCGCCCGACAATTCGCGGAACGCCTGCACCAACGCAGGAATAGTACCGCTCATCATTTTAAACGCCGCACGATTAACGATCAGCCGCGCCGAAACCTGCGAGATAATTGCCGTTTCGACCAAGCCGTTTTCTGCGAGCGTCTTGCCCGACGACACCAGATCAACAATGCGTCCCGAAAGGCCGAGCGACGGCGCCAACTCCATCGCACCGTTCAGCTTGACGCATTCCGCCTGAATACCGCGCGCATGATAATAACGCGCTGTGGTCGCCGGATATTTGGTTGCGACGCGGATATGCCCAGCCTGAACATCATCAACGGCGCCCTGCGGCATCGCGACCGAAATGCGGCAGCGGCCAATGCCAAGATCAACGGGCGCATAAAGCTCCGAATAATCAAATTCGTCGATCACGTCGGACCCGACAATACCAATATGCGCCGCGCCATGGGCTACAAAGGTCGCAACATCAAAAGCGCGCACGCGAATGATGCTGATCGCGGGATTGTTGGTCGCAAAAAGCAACGCGCGGCTGCTCTCGTCAAAGAACGCAGGTTCAGGCTCGATACCTGCCGCTTTCATAAGCGGCAAAGCTTCGTCGAGAATCCGCCCCTTGGGGATTGCAAAGATGATGCGTTCGGTCACAATGCCCGCGCTTTAGGGGCCGCGCGCAGAAAGGGCAATATGGCAGAAACCCTATTTGCCCGTCGATTTCACGATCGCCAGCATCCGTTCAACCGCTTTGGACGTCAGTTTAAAAACGCATCCATGGCCGCATTCACCGCGTCCGGCCGTTCCCAGATGACAAAATGGCCGCATTCCTGCACCGGTGCAATCGTCACATGTGGCACCAATGCTTCGATGCCGTCGATGTTGCTTGCGGGCAGCGCGAGGTCATCCATCGCCCACACAATCAGCGTGGGCGTCATCAGCTTCGGAAAGTCGCCTGCGGCAAAGGCAGGCATTTCGGCGTCTTCATCCATCGCCGGCACATATATTGCCGATGCGCGGTACCAGTTGAGCATGCCAAAGCACGCATCGCGGTCTTGCCAATCTTTCAGCAACGCAGCCCGCTCTTCGGGCTCCATTGCGCTTGGTTTATCCCAGCTAACCGTCTTGCGCATCAGACCGGTTAGCCCAGCCTCACGCACCAAAGCATCATTTGCGGGGTCACGGAACGCACGCATATATTGGCTGGCTGCCCGCTGCTGCATGTCGTTGATCATCAGCCGCTGGAACAGATAGGGATGTGGCGCATTGGCGATGATTGCACGCGTCACGCGGCCTGCCCATGCGGGGTTAAGTCCGGCCGGCTGACCATTGAGCGCAACACTCCATGCAATCGCGCCGCCCCAATCATGACCCGCAATGATGAAATTGTGGATGCCAAGCGCGTCGGCCAAGGCAAAGATATCCGCGGTCAGCTTGTCGGCCGTATAGGCATCGACATTTTGCGGCTTTGATGAATTGCGATAGCCACGTTGATCGGGCGCGATGCAGAAAAACCGGTCCGAAAAATGGGCCATCTGGTGCCGCCATGTGCGGTGCGACTCCGGAAATCCGTGCAAGAATATGATCGCAGGATTGGCAGGATCACCCGCCGTAAACGCATCCATTTCAATCCCGGTTGAAAGGGAAAAACGGTGATACTTTAGTTCGGTCATGATGTTTGCCTTATAATATTGCGATAGGTGTTGGACCGCCTTTTCGTCACCACTTTGGGCTAGCGGCTATTCGCCCGGTGCACGGGCCTTGATCGCCAGCGCGTGGACGCGCGTGCCCGGAATATCACCCAGCGCCTTGTTCACCATCCGCTGCCGCATCAGGCGGGATACGCCCGCAAATGCAGTGCTCTCTATTTCCACGGTGAAGTGCGACTCACCTGAACCATCGTCACCGCTATGGCCATGATGTTTTGCGCTGTCGTTGATGACCGCGAGATGTGTGGGGGCAAATGCTGCCGTCAGCAGCGTTTCCATTTCGATATGTGCAGGGCCTTTTTCCATAAGCTCTGTATTCCCATATCCGCAGTTTTTCGCCAAGGGGAATTATGGATTCGCGGCAGCCCTTTGACCGATTTCACGGCCGCGTTCGCGGTGCGCAGCGGCATTGCGCGCATCCGCACTGCCGTGAGGCAGGCGAATTTCGCGCGCCTGACCCGCATGGTCAACGCGCATCGGCCAACGGCCCAGGCGACTATCAATATCTGTGCCTTGAACATGTGCGGCAGTTTAATGCCGGCTATAACTGGTTCGCGGGCATGACCGCCGAAGAAATCATGGAAGCGCAAAGCCCCATCAATGTGTGGCCAAGCGAAACCCGTGCCTTTCGCGCCAGCGGCAGTGTCGATTCGCCGCCCAAATGGGCGGACTTTAAAGACCCGTTGGATGCCATATCCACACGCTTTCGATCACGCATACCCAAGGAGCGCGCCGACGGGCAATTCCTGTCGCCTGAGGACCGCAAAGCGCTCAAGACGCTAGGGCTTGGCGAGGATGCGGATAGGCGCGCCTTACGTAGCGCCTATTCGGCCAAGGTCCG
>NZ_JBILOS010000010.1:0-33102 GCF_044374345.1 Sphingorhabdus sp. | reverse complement strand
CGGTTGTTGCCATGCGTTGGCATCGACATGTGCGTGCAAACCGTCCGGCAGGATACGCGGGATATTCTCTAGCAAGCCACCGCCGGTGATATGCGCCATCGCGTGGATCTTGCCGGTGCGGACCATCGGCAGCAGCGATTTCACGTAGATGCGGGTCGGCGCCATGAGCGCGTCGATAAGAATGACATTCTGGTCGAAAATGGCCGGACGGTCGAGTTTCCAGCCCTTGTCTGCGGCAAGGCGCCGAACTAGCGAGAAACCGTTGGAATGCACACCGGATGATGCAAGGCCCAAAATGACGTCGCCCGCCGCGACCTTATCTGCCGTCAGTACCTGGTCGCGCTCCACCGCGCCGACGCAGAAACCGGCAAGGTCATAGTCGCCTTCGGAATACATGCCCGGCATTTCCGCCGTCTCGCCGCCAATCAGCGCGCAGCCGGCTTGCTTGCAGCCCTCGGCGATGCTGGCGACGACGGACGTGGCCACTGCGTTGTCGAGCTTGCCGGTGGCATAATAATCAAGAAAGAAAAGCGGCTCTGCGCCTTGCACGATCAAGTCATTTGCGCACATCGCGACAAGGTCAATGCCGACGCCTTCATGGCGACCGGATTCGATGGCCAGTTTCAGCTTCGTTCCGACACCATCATTTGCGGCGACCAGAAGTGGATCATTAAAGCCAGCGGCCTTAAGGTCAAAAAACCCGCCAAATCCGCCAAGATCGGCATCCGCGCCAGCACGGCGGGTCGATTTCGCCAGCGGCGCAATCGCGCGCACGAGCGCGTTACCGGTTTCAATGGAAACACCCGCCTTGGCGTAAGTGTAAGATTCGGGCTTCTGTTCTTTTGCGTCCATTTGTCGCCGTTAGCGAGAACAGGGTTGGAATTCCACGTCTATGTCGCCTAAAGGTGCGTTAATGACAAATTCTCGCGGAAAATGGTTTCAGATTGCAGCGATTGGCTTGCCTTTGGCGCTGATCGGTGGCGGAATCGTTGCCGCGCAAATCGAAGGGCCAAAGCGCGGCATTGCGCCAATCGCAAGCGCTGGTGATTTTGAAGTGACCGGCGTCTCTGTGAATGTCGTCGGCAACAACGCGTTTGATGCCCGGCAAAAGGGTTGGGAACAGGCGCAGCGGATTGCATGGTCGGCATTGTGGCGCAAAACCCATGGAACGGTTGGCGCTGGCCTATCCGATTCGACTTTGGACGGCATCGTCGCCGCAATCGTGGTGGAGCAAGAGCAGATTGGCCCACGCCGTTATGTGGCAAAGTTGGGCGTATTGTTTGACCGCGCGCGTGCCGGCCAATTACTGGGCGTTAGCGGTGTGACGCGTCGTTCTGCGCCGTTGCTGTTGTTACCCGTCACCTATTCGGCTGGCGCGCCGACGGTATTTGAACAGCGCACATCATGGCAGCGCAGCTGGGCCAAATATCGCACCGCTGACAGCACGATAGATTATGTGCGTCCAAGCGGGGCAGGCGGCGAATCATTGCTGCTGAACGCGGGTCAGAAAGACCGTCGCAGCCGCATTTGGTGGCGCACAATCCTCGACCAGTTCGGTGCTGCTGACGTGATCATCCCGATAGCACGTATCGAACGCCAATGGCCCGGTGGCCCAATTATTGGCCGGTTTTCTGCGCGATACGGACCGGATAACAAATATCTTGGTTCGTTCACCCTGCGTGTTGCCAACAGTGCTGGCATTCCGGGCATGATGGATCAGGCGGTCATTAAGATGGACCAACTGTTCCAATCCGCGCTCGCCTCTGGCCGATTGCGGGCAGATGCCTCGCTCGTCCTTGAACCCGAAGTGGTCGAGGAAGAGGAATTGGAAGGCGAAGTGGAAGACCTGTCGGTTGTCGATGGGGCAGAGCCTGCACGCCAGTCTTTGGATGATGTGGTAAGGTCGGTGTTGCAAGAAGCAGAACCTGCGCGCAATTCTGGTGCGCCCACGCCGCCGTCACCACGGCCATGAGCGCCAGCATCTGACATTATGCGCCAAATTGCTTTGCCATTGGACGAACTGCGCAGCGGCGCATCGTCCAGCCTGATCATTACGCAATCCAATGCGACCGCTTTTGCCGGGCTTTCGAGCGCGGCGGGCTGGGCAAAGCGCTGTGCCATTCTGACGGGGCCTGCGCGCTCGGGAAAATCGCTCATGGCGCGCTATTTTTCGGGGCAGAACGGCACAGTCATTGACGATGCAGAGGCTAGTCCGGCAGAAACCTTGTTTAACGCATGGAACCGGTCGCAGGAAAGCGGCGTCCCATTGTTGCTTATCTCGCGTTGGCAGCCCGCGGAGTGGAACATTACGCTGCCCGACCTGCAATCGCGTCTGGGCTCTGCATTGTTGCTCGACATTGGGCCGCCCGACGATGAAATGATTGAGCAATTGATTCAAAAGCAGCTCGCGGATCGCGGCGCTGCAATCAGCATGGACGCTTTAAGCTATGTAAAGCGCCGGATTGAACGGAGCTATGGTGCAATCGAAAAATTTGCACGGTCCGCAAACGCACTGGCGCTGGCGGAAAATGCCCCGGTCAATCTCAGCTTGGTAAAGAAGATACTCGAAAGCTAATTCCAACCTACGGTGTTGTAGATCGCCCTATTAGCGGACCATCTCTTCTTCTTGGGTGTGGGTCATTTTCAGTTTCCCGTTCACCACTGCGAACGCCAGCCTGCCTTCGACCAGATCAAGCGCATCGCGGCCGAACTGTTCAAACCGCCATCCCGTTAGGACTTCTAGGTCTTCACGCTCACCCGCAGCCAACCGTTCCAGTTCTTCGGTCCGGACGATGAGGCGCGGCGCGACATTGATTTCGCGCGAACGGATTTTAAGCAACAGCTTTAACAGGTCCGCGACCAGTGATCCGTCTTTGCCGCCGCCGGGCGACGATCTGCCGCGGTCAGGCATGTCGTCGCGTGCCATGGGCTGGCTTGCTTCGATAACGGCGATCAACCGCGCGCCAATGTCATTGTCGCGCCAAGCAGGGGATAGTCCACGCACCTTGGGCAAATCCGCCTGCGTCTTGGGCGGATGCGCCGCAATGTCGGCCAGCGTTTCGTCTTTCATGATGCGCCCGCGCGGGATGTTCTTACGCTGCGCTTCCTTTTCGCGCCATGCCGCCATGGCCTGAAGCCGGCCCAGAACGTCGGGCTTACGCGATTGCACCTTTATCCGGGACCACGCATTTTCGGGATCATTGCGATAGTTGGCCGCGTCTGAAATGCGCTCCATTTCATCATTCAGCCAAGCGCCACGGCCCGTGACCTTCAGCTTTTCGAGCATCATCGGAAATATCGCCGATAAATGCGTTACGTCGGCAATCGCATAATCGATTTGCCGTTTGTCGAGCGGACGGCGCGACCAATCTGTAAATCGCGCGCCTTTGTCGAGTTGAATGCCCATCCATAGATCGACCAGATTCGAATAGCCGATTTGTTCACCCTGACCGAGTGCCATGGCCGCGATTTGGGTGTCGAACATGGGGTAGGGCGTTTTGCCCGTCAGGTTGAAGAATATTTCAATGTCCTGCCCACCGGCATGAAAGACTTTCAGGACGTCGTCATTTGCGCAGAGCAGATCGAGCATTGGCGTGAGGTCCAGCCCCTCGGCCTTTGGGTCAATCGCCGCCGCCTCATGCGTGTCCGCTAGTTGCACGAGGCACAGATCCGGATAATAGGTATTTTCCCGCATAAATTCGGTATCAACCGCAACAAATGGGGATTTTGCAAGGCGTGCGCACAATTCTGCGAGACGTTTGCTGTCGGAGATGAGTGGATGAATCTGCATTGCGCATCGCCGTAGCACCCATTCCCGACTTGACAAAGTGCCCCTGCACGGTTGTTAGGCGGCCTTTCCACAGATTTTTTGAATTGAGTGAACAATGCACGCTTATCGCACGCACAAATGCGCCGAACTTCGCGATTCCCACGTGGGGGAAACCGTACGCCTATCTGGCTGGGTCCATCGTAAGCGCGACCATGGCGGCGTTTTGTTCGTCGATTTGCGCGATCACTACGGCATGACGCAGATTGTCGCCGATAGCGACAGCCCCGCATTGCCAATCCTCGAAGCATTGCGCCTTGAAAGCGTTGTCACCATTGATGGCGATGTAAAGGCCCGCAGTGCCGCCACCGTGAACGCCAATCTGCCCACCGGTCAGATCGAAGTTTTCGCGCGCAATGTCGTTGTGCTCAGCAAGTCTGAAGAACTGCCTTTGCCCGTTGCTGGTGAACAAGAATATCCAGAAGAAACCCGCCTGAAATACCGGTTCCTCGATTTGCGCCGTGAAACGCTGCACGCCAATATCGTCAAGCGCACGCAGATCATTCGCGAAACGCGCCGTCGCATGGAAGATATCGGCTTTACCGAATATTCAACGCCCATCCTGACGGCATCCAGCCCCGAAGGCGCGCGCGATTTCCTCGTGCCGAGCCGCATTCACCCGGGCAAATTCTTCGCGCTGCCACAGGCACCGCAGCAGTATAAGCAATTGCTGATGGTCGCTGGCTTTGACCGCTATTTCCAAATTGCACCATGCTTCCGCGATGAAGACCCGCGTGCTGACCGTTTGCCGGGCGAATTTTATCAGCTCGATCTGGAAATGAGCTTCGTCACGCAGGAAGAAGTTTGGGACACGATGGAGCCAGTAATGGCTGGTGTCTTTGAAAAATTTGCTGATGGCAAAACCGTCACGCCAGCTGGCCAATTCCCGCGTATTCCGCATGCTAAGGCAATGCTGGATTACGGCACGGACAAGCCCGATTTGCGCAACCCGCTGATCATTCATGACGTGACCAGCCATTTCACCAAATCAGGCTTTGGCCTGTTTGAACGCATCGTCGAAGGCGGCGGCGTTGTCCGCGCTATCCCCGCGCCAAAGACGGCGGAAAAGAGCCGCAAATTCTTTGACGATATGAATGAATGGGCACGCAGCGAAGGCCATGCTGGCTTGGGTTATGTTACCCGCAAGGCTGGCGAATTTGGCGGCCCCATTGCCAAAAACCATGGCGACGAAGGCATGCAGGCGCTGTACGACGCCATTGGCCTTGGCCCCGACGATGGTTGCTTCTTTGCTGCGGGCAAGGAAGAGCAAGCTGCCAAGCTGGCGGGTGCCGCGCGCACACGCACGGGTGAGCAGCTTGATCTCATCGAAAAAGACGCATTCCGCTTTTGCTGGATCATCGACTTCCCGTTTTACGAATGGAGCGAGGAAGACAAGAAGATCGATTTTGCGCACAACCCGTTTTCGATGCCCCAAGGCGGCCTTGAGGCTCTGCAGACGCAGGATCCGCTCACCATCAAAGCCTATCAATATGATATGGTCTGTAACGGTTATGAGCTCGCCTCTGGCTCCATCCGGAACCAGCATCCTGATCTGATGGTGAAGGCGTTTGAACTGACTGGCCTGACGCAGGCTGATGTTGAGGATCGTTTTGGCGGCATGTACCGTGCATTCCAATATGGTGCCCCACCACATGGCGGTATGGCAGCTGGCGTCGACCGGATGGTCATGTTGTTGTGCGGTGTGCAGAACTTGCGTGAAATTACCTTGTTCCCGATGAACCAGCGTGCGGAAGATTTGCTGATGGGTGCACCGTCACCGGCCGAGCATAAGCAGCTACGCGAGTTGAACATTCGCGTTGTGGAACAGCCGCCCAAAGCGCAATCGTAAAGCATAGGCCGACGCCATAACGCTGTCCCTTTTGGGGACAGCGTTTTGCTCTGTCTTGTCTAACGGCCGAATAGGTGCTGCAATCGCCCGATGGCGATTGATCTTTCAAACTATGAGTCCGGTAAAAAATATGAAGGTGCCTACGAAGAGGACCTGAAAGCGCTGCAAGACCGTCTTTCGCGGCTGCAGTCGCTGCACATATTGCATGGTGCGCGCACGTTAATCGTGATTGAAGGGTGGGACGCGGCTGGCAAGGGCGGCGCGATCAAGCGCATGACCGCGAGGCTCGATCCGCGTTATTATCGCGTCTATCCGGTTTCAGCGCCCACTGCAGAGGAAAAGGACAAGCATTTCCTTTGGCGCTTTTGGAACAAGCTGCCCGGAAGTCAGGAAATCAGCATCTGGGACCGAAGCCATTATGGCCGCGTGCTGGTCGAACGCGTCGAAAAATTCTGCAGCGAGGCAGAATGGCGGCGCGGATATGACGAGATTAATGAGTTTGAGTCGCGACAGGGCGAAATCGGTACGAAAATCATTAAGCTGTTCTTCCATGTAACACAGGAAACGCAGGATAAGGTGCTGATGGAGCGCCTCGGAGATCCCGCCAAGCGCTGGAAAGTGACCGCAGAGGACTTTCGAAATCGCGAACGGCGTAGCGAGTATATGGATGCGCTGGCAGACATGTTTAAGCGCACCCATACGCGCTGGGCCCCATGGACCGTCATCGACGGCAATAACCAGAAAGCGGCACGGATCGCTGCACTAAATTATGTTGTGGAGTCGCTTGAGGCAAGTGTTCCGCAAGATTTCCCTGATGCCCAACCAGAGATTGCCGCACTGGCCGAAAAGACATTCGGCTATTCCGCTATTGGATAGGCGATCCCGACGACTTCCCATTCTTTGGGGCCCGTTGGCAACGTTACCGTTTTGACATCGCCCACGCGCGCACCGCGCAGGGCGCGGGCCAGCGGTGCGTTCCATCCGATGCGGCCATGGCTTGCATCGGCCTCGTCATCGCCGACCAACGTAATGACGCGCTCCACGTCGTCGATATCGGCCAACGTAACCGTCGCGCCGAAAAATACACGGTCGCGGTCTTCCTGCTTTGACGGGTCGAGGACCTTTGCAACTTTCATTTTCTTGGAAAGCTGGCCGAGTTCACGGTCGATCGCCCGCAGCTTCTGCCGGCCGTAAATATAATCGCCATTCTCGCTTCGGTCGCCATTGCCCGCCGCCCAATGGACAATTTCGACAACCGCCGGCCGTTCGACAGCGAACAATTGTTCATACCGCGCGCGCAATGCTGCGAATCCGGCCGGGGTAATGGGGTTTGTGCGCTCCATAGCGCCTCTATGTCACCCCGGGCTTGATTTGCCCAGATATGTGCTGAGCGGCGTTGCCGACCGCACGCGCGCGCGTTCGGGGTGGAGATGATCATACATCACCGCATTTTCCAGCACGCGGTACACATAATCGCGGGTCTCGCTCAGCGGGATTTTTTCGATCCATTCCATTATGTCGATGCTGCCCGTTCGCGGATCACCGTAAGCCTTCAGCCATTTGTTCACATTGCCGGGGCCACCATTATACGCCGCGATGGCCAGAGGATAGCTTCCGTCATAATAGTCGAGCATCCGCTCGATATATGTCGCGCCCAGCGCGATGTTGTAATCTGTATCGACGGTCAGCGCTTCGGGGCGATATGCCATCGCGATTTTGCCCGATGTTTCGCGCGCGGTGCCTGGCATCAGCTGCATCAGGCCACGTGCACCTGCGTGGCTGACGGCTGCCCGGTCAAACTGGCTTTCCTGCCGCATGATCGCATGGGCAAGCGTCCATGTTTTGTGATGCGCGGCGGGAATGTTGACCGTTGGATAGCTGTTCCCCAAAAGCTCAGAAATGCCTGCCGATCGGGCGCTGCGACCCGCCATCACCGCCAGATCGGGACGGCCCAATTTTTGGGAAAGGCCAATGGCTATGGCAAAGTCATCCGTATCCTTTGCATTTCGGGCAATAGCCCTGAAGAAATTGCTTTGGTCCTTCCAACTACCATATTTGGGTGCGAGGGCTGCGGCCAAATAGACTGCCGGAACAACTCCCTCCGCCAAAACGGGTGCGGCGGGGGTGATGCGCGGTACTGGGGGCAGGGGGCGCCGGAGCTGTTCAAGCGACAACTGGCCAAAAAAGCTCTCATAATAAGCCGCGGCTTGTTCATGATAGCGGGTGGCCGCCGCTTGATCTCCGGCCTTTGCTGCGGCTTTGCCAGCAAAGTGTAAACCCTTTGATCGGGTTTGCGCCGATTTCGCAGCGGACGCATAACGTTCGAACATCGCAACGGCATCACCAGGGCGGCCAAGCCTTTCCATCGCCGTCATGCCAGCAAGCCATGTCAGGCTGGTATAGCGATCGCGTATGGCGATATCTTGATCGATCATGACAAGGCCGCGCGGCGTTGCGTCGTCAACGCGTGACGCTATGCGGTACGCGACGTCATATTGGCCGTCCTTCGCGGCTGCCTGCGCATGCGTCAGCAGCAATTGATACCAGTCCTTCAGAACAGGTACCGGCGCAGCAAGATTGGCGCGGTTCGCCAGCAATTCGCGCGCACCGATGCTGTTGCCGGAGGACCGCATAAAGTCTGCTCTGGCGGCGATTAAGGTCGCTTCACTATTGGCCAGAGCTCCGGCGTCCTGAACCTTTTGATCGGCATCAGCGGCTTTTATTCGGGTGGCGAGCGCCGCAACAAAGGCGGGGCGACGTTGCGGGGATGTGTAGGCTATCCAGCGTTCTGCGCCGCGGGTTGAGCCCGACCATAGCAACCGGTCAACGCGGGCGTCATGGTCAGCGGACGTAAAACGGTTGCCAGCGATGCGGAACATACGTGCTTCGTCATCATCGTTTAGGGCGCCACCGCGCCATGCCGCGCGCGCTTTTGCTTCCGCGCGTGATTTATCGCCCGACGCGTCGAGTGCAATTGCGAACCTTGCGCGTCCCGCGTTGGTGAGGGGCGGCAAGCGGTCAAAGAAGGCGACAACCTGACTGGGCGATGATGACAGGGGATTGATTGCCTGTTCGGCGTTCTTGCGCATATCATCGCTATTTGGCCAATCGGGATAGCGCATCAAAAATGACGCATATTCGCCAAAGCTTAAATTGCCTGACGCGCTGAGCATTTTCCAACGCTGCAACGCGGCAGGGACTTGGCCCTCGCTTGCATCATACTGCGCCGCCGGGGCCTGAGGCATTTGCGCAGTGGGCGCAGCAGCAGGGGCTACCCCCGTACCGCGCTGCCACGTTATGCCATCGCTTTGTTGGGCCGCCACAGCGGTCGAAAACGGAATTATCAGCATAGATGCCGAAATGAGATGCTTTACCATGCTGGACATATTATGTGCCCCATCCTTATCAGGTGCTGAACGAACGACTATATAGCCTTTAGCGGCTTATATGGCCCAGATTGAAAGTGTAATGCTATGTTTTCGGGATCGATACCGGCTCTAGTGACTCCTTTTTGCGACGGATCGTTTAGCGAAAAGCATTTTCGTGCGTTGATCGATTGGCAAATCGACCAAGGATCAAGCGCGCTGGTGCCCGCCGGGACAACCGGTGAGGCGTCAACGCTGTCGAATGCCGAGCATCATCGCGTGATCGAAGTGTGTATCGAGCAAGCCGCTGGGCGCGTACCCGTGATTGCCGGCTGTGGGTCGAATGACACCAATAACGCCATTCTCCACCTTAACTTTTCAAAGAAAAGCGGCGCCGCTGCCGGACTGGTTGTCGCGCCGTACTATAATCGCCCCAACCAAGAGGGCATTTATGCGCATTTCGAGGCGATGACCAAGAAGAACGATCTGCCTATCGTGCTGTACAATGTGCCTGCGCGAACGGTGACGGACATCAAGCCGGAGACGGTTGCGCGCCTTGCGCAGTTGCCGACGGTGATCGGTATCAAGGACGCAAGCGGTGATATGCCGCGCGTAACGGACCATCGCTTGGCCTGCGGACCTGATTTCTGCTTGCTTTCGGGCGTCGATGAACAGTCGCTTGCGTTTAATGCCGCAGGCGGGCGCGGGTGCATTTCGGTTACCGCCAATGTTGCGCCGAAATTATGCGCAGAATTTCAGGCGGCATGTGCATCGGGGGATTACAACTTGGCACGCCAACTGAATGATAAGCTCTATCCACTTCATTTGGCGTTGTTTTCTGACGCATCGCCGGGGCCAATTAAATATGCATTGTCGCGCGTCATCGACGGTTTCCCAACCGAATTGCGCTTACCAATGACCCCGCCAAGCGAGGCGAGCCGTCGTCAGGTTGATGCCGCCTTGGAGAATGCAGGGCTTATCTAATGACGCGTCCAAAGCCCGAAGCATTTAACAAAGTCAAAACGGTCGCCGAAAACCGGCGCGCCCGTTATGATTTTCACATCGATGACAAATATGAGGCCGGTATTGTCCTGACCGGAACCGAAGTGAAATCTTTGCGCTTTGGTGAAGGGTCCATCGCCGAGAGCTATGCTGAAGTTCGCGATGACCAGATTTGGTTGATTAACGCGAACATTCCTGAATTCAGCCATGGAAACCGGTTTAACCACGAACCGAAGCGGCCCAGAAAGTTGCTGTTGAACGAGCGTGAAATCAACAAACTGCATGGCGCGGTGATGCGGCAGGGCATGACGCTTGTGCCTCTGTCGATTTATTTCAATGGACGCGGCAGGGCGAAAGTGGAATTGGCATTGGCAAAGGGCAAAAAGGCACCCGATAAACGTGCTACCGAGAAAGAACGGGATTGGAAGCGTGAGCAGGGACGCATTATGCGCGACCGTGGATGAGTAAGTTTGATACCTGGTTGCACAGGCAAGCACCCACGCGCGACAGCTTTGAACGCAGCCGCTTTCTGCGGCCGTTTGCGCAGCGCGTTTTTCATCCGGCCCTCTGGCGGTTTACACGGCGCTCCGTCCCACGGGGCGTAGCCCTTGGCCTGTTGGTCGGTATTTTCCTTTTGATACCCGGTGTCCAGATCGCTGGTGTCGCGCTGCTTGCGCTGCCATTTCGGGCAAATATCCCCATCGGTGCGGCGATGACGTTCCTGAGTATGCCGGCCACAACGCCATTCATTTTGCTTGGGTCGGTGTATGTCGGTGAATCGGTGCTTCGGTTGAACAATGGCTCGGACCACTTTTATCAACTTATCGAGACATCGGCGCCGCTTTCCGCGTGGGGTAATTATGTCTTGAACGAAGCGCCTTTGGCGTTGGTGCAAGGAATTGCGGGGCTTGCGATCATAGCCATCGCGGCGGCTGTCATCGGTTATGTGCTCTCGGCTTGGTTCTGGCGCTGGCGAATAAGCGCCAAATGGCGACGCCGGTCGAAGTCCATTGCGTCTCGGGGATAAACTTTGGTAGCCTTTGGCCCGCCAGCCTCTATTCTCCGCACGAGCATTTGCGCAAAGCCAATCTGATGCCACGCAAGAGCACGCTAAAGAGGGGGCACAATCTTGACAAATGGCACGATGCGTTCCAGCCAAAAGCAGACGGAAAATTGTACCTCAACTATGAGGACCGCGTTCGCATCTGGTAAGGAACCGCTTTGAACAAAATATCCCCGCCGACCCAATTCCAGATCTTTGGCGGGGATATCGATCAATCCGCCAAGCTGGATATGCGCCAGCTGGCGGTGTTGGCTATCGCAACCTTATTGTCGCTGGCGATATTGTGGTTTTCGACGGGCAACATCATTCTTGTCGGTTCGTGCGCCGCCATCATCATTGCGGCCGGCGCGCTCATTCACGTTTTCCGTCATGCTGGTTCGGTAGAGGCTGCCGTCGATGTCTCGCCGCCGGATTGGTCCATCGCGCACGCTGCCACGCAGTTGAACGACGCTGCAATCGCCATAAGTGACCGCGCTGGTCGGCTGGTATGCGCAAATGACCATTTTACGAAAGCGTTTCCCGGACTGAAAGCGCCGCCGGATCTGGAGCTAGATGAAGCGAGCCAATCTTTGATGGTCGCGGCAAGTCGTGCAGCATGGCGCGATGGCAGTGCCCAGATCGATAACATCACGAAGGACCAACGCGTCTATAGCGTGAAGGTGGCACGCGCGGGCGCTTCTGATGAATATCTATTGTGGAGACTGGCGCCGATTGAACGGATTGCCATTGAAAGCCGTGCGATTGCGCTGATTACCGGACGTATCGGGCATGCCATGTCCGGCAGCGGCGTGATGGCTGTCGCCGTTGGTCCCGACGGCTGCGTTCGTGCCGCAAATGCTGCTTTTGCTTTGCGTGCAACGGGCACGGATCAAGTTCCCCTCACTGGCCGTTCATTCGCAGATTTTGTAAGGATGGATGACAAGGGCAGCGTCTTTTTTGAACGCGAAGGACGTCGCGGGCTGCCTATCCGGCTTTTGCACGTGCCGTTGAACGCGCATGATGTGGAAGGCTCCGCCTTGCTGCTCGCGGTGGACGAGGATGGTGCAAAGGTCGACCGCGGCCTCGCGCTGGCACATGTTGAGCAATTGCTCTCCACACTGCCTTTGGGGCTGGCGCTTGTTGATCGCGATGGCCGGTTCCTGTTTGCCAATGACGCATTTGCACGCGTGCTGGATGTAGAACCAACCAAATTGCCCCCTTATCCTGGCGATCTGGTCATTTCTGAAGACAAGGGCGTGGTCTTGGATAGCATTCGCCGTTATGGCAGCGGGCCCATGACGTCGGGCGACATCGCCATTCGCTTAAAAGAGCGACCCGATGAAGTCATTGCGCTCTCCATCGCTGGCGTGCGCGGGCTTGGTGGCGCTGCGGTTCTGCTTGGACTTAAGGACAATAGCGAAGAAATAACCCTGAAGCGACAGCTCGCCCAGCAGACAAAGATGGAATCGATCGGGCAGCTGGCGGGCGGTGTTGCGCATGATTTCAACAACATCCTGACCGCGATTATCGGATATTGCGACCTCATGCTGCTGCGGCATCAGCCCGGCGATGGGGATTATGATGATATTCAGCAGATCAAGAACAATTCAAATCGCGCGGCCAGCCTGACCCGGCAGTTACTCGCATTCTCGCGTCAGCAGACATTGCGTCCGCAGATATTACAACTGGCGAATGTTGTTGCCGACGTATCCAGTCTGCTGAAGCGATTGCTTGGCGAGACTGTCCGGCTTGAGGTGCATCACGGGCGTAATGTCGGCGCTGTGCGCGCTGACCCGGGGCAGCTTGAAAAGGTGATCATCAATCTGGGCGTGAATGCGCGCGACGCTATGCCCAAGGGCGGCGTGGTGCACATCAGCACATTGGCGGTGGGGCAGCAGGAAGTTGCTGCGATGGGTAGCGAGTTTTTGCCCATTGGCGACTATGTTAAATTATCCGTCGAGGACAGCGGTGTCGGCATTTCCAAGGAAAATCTGTCGAAGATATTCGAACCGTTCTTCACGACCAAGGAACTTGGCCATGGGACCGGGCTTGGTCTCTCCACTGTCTACGGCATTGTTAAGCAATCGGGCGGGTTCATCTTTGCCGATTCAACCGTCGGCCAAGGGACACGCTTCGACATATTCTTGCCCGTTCATCGAGGGGAAGCAACTGTTGCTGGGACGGGCAAAAAGGAATTGTACAAGCCCAAGGATTTGTGGGGCAGCGGACGAGTCTTGATTGTTGAAGACGAAGACATGGTGCGCGCAGTCGCAGAGCGCGCGTTGGTGCGGCAGGGATATGTCGTGGAAACCGCAAGCGATGGCGAGCAAGCGCTCGAGCTTTTTGCGGAAGGCAAGCGATATGACCTCGTCGTCTCGGACGTGGTCATGCCCAATATGGATGGCCCGACAATGGCCCGCAATTTACGTGACACATATGGCGACATCCGCCTGTTGTTCATGTCCGGTTACGCAGAGGAGCAGTTGCGCGAGACGATCAGCCTCGACAATGTGTCGTTCCTTGCTAAGCCATTTTCAGTTCAGCAAATTGCGGAAGCGGTCCATGACGCGCTCGCAAAGACTAATTAGTTAAGATATTGAAAATCAATATATAAATAATTTTGTTCCGCTCTTGTTCTTTTGGAACAGAAGGTGTACATAATGGCTATTCCGGATAATGTTCTGGAACAGGCATGACGCTAAAGGAGTGGAAAAATGGCAGCAAGTCTTAAAATGGTCGATGGGAATCAGGCAAACGGTATGAAAAATTCGGAACGTGAAAAGGCGTTAGAAGCGGCGCTCGCGCAGATTGATCGCGCCTTTGGTAAAGGCTCGGCGATGAAGCTGGGTAGCCGTGAGGCTATTGCTATTGATGCAGTGTCCACAGGCTCGCTTGGTCTGGACATTGCGCTCGGCATTGGCGGCCTGCCCAAGGGACGCGTGATTGAAATTTACGGTCCAGAAAGCTCGGGTAAAACGACGCTGACCCTGCATGCAATTGCAGAGGCGCAGAAGGCAGGCGGTACGGCCGCATTTATCGACGCAGAGCATGCGCTGGATCCGGGCTATGCCAAGAAATTGGGTGTCGATATTGATAACCTCATCGTGTCGCAGCCCGACACAGGTGAGCAAGCACTTGAGATTGCAGATACGCTGGTGCGTTCTAACGCAGTCGACATTTTGGTTATCGACTCGGTTGCTGCACTTGTGCCACGCGCCGAAATCGAAGGCGAAATGGGCGACAGCCATGTCGGCTTGCAAGCCCGTTTGATGAGCCAGGCGCTTCGCAAAATTACAGGTTCGATCAGCCGGTCGAACTGCATGGTAATTTTCATCAACCAGATCCGTATGAAAATCGGTGTGATGTACGGTTCGCCCGAAACGACCACGGGCGGTAATGCGTTGAAATTTTATGCGTCGGTCCGTTTGGATATTCGCCGCACGGGTCAGATTAAGTCTGGCGAAGATATTGTGGGCAACACAACCCGCGTGAAGGTTGTGAAAAACAAGGTAGCTCCACCTTTTAAGCAGGTCGAATTCGACATCATGTATGGCGAAGGTATTTCCAAGACCGGGGAGCTTTTGGATCTGGGCGTGAAGGCGGGAATTGTCGAAAAGTCCGGCAGCTGGTTCAGCTATGACTCGATCCGTATTGGGCAGGGTCGTGAGAATTCAAAAATCTATCTTACGGAAAATCCTGAAGTCGCAGCACGGTTGGAAGCCGCCATTCGGGGCAAGACCGAAGAAGTCGCTGAAGTCCTGATGACAGGGCCTGACGCGGACGACGACGTTTAAGAAATATGCGAACAAGCGCGGCCTTGCCTGAGGCCGCTGCTTTCGACCCGTCCTGGTCCACCCCGGGGCGGGTCACTTTGTTTTGCCGCGTGCAGACATATGAAGTGTCGCGCGCGCTGGCCGCTGACTTCTTGACAGGCAGGGTGGCTAAGGCACAACTGCATCAATGACATTCCAGATTCACCTGATTGGCTTGCCCACAGATCAAAACAGTTCGTTCGAACGTGGCGCCGCGGCGGCACCGGACGCAATTCGCCATGCGCTTTTTAGCGATCGGGGTAACCTATCGACCGAAAGCGGCCTTGAAATAGGAACCGACATTGCGCTGATCGATCGCGGAGATGTACCGCTTTTGGATGAGGATACTGCGGCTGATGATGCGCTCATTACCAAGGCGGTGGCTGACGCGATGGACGCAGGTGCTGTTCCTCTGCTGCTGGGTGGCGATCATTCGGTAACATATCCGGTGGTGGCGGCTCTGGCCGCGCGTCATGGTCCGCTCAATATTCTGCATTTCGATGCGCACCCCGACATGTATGCCGATTTTGAAGGCAATCCGCGCAGCCATGCATCGCCATTTGCCCGCATATTGGAAGCCGGTCACGCAAAGCGCATTGTTCAAGTTGGTATCCGGACGCTGAACCGCCACTGCCGCGAACAGGCCGAGCGTTATGGCGTTGAAATACTCCCGATGCTGAACTTCTCGCCGGCGCATGTTCCCGTTCTTGAAGGGCCGCTCTACATCAGCTTTGATCTCGATGGCCTTGACCCGTCAGAGGCGCCGGGTGTGGCGCATCCGGAGCCGGGCGGCCTGACGGTGCGCGAAGTCCTGTCGATACTTGCCAAGCAAAATGCCGCAATCGTTGGCGCGGATGTCGTGGAACTTAATCCCCGGCGCGACGTGAACGATGTTACGGCAATCGTCGCGGCCAAGCTGGTTCGGGAAATCGCCGCGCGTATCTATCAAAGTCATTCAGGAGAATAACCATGACCATCACAGTGCACCATTTGAACAATTCGCGGTCGCAACGGATTTTGTGGCTCCTCGAAGAATTGAACGTGCCTTACGAAATTGTGCACCACCAACGCGATGCCGTGACCAATCTTGCGCCTGAGGCGCTTTTGAAAAAACATCCTTTGGGTAAGTCACCGATGATAGAAGACGCCGGCAATATCGTTTTTGAATCAGGGGCCATCGTTGAATATTTGTGTGAACGTCATAATGGCGCGCATCTGGTGCCGCCACGCGGGACAGACCAACATATCCTTTACCTTGAGTGGCTGCATTTTGCCGAAGGTTCGGCGATGACACCGATTCTGCTCAACCTGTACACAGCCCGTCTGGGCGATGCCGCCGCGCCGCTGCACCCGCGCATTAACGAACAATTGGAAAGCCATTTCCAGTTCATGGAGGATGGATTGAACGCCAGCGGATGGTTTGTGGGTGATACGATGAGCGGCGCCGACATCATGTTGAGCTTTCCAGCGGAGGCCGCCGTCAAAATGGGCCGTGCCGCCAACCGCCCGAATCTCACCAAATTTGTAGAAACAATCCACGCGCGGCCCGCATTTCAGCGCGCGCTCGAAAAGGGCGGACCTTACGCTTATGCCTGATAGAGCGGCAAAGTGCATATCCGGCTTGCAGGGCGGCGAGTCGTTCCCTAAGTCGCTTTCGTTATGACATCGACCAATGATATTCGCCGCGGGTTCCTTGATTATTTCGGTGCTGCTCAGCACGACATAGTCTCGTCCGCGCCACTCGTGCCGTACAATGACCCGACATTGATGTTCGTCAATGCCGGCATGGTACCGTTCAAAAACGTATTTACGGGCCTTGAAAGCCGCGAAACGCCGCGTGCAGCTTCAAGCCAGAAATGCGTGCGGGCGGGCGGCAAGCATAATGATCTGGACAATGTCGGCTATACGGCGCGCCACCATACTTTCTTTGAAATGCTCGGGAACTTCTCGTTCGGCGATTATTTCAAAGAGCAGGCAATTACCCATGCGTGGACATTGCTGACCAAGGAATGGGGGCTTGATCCATCGCGCCTCACGACCACGGTTTATCACACCGATGACGAGGCGTTCGACCTGTGGCGCAAGATTGCGGGCCTTCCTGAAGAGCGTATCATCCGTATCGCGACGAACGATAATTTCTGGTCGATGGGTGACACGGGGCCATGCGGTCCGTGCAGCGAAATTTTTTATGACCATGGCGACCATATTTTTGGTGGCCCTCCCGGAAGCCCGGATGAAGATGGCGACCGTTTTGTCGAAATCTGGAACCTGGTGTTCATGCAGTTCGAGCGGCAGGATGATGGCACCGATGTGCCGTTGCCAAAGCCGTCGATCGATACCGGCATGGGTCTTGAGCGCATCGCTGCTGTCATGCAGGGCGTGCACGACAATTACGACACCGACACGTTCAAGGCGCTGATCAATGCGTCGGAAGAGCTGACCGGTACCAAGGCGCAGGGCGACCAAATGGCCAGCCACCGCGTGATTGCCGACCATTTGCGTTCGACCAGCTTCCTTTTGGCCGATGGTGTCATGCCGTCGAATGAAGGTCGCGGTTATGTTCTGCGTCGTATTATGCGCCGCGCCATGCGCCATGCGCACATCCTTGGCGCGAAAGAGCCGTTGATGCACCGTTTGGTGGGCAGCCTTGCCGCGGAAATGGGCGCGGCTTATCCCGAATTGCTGCGTGCGCAACCGATGATTGAAGCAACGTTGAAGCAGGAAGAAACCCAGTTCCGCCGCACGCTGGACAAGGGCATCAAGCTGCTGGATGAAGCGACCACGGGGATGCAGCCTGGCGATATCCTTGCCGGCGATACCGCGTTCAAACTGTATGACACATATGGCTTTCCATATGACCTGACCGAAGATGCATTGCGTGCGCAGGGCTTGGGCATTGATCAGGCCGGTTTTGAAACCGCCATGAACAATCAAAAGGCTATGGCACGTGCGGCATGGAAGGGTTCTGGGGCCAAGGCATCGGACGACGTCTGGTTCGACATCGCCGAACGCGTTGGTTCGACAGAGTTTACAGGATACGCAGCCAATGAAGGCGAGGGGCAGGTCGTTGCCCTCGTCCGTGATGGTGTTGAAGTGCAGTCTGCGGCTGCAAACGACACCGTGACCGTCATCACCAACCAGACGCCATTTTACGGCGAAAGCGGCGGCCAGATGGGCGACGCTGGCGTTATCTCAAGCGCCAACATGCGCGGTGACGTCACTGACACGGCAAAGCCGCTTGGACGTTTGCATGCGCATCAGGTCACGATTGGAACGGGCGAGATCAAGGTCGGCGACTTTGTCACCTTGAAAATTGATACCGCCCGCCGCGACACCCTGCGCGCCAACCATAGCGCAACCCATTTGCTGCACGCATCCTTGCGTGAACGACTGGGCAGTCATGTGACGCAAAAGGGCAGCCTTGTTGCACCGGATCGTCTGCGGTTCGACTTTTCGCATAATCAGGCGGTGACGGCTGATGAAATTGCGATGATTGAAGCCGATGTGAACGCACAAATTCGCGGTAACCAGCCCGTAACCACGCGTTTGATGACCCCCGATGATGCGGTCGCTGCTGGCGCGCTTGCTTTGTTTGGCGAGAAATATGGCGAGGAAGTCCGGGTGCTGACGATGGGCAAGACCGAGGACACACATTATTCGCTCGAACTGTGCGGTGGCACGCATGTCAACGCATTGGGTGACATTGCGTTGTTTGCGATCATTTCTGAAGGCGCCGTCGCCAGCGGTATACGCCGGATTGAGGCATTGACCGGAGAGGCCGCACGCCTCTGGCTCGTTGGCCGCGAAACACAGTTGAAGAATGTAGCCGCGATGCTGAAAACCGCGCCTGATGAAGTCGGCGCGCGTATTGAGACATTGATGAGCGAACGCAAGCGGATGGAGAAAGAACTCTCCGAAGCCAAAACCGCGCTCGCATTGTCCGGTGGCAGCGGCCCCAAGGCTGAAGCTGAAACAATCGGTGATGTCACATTCATGGGGCAGGTCATCAATGGTATCGAGCCAAAGGCCCTGCGCGGTTTGGCCGATGACCAGATGAAGGCCATTGGCAGCGGCATCGTCGCCATCATTGCGGCGAACGAGAACAGCAATACCGTCGTTGTCGCCGTCTCACCCGCGCTCCACGCCACGCTGACCGCTCCAGACCTTGTTCGCGCCGCGACCGAGGCGATGGGCGCGCAAGGTGGCGGTGGACGTCCCGATATGGCACAAGGCGGCGGCCCAGCTGGCGCTGAACTGGCGCAGGCGGCATTGGATGCCATTAAAGCAAAGATTGCCGGTTAAGATGTAAGCTTGAGCTTGGGGGCCTCGTCGAGGCCGCCGGCTTCTTTGATCTGCCGCCGGAATTCGTCGCGCTTTTCGTGAATAGACGCGATCACGGGGCCCATGGCGACGCCGAGATCGACAAGCACCGCTTCCGATAGCTGAAGCGAGCTTTCCAGCGTTTCGGGAACGGCGTCGGTTGCCCCGGCCTGATACAGGCGTGCGGCATGGTCTGCATCGCGGGCGCGCGCAACGATGGTAATATCCGGCAACCACTGGCGGACGCGCTTGACGATATGTTCGGCCAGCACCGGTTGGTCCATGGTCAGAATAATCGCCTTTGCGTGGCCAAGGCTCAGCTTGTCCAATGTTTCGGGCCGTGAGATGTCGCCAAAGATAACTTTATAGCCATCGCGCCGCGCCGCGGTGACGACATCCACATTGGATTCAACTGCAACATAAGGCTGCCCATGCGTCGTCAGCATGTCGGCCACCAAATGACCGACCCGGCCAAAGCCGATAACGACCGTGCGCGGTTCTTGCGCCGGGTCTTGGTCATATATCTCGTCGTCGGTCTCGCGCAGCTCAATGCGGCGTGCCATGTCGTGGCCGATGCGCGCCAATATCGGCGTGATGGTTAAGCCAATCGCGGTTGCGACTTGCCAGAAATTGATGGTTGCGGCGTCAATAATCTGCGCCGCGCCAGCTGCACCCAGCACAATAAGGGTGGTTTCGGATGGGCTTCCCATAAGAACGCCTGTCTCAGTGGCGGTCCCCGTGCGTGCGCCGTTCAATTTCAGCAGGCCTGCGGTAACCGCCGCCTTTATCAGAACGACGCTGGCCACCGCGCCAACCAGCGCCGCCCAATTGGCCGCGACAAAGCGCAGATCAACTTGCATGCCGATGCTGATCAGAAACACACCCAGCGCCAGCCCCTTAAACGGCGCGGTCATGACGGCGACTTCGGTATGGTAGTCCGTTTCGGCGATTAACAAGCCGGCGATCATTGCACCAACAATGGGCGAAAGGCCAACCGCACCGGTCGCGAGACTTGCCACGATCACGACCAGCAGGCTGACCGACACAAATAGCTCGGGGCTTTTGGTCCGCGCTGCTTGCCCGAACAGGCGGGGCAGGAAGAAGCGGCCAAGTACAAGCATGCCGACGATTACCAATGTGCCCTGCCAGAGCACAGTAACCATGCCCTCCCACGAATCCGAACCCGCTTGTGGTGCCAACGCGCCCAAGACGAAGATGATCGGGACGATCGCAAGATCTTCGAACAGCAACATCCCAAGGGCTGATTTGCCAACGGCAGAATGCGTGCCCGATATGGGCAGCACCAGCGCAGTCGATGAAAGCGCCAGCGCAATGCCGATGCCAATCGCAGCCGTCAGGTTATAGCCAAATAGCAAAAGCCCCGCAGCAATGATGAGCCCCGCACCAAACAATTGCGCTGCGCCCACGCCAAAAACCAGACGCCGCATCTTCCACAATCGCCGAAAGGACAGTTCAAGCCCTATCGTGAACAGCAATAAGATAATGCCATATTCGCCAATGGGTCCAATGGCCTCGGGATTGGTGATGGTGACCCATTCCAGCAATGGATAGCGTTCCACCAAAGTACCAAGGCCCATGGGGCCGACGAGTATCCCCACCAAGATGAAACCGATAATAGGCGTGATGCGAAAACGGGCAAACGCCGGGATGACGATGCCCGCCGCGCCCAGAATGACGAGCAGATCGCTGATGCTTTCGCCGTGTAGTTCGCCTGCCATGTGCACCTTGTACGCCAATGCAGCATGAAAAGGGAAGGACAGGACAATAAAAAAGCGCGGAGGTTGCCCTCCGCGCTTTGTTGTACTTATGAGTTTGCTGTTACTGCCAGCTGCCCATTTTAGCTTCGAGGTTGGCGCGAACCTGTTCAAAGAACTGCTCGGTCGTCATCCATGCCTGGTCTGGACCAATGAGTATCGCGAGATCCTTTGTCATGTGGCCGTCTTCAACAGTCTGGATGCACACTTCTTCAAGCGTTTCTGCAAAGCGAGTCACTTCAGGCGTTTCGTCAAACTTGCCACGGAACTTCAGGCCGCCGGTCCATGCAAAAATCGACGCAATCGGGTTGGTCGATGTTGCTTTACCTTGCTGATGCTGGCGGAAATGGCGCGTTACAGTACCATGTGCGGCTTCCGCCTCAACGGTCTTGCCATCTGGTGTCATCAAAATCGACGTCATCAATCCAAGCGAACCAAATCCTTGTGCGACTTGGTCGGACTGCACATCACCATCATAGTTTTTGCACGCCCAGATGAACTTGCCCGACCACTTCAGCGCGGACGCGACCATGTCATCGATCAAGCGATGCTCGTACACAATGCCGAGTTCTTTGAACTTTTCGGCAAATTCGGTTTCGTATACTTCTTGGAACAGGTCCTTAAAGCGGCCATCATAATATTTCAGGATGGTGTTCTTGGTCGACAGATACACGGGCCATTCGCGAGTGACACCATAGTTCAGTGACGCGCGGGCAAAATCACGAATCGAGTCGTCGAGATTGTACATCGCAAGGGCAACGCCCGGTGATGGATAACGGAAAACTTCCTCGTCAATCGTCCGGCCATCGTCGCCGTCCCAGACAAGGCGCAATGTGCCGGGTCCGGGAACGAGGAAATCGGTAGCGCGATACTGGTCACCAAATGCATGGCGGCCGATCACGATAGGGTCAGTCCAGCCCGGAATGAGGCGCGGGACATTTTCGATGACAATCGGTTCACGAAAAACAACGCCGCCCAAAATGTTGCGGATGGTGCCGTTTGGCGACTTCCACATTTTCTGCAGGCCGAACTCTTCTACGCGCGCTTCATCGGGTGTGATGGTCGCGCATTTTACGCCGACACCGAATTCGCGAATTGCGTTGGCGGAATCAACAGTGACCTTGTCATTGGTCTTGTCGCGATATTCCATGCCAAGGTCATAATATTTCAGGTCAATATCGAGATATGGCAGGATGAGACGTTCCCTGATCCATTCCCAGATGATGCGAGTCATTTCGTCGCCATCGAGTTCTACAACCGGATTTTTGACCTTAATTTTTGCCATGTCAGAAAGCTCTTTCCGTTGGGGAGATTTGATATTGACGGGTGCCATAGCAAAGTCTGCCATATGTTCAACTGGCTAGCGCAATTGTCGGAAATTGCCGGAAACGGCATCAAAGGTTGTAAGATGCACTGTCATCCCCTAGCTAAAGTCTATGAGTAGACAAGAATTGACAAACCGGGGCAGCGGGGTCGCGAAATGGTCGTTTCCGCCTGTTCACCCCGAAGGCCGTAAATTTGGCCTGATCGCAGCGGGTATCACCCTGTTTTTTGCATTTATGGCATGGGAGACGCTCGCATGGCCCATGGGCGCAGTGACCATATGGACACTCGCTTTCTTTCGCGATCCAGTCCGTGCAACACCCATAGACGACCGCTTTGTGGTTTCGCCAGCAGATGGCCTTGTCACCTTGATTGAGCAAGTTCTGCCGCCGGCAGAACTGCGGGGACCAGACGGGCTTGGTGATGAACCAATGACCCGGGTTTCCATCTTTATGAGCGTGTTTGACGTCCACATTAACCGGACGCCGATCCGGGGCACGATTAAACGCGTGGTGTATATCGCCGGTAAGTTTTTGAACGCTGACCTGGATAAAGCGAGCGAAGAAAATGAACGTCAGCATTTCCTCGTGGAACGCAGTGACGGCGTGCGTATCGGCTTTACCCAGATCGCTGGTCTTGTCGCCCGTCGTATCGTCGCTTTTGTGAAAGAAGGCGACAGCGTTGCCAATGGCCAACGCATTGGCCTTATCCGATTTGGCAGCCGCGTGGATGTATATCTACCGCATGGAACATCGTCGCGCGTCATTAAGGGGCAGCGTTGCGTTGCTGGCGAAACGGTCATCGCCGACTTGGGTGTTGACCAAGATTTGATTGCCGTCGCACACTAATGAACGATTTTTCCTCCCGCCCCGGCATTCCGTTACGGGCGCTCGCACCAAATGCGATCACCGCGCTTGCTTTGTGCACTGGCCTCTCGGGGGCATGGTTTGCGATGCAGGGCCGCTGGGAAAATGCCGTTGCCGCGATGGTTATCGCAGGTGTGCTTGACGTCATGGATGGCCGCATCGCCCGTATGTTGAAAGGCGAAAGCCGCTTTGGTGCGGAACTGGATTCGCTGTCCGATGTGATCGCTTTCGGTGCGACCCCGGCTTTGGTCATGTACATGTGGGTGCTGCAGGATATGCCGCGCTTTGGCTGGACCATCTCTGTATTCTTCGTGTTGTGCGCTGCGTTGCGGCTTGCGCGCTTCAATGCCCGCATCGATACCGAAAACCAGCCGCATAAAATGGCGGGATTCAACACCGGCGTTCCATCGCCGCCGGGTGCAGCGTTGGCCTTGCTGCCGATGATGATTTGGTTCGAAACCGGTGCAGAATGGGTGCGTGACTATCGCTTTCTTGGGCCATGGTTGCTCCTGTGTGCGGTCTTGATGGTTTCCAACGTCGCCACCTACAGCTGGTCGTCGATCAAGGTCCGTCGTAGCCTTCGCTTTATGGCACTCGCCACTGTTGGTTTGTTTACCGCGACCTTGGTTGCTGCCCCTTGGGTTGCGATGATCGGTGCGACAATAGTTTATGCAGCGCTGCTGCCGTTTAGCGCCATAAGCTATGCGCGCGTAAAAAAGGCACGGCGGGTGCAATCCGAAGCCGCTTGACCTAAGCCTGCCATAGGCTATGTTCCGCATTCGTTCTATATTTGGAGTGCTGTGTTGGAGCCGTTAGTCGTCATCGTCATTGTTGTGCTTACTTTGCTGGTCGGGCTCGTGCTCGGCTGGTTTGCCGGCGGGCGTGAAAGCCGGGCAGGGCAGGAGACCACCGTGCAACTGCGGTCTATGCTCGATCAGGTCGTGGTTGAGCGGGACAGTGCAAAGGACCGTCTAGCGCGTCTGGAAACCAGCCTGGAAGAGCGTGAACGCGGCTTTGAAGAACAGATCGCTGCGCTGGCTCAGGCCAAAGAAACCTTGTCGGCGCAGTTTGGCGAGATTGGCCAAAAACTGCTGGGCGAAGCGCAAGCGGCCTTTCTTCAACGCGCCGATGAACGTTTTCATCAGGCCGGTGAGAAGAACGAAGAGCGCTTGAAGCAGCTATTGGGACCCGTTGGCGAAAAGCTGAAAGCCTATGAAGAGCAAGTCGGCAAAATCGAGAAAGACCGCACCGAAGCATATGGCGATCTGAAGGGCCTTATTGGCGAAATGCGGCTTGGGCAGGAACGTGTGTCGAACGTTGCCTCTGGCCTGATGAACTCTTTGCGCAATGCGCCAAAGGCGCGGGGCCGCTGGGGCGAGCAGCAGTTGAAGAATGTTTTGGAAAGCTGCGGCTTATCGGAACATGTCGATTTTGACCTGGAAACCAGCATTGATACCGGTGATGGCCTTCGCTTGCGGCCTGACGCGATCATTCATGTCCCTGGCGGGCGGACGTTGGTTATCGACGCCAAGGTGTCTTTGAACGATTATCAAGACGCTTTTGCCTCCGTGGATGACGACGTCCGCGCAGTCGCCATGACGCGGCACACACAGTCGATGAAGAACCATATCGATGGTCTTTCGCGCAAAGCCTATTGGGACCAGTTTGAGGACGCGCCTGATTATGTGATTATGTTTGTCCCGGGCGAACATTTTCTGGCGGCTGCGCTCGAACATGAACCGCAATTGTGGGACTTCGCCTTTGATAAGAAGGTGTTATTGGCGACGCCGACCAATCTGGTTGCGATTGCGCGGACGGTTGCCAGCGTGTGGCGGCAAGAGGGCCTTGCGCGCGAAGCCAAGCAAATCGGCGCGCTTGGCAAGGAAATGTATGACCGCATTGCCGTGGCCGCGCAGCATCTGAAATCGGTGGGCAGTGGCCTGTCCTCGGCGGTGAATAATTACAATAAATTCGTGGGCAGTTTTGAACGTAATGTCATGTCGACGGGTCGGAAATTTGCCGATCTCAATATCGAAACCGGCAAGCGCGAATTGGAAGATATCCCGTCGGTTGAGGCGCTGCCGCGTTATGGTTCTGATGATGGCAACGCGCAAATTGCCGACGGACGCGAAGCGGCGGAGTAATAGCTCTGGCGGGCCTCAGCCGCGCGTTGGACGGCGAAACTGGTTCAGCACTTCATACGCCATGACCGCTGTGGCCACCGCGGCGTTTAAGCTGTCTGCCTTGCCCTGCATCGGCATTTTGACGAGCAGGTCGCACTGACCTTCATAATCGTCGGGCAGACCCTGCGCTTCGTTGCCTGTGAGGATGAAACACGGGCTATTGTAGTGCGCAGCCTGATAATCTGTGTCGGTTTGCAGGCTCGTTCCAACCAGCTGACCATCGCCCGCGCGTAACCAAGTGATAAACTCGTCCCATCGGCACTGAACGATCTTTTGCGTGAAAATCGCGCCCATGCTCGCTCGGACAGCCTCAACCGAAAAAGGGTCCGTGCAGTCATCAATGAGGATAAGCCCGCCGGCGCCGACAGCATCGCCGGTTCGCAACATTGTCCCCAAATTGCCCGGGTCGCGCATGGCTTGCGCGACGAGCCAGATCGGCGCGGTCGCGCGCTCTATATCGGCAAGCGCGGTAATATGGTCACGATAAACACCGACGACCGCCTGTGCGTTATCTTTGCCGGACAGTTTTGCCATGATTTCGGCGCTGGTTTCAATGACGTCCCCGCCGTTGCGTAGCACCTCCTCTTCAAGCGCGATTTCCAGCGCGTGAACGGGCCGGTCTTTGACCCGGAACAGCATTTCGGGGAGGAAACCCGCTTCGCGCGCTTCCGTCATGATGCGGAGGCCCTCGGCAAGAAATAGCCCGGCACGTTTCCGCAATTTCTTTTCGCGCAGTCCGCGGATTTCCTTCAGAAGGGGATTGGAAAATCCGGTAATCTCACGGCGCATCAGTCTTCGCCAAAGCCGTCAACAACCAGCCCGATGAGCTTTTCAATGGCGGGCTCCGCCTGATCGCCTTCGACGTGAATGGTGATTTCACTGCCCTTTGCCGCGCCGAGCATCATTAGGCCCATGATGGATGTGCCGGTGACGATCTGCCCATCTTTTTCAACTTCAACTTTAATGCCTTCGGGCAACCGGCTGACAAAGGTGACAAATTTTGCACTGGCGCGGGCATGCAGCCCTTTCACATTCACGATTGTTGCTGACCGGCTGAGGCGGGTCATTTTGATGCCTCAAGCACTTCGGACGCCACGCTGATATATTTCCGGCCCGCTTCACGTGCAGCGGCGACAGCCTCTTTTACATCCAGGTTTTTGCGGGCGCTGTCGAGACGGATCAGCATGGGCAGGTTTACGCCAGCGATGACTTCGACCCGGCCAGTTTCCAGCAGCGATATGGCCAGATTGGAGGGCGTTCCGCCAAAAAGATCGGACAGAATGATCGCGCCTTTGCCTGAATCAACCTGTTTAATGGCCGCAGCTATTTCATTGCGGCGGGCCTCCATGTCATCATGCGGACCAATGCAAATGGTGGCGATGTCTTTTTGGGGGCCAACAACATGCTCGAGCGCGACGAGAAATTCGTCCGCAAGCTTGCCATGTGTGACTAAAATCAAACCGATCATGTGATGTCGTTACCCTGTGGAGCGCTATTCTTATTTGCGCCGTTAGCAGGCTCTTCAATTGCGTCAATCGGTCTTGATGTCAGGTTGCGATGGCTAACCGCGGGGTCAAAGCCATCTTCACGTAACCAACGCCCGAATTGTTCGGCAACATGGACGGACCTGTGACGCCCGCCGGTGCAGCCAAAGGCAATGTTTACATAGGCCTTACCTTGCGCGTCATAGAGCGGCAAAAGATAGCGGAGAAGGTCGCGTATCTTTTCCATCGCCGCATCATATGCCGGGTCAGCTTCGACATAATGCGATACACCTTCATCCAGCCCGGTAAGCGGCCGAAGTATATTGTCCCAATGCGGATTGCGCAGGAACCGCAAGTCAAAAACCAGATCGGCATTGTGGGGAATGCCGCGCGAATAGCCAAAGCTGGTTATGGTAATGACGGAATGTGGCGATGCTTCGTTGTTATATTGCTCGCGGATTGCCTGTCGCAGGTCATGTGCAGACAGCTTGCTGGTATCGATGACCGTTTCCGCCCACTGACGAAATGGATCCATCAACGCGCGTTCAATCGCGATGCCGTCCATGGCCGGGCGGTCAGGTGCGGCGGGGTGACGGCGACGCGTCTCTGCGTAACGGCGTTCAATTTCAACGCCTGCACAGTCGAGAAATAGCGTTCTGATAGTCAGGTTGGGCTGGTTCTGCAGCTGTTTGATCTGTTGAATAAGCGTTTCGGCGTCAAAGCCGCGCGTTCGGCTGTCAAAGCCAAGGGCTATGGGGATATCGGGGCTAGCCTGACGACCGGTCACGGGTATTTCAAGCAACTGGCCGGCAAGGCGGATCGGGAAATTGTCGACGGCTTCCCAACCTAAATCTTCAAGCGCCTTCAAAACGGTGGTTTTCCCAGCGCCAGAAACACCCGTCACAATCAATATTGTTTGCGGAGCAGAGGCTGTTTTGGTGTTCACGATGGCAAGCCTTCTTTTGAAGAAACGGCGGATGTAAATTCGGGCAAGGCGCCGCTATCGAGAACTGCCCGCAACGCATATTCGACCTTGATCGCGCTGCTTTGTTCAAATGGATTTAGCCTGGACACGGGAACGACGTAATCACCAATGTTGGTGCGCGCAATGTCTTTAGGTAATCTGTCTGGTGCATCTACGAACTCCACTATCAGGCGAAGCGGCGCAGACGCTATGAAATCGACGTTAGAAATGCCGACGCCGCGCACCTCAATCTTTCCGGCGATATTGGGGGCGACAGTGAGCATTGGAGCGTTGTCACGGATTTCCAAAAAGACGACATCATCGCTGATCAAAATAGCGCCGCGATCGATCAGCCGGAGCGCGAGATCGGATTTGCCGCTACCTGATTCGCCCATAATCAGCACAGCATGGCCACCGATCGATATCGCGGTGCCATGGATCATCTGTGGCATTAGCGGGTCGCCACCGCTGCGCAGGGAAGGGCGATTTCAAAACAGGCCCCGCCTTTGCCATCAACCCGGTCGCGCACATTGATGCGGCCATGGTGGCCCTCAACAATCGTGCGCGCGATGGCCAACCCCAGCCCGCTATGTTTGCCGAAATTCTCGGTTGGCGGGCGCTCACTGTGGAACCGGCGGAAGATGGCTTCTCGTTCCTGCGGTGGAACGCCGGGGCCTTCATCGCTGATGCGAATAATCACTTCTTCGTCGGCCAGCGTAGCTGATATTTCAACGACTGCGCCCGGTGGCGAAAAGGACACTGCGTTGTCGATGAGATTGGTCAGCATGCGTTCAAGGCGCACATCTTCACCCATGACCGTGGCGATTGTCCGCCGTGGCCGTGCGAAGGCGATATTTACATCCTTGTCGCTGCCACGGTCTTCGCGCGCCTGCAGCAATTGTTCAATCATGTCGCCCAAGTCGATAGGTTCGAACTTTGCCTTGGCCAGTTGGGAGTCCACGCGGCTGGCGTCTGAAATATCGCTAATCAAACGGTCCATCCGCTGAACATCGGCTTTTGCGACATCCATAAGCTGTTTACGCAGCGCCGGGTCTTGAATGCGCTCTGCACCGTCCAGTGCCGACCGCAAGGAAGCTAGCGGGTTTTTAATCTCGTGCGCGACATCCGCCGCAAATGCTTCGGTCGCGTCAATACGTTGCCGAAGGGCAATGCTCATGTCGGACAGTGCGCGTGCAAGCATGCCGATTTCATCACGGCGTGAGGGCAGGCGCGGAACGGTGACCTCCTGAGCGCGGCCAAGCCGCACCTTGACCGCCGCGCGCGACAGGTGCCGAAGCGGACGAACGATGGTTCGCCCGAGAAATATGGAGAGCATTATGCCAATGCCAAGCGCGATGGCAAAAAACATCCCGACATTGAACCGCTCAGCCCGCACAAATAAGCGAATATCGCGTTCATTGGATGTTGTCAGAACAGCAAAGCGGCCATCGCGCGACCGCGAACCGGCGCTGATAACATGTGTGAGGTCAGGGGCGAAAGCGACCGTCGACGCTGCGTCTGCTGACTTAGGCTTTAGTACATGTTGCCAAGCATCGGCCGTATCGACGCGCGGTTCCGCAAATGGTTGTAACACCGCGGCACCCACCAGAAAATCGAACATCTTATCAATACCGCGCGCGATGACTTTGCGTATCGGTTCCTTGTCAGGATCGCGGAAGACATATGTCGGCGGACGGCCGGCGAAGCTGTCCAAGATTTTTTCGCCATTTTGCGCATATACACGAATCCGCGATTGATGCTTTTGGCCAAATTCATAAATATACGCGGCGCGCTTTTCGGGTGCGACCAAAGACAGGCTTTCCGCGAGGAATGTCGCTTGCAGCCGCGCAGCGTCTTCGCGTTCGGCAATCAGCCGCACACGGTAGCTGTCGAGGAAAAACAGCCCTGCGCCCAGCAGCGCCAAGACGAAGAGATTTACAGCAAGGATGCGGGCGGTGAGCGAAAGCCCCCGGCTCCATCCCAGCTGAAGATCAGCGGGCTCAGCTGTCTGCAAAGCGATATCCTGCACCGTAAAGCGTATCTATCGCCGCAAAGTCCGGGTCTACTTCGCGAAACTTGCGCCGCAGCCTTTTGATATGGCTGTCGATGGTGCGGTCGTCGACATACACATCATCCTGATATGCGGCGTCCATCAGCTGATCGCGCGTGCGCACAACGCCCGGCCGATTGGCAAGCGCTTCCAATATCATAAACTCGGTCACCGTTAGCGTCAGCGGTTTTCCATCCCATTTCACATGATGCCGCGCAGGATCCATTTGCAGCTTGCCGCGCACCATAGGCTCAAGCTCAGGCTCAGCGTCGCCGCTGCTGACGCCGCGATCATAAGTGGCGCGGCGCAAAATGGCTTTCACGCGCGCTACCAGTAGCCGCTGGGAAAAAGGTTTGGTGATATAATCGTCGGCACCCATGGCAAGGCCAAGTGCTTCATCCAGCTCTTCATCTTTTGATGTCAGAAAGATGACCGGCATAGCGCTCTTTTCGCGCAACCGCCGGAGCAATTCGAGGCCATCCATACGCG
Organism: Sphingorhabdus sp.; assembly: GCF_044374345.1. GTDB lineage: Bacteria > Pseudomonadota > Alphaproteobacteria > Sphingomonadales > Sphingomonadaceae > Sphingorhabdus_B. The sequence continues at coordinate 2,752 of NZ_JBILOS010000010.1, read as the reverse complement.
GCATTTTAATGTCGAAAATGCCAAGGTCCGCGGGATTTTCCAGCATGGCCTTCAGCGCGGTTTCGCCGTCCGAATATATCCGGGTAACATATCCCTCGGCTTGCATAGCAATGGACACAGACGTCAGAATGTTGCGGTCGTCGTCGACCAAGGCGATGGTTGCACTCATGGGCTATCTATAGGGGGGCAATGGCTTAGGTTCAATCACTTGCTCTCTTGGCGCCAATGTGATGGGTTGCAACTGCCCTGATGCGGATCATTACTGAACCCGATTTGACCTTGCTGCTTCCATCGTATACCGGCTCCAGCTTCACAGTGCATACGTATGCCCAGATTCGCAACTTTTGCCGGAGTAGCCAATGTCGACACCTTTACATATCTCGCTTTCGCAACAAGGTTTTGACACAAAGGCGCAGCTGCATTGCAACCTCGGCACCGCGCCTTTGGTGGAAGCCGCGCTGGCAAATGATGAAGGCATATTGGCCAAAGACGGTCCGCTGGTTGTTAAGACGGGTGCGCACACGGGGCGTTCCGCCAAAGACAAGTTTATCGTGCGCGACGCCGAAACCGAAAACAGCATTTGGTGGGGTAAAACCAACGTCCCGATGGACCCTGCGCATTTTGCTGCGCTGAAAGAAGATTTCATTGCCGCGCTGGGTGGCAAAGACAAATTGTACGTCGCGGACCTGTTCGGTGGTTCGCAGCCGGAGCACCGCGTCAATGTGCGCGTAATCAACGAATTTGCATGGCACAATCTGTTCATCCGCACCTTGCTGGTGCGCCCTACGCAGGAAGAGCTGACCAGCTTTGTGCCGGAATATACCATTATCGATTTGCCAAGCTTCCGCGCGGATCCTGCGCGCCATGGCTGCCGCAGCGAGACTGTTATCGCTGTGAACTTCACCGAAAAGCTCATTCTGATCGGTGGCACTGCATATGCGGGTGAAATGAAGAAGTCGGTTTTCGGCATCCTCAATTATCTGTTGCCGGTGAAGGGCGTGATGCCCATGCATTGCTCCGCCAATATCGGCCCAGACGGCGACACCGCTGTATTCTTTGGCCTTTCAGGCACCGGCAAGACGACTTTGTCTGCAGATGCCAGCCGCACGCTGATTGGCGACGATGAACATGGCTGGTCGGACACCGCGGTGTTTAACTTTGAAGGCGGCTGCTACGCAAAAATGATTCGCCTCTCGGCAGAAGCCGAGCCGGAAATTTTTGCGACGACAAAGCGCTTCGGAACGGTGCTTGAAAATGTCGTTATCGACCCGGAAACACGTGAACTGGATTTCGACGACAATAGCCTCGCGGAAAACAGCCGTGGTTCGTACCCAATTGAGTTCATTCCGAACACATCGGAAAAGAATATGGGCCCGGTTCCCAAGACGATCATCTTTTTGACCGCGGACGCTTACGGCGTTTTGCCGCCTATTGCGCGCCTGACGCCCGATCAGGCCATGTACCACTTCCTGTCGGGTTACACGGCACGTGTCGCTGGCACAGAAATCGGCGTGACTGAGCCTGAAGCCACATTCTCCACCTGCTTTGGCGCGCCATTCATGCCGCGTCACCCAAGCATCTATGGCAATTTGCTGAAAGAGCGGATTGCCAAGGGGGCGGTGCAATGCTGGTTGGTCAATACCGGCTGGACGGGCGGTAAAGCAACGATGCCCGGCATCAGCCGTATGCCTATCAAGGCCACACGGGCCTTGCTCAACGCTGCGCTTGACGGAAGCCTGAACAATGCAGAATTCCGCAAGGACCAGAATTTTGGTTTTGAATTTCCCGTCGCAGTTCCAGGCGTCGACAGCGGAATCCTCGATCCGCGCGAAGCTTGGGCGGACAAGGCGGAATATGATGTTACGGCACGCGGACTTGCTCAGCAGTTCGTCGACAACTTCGCGCAATTTGCAGATCATGTCGACGAAGGTGTAAGGCAATCGGCACCAAAGGTCGCTTAACCCGTCCGGACATAATCGGACAACGCAGAAGGTTCGATCATGTCCGAATATTCTATGCGCTTATTTGAAGATGACGCCGCAATCGTCGCGATCGGCGAAGGCTTGCTTGCGCGTAGCTTACCGCGCGCGGATTGGACGCATGAAGCGCATCTGGCGGCATGTACTTGGCTGGTGCGTGATCGGCCGGATATCGCGATTGAGCGAGAGCTACCTGCCATCATTTCGGCCTATAACGAAGCCGTGGGCGGCGTGAATGACGATACCCAAGGCTATCATGAGACGATTACGCAGGTGTATATCGCGGGCGTGAAGGCGCATCTGGCCGAGGTCGGGATACAGGTGCCGTTGCACGAGGCCGTGAACGCGCTATTACTTTCCGACCGGGGACGCCGGGATTTGCCGCTTCGGTTCTATTCAAAGGAGCGGCTGTTTTCGGTGCACGCGCGGCGGGGCTTTATCGAACCCGACCGCGTGAGCCTTGATCTGATTTAGAGCGCGTTGGACCCAGAAAAGACGGACCGATTGCGTCCTTCGATCAGTCAAGACCGCCTTCGACCAGCAACACCGCGCCGTCAGCGCCTGTGACGCGCACACGGGACCCTATTGCGGCATCGACGCCGCGGGCGGACCAGACGCTGTCGCCGACCTTGACGCGGCCATGGCCGTTTGTGATCGCTTCAACCACGGTCACGATTTCACCCGTCAACCGCGCGCCACGGTCGTTTAACTTTGCATCTTCGGTCTCGATGGGGTTGTCGCGTAGAAATTTCTTGCCCGCAAAGACCGTCAAC
>NZ_JBILOS010000155.1:0-2752 GCF_044374345.1 Sphingorhabdus sp. | reverse complement strand
CGATATGCTTGCCGTGAACGGAAATCGCGAAACCGAATTGCGTTATGGCGAAAACCCGCATCAGCGCGCGGCACTTTATTTGCCTGTCGGTCCGCATGGATCGGGGATTGCCCAAGCCGAACAGGTGCAGGGCAAAGAACTGTCCTATAATAATTATAATGACGCTGATGCGGCGCTTGAACTGGTCAGCGAGTTTCGCGACGGACCGCCTACTGTCGTCATCGTCAAGCATGCCAACCCCTGCGGCGTGGCAACGGGCGAAACCTTAATCGATGCGTACCGCGCGGCGCTCGAGTGCGACAGCGTGTCCGCATTTGGCGGCATTGTTGCGGTTAACCGCCCGCTGGATGGTGCTACTGCGGAGGCCATCACCGAGATATTCACTGAGGTCGTCGCCGCGCCATCGGCGGATGATGCCGCAAAGGCGGTATTCGCAAAGAAAAAGAATCTGCGGCTTTTGTTGACGGGTGATCTGCCCGATCCAAAGCGCGGTGGCTTGTCGATTAAGCCGATCACGGGCGGTCTTCTGGTGCAGTCGCGCGATAACGGTCATGTTGCCGACAGCGATTTCAAAGTTGTGACCAAGCGTGCACCATCGGTGCAGGAACTGGCCGACTGCCGCTTTGCCTGGACCGTGGCCAAGCACGTCAAATCGAACGCCATTGTCTATGCCAAGGATGGCGCGACTGCGGGTATTGGTGCAGGCCAAATGAACCGACGCGACAGCGCGCGGATTGCCGCGATTAAGGCCACCGAAGCCGCCGAAACTTATGGTTGGCCAACGCCGCGTACCGTTGGATCCGCAGTCGCGTCAGATGCGTTTTTCCCATTTGCCGATGGCTTGTTGGCTGCCGCTGAAGCGGGCGCAACGGCGGTCATTCAACCCGGTGGATCGATGCGGGATGACGAAGTGATCGCCGCTGCTGATGCGGCTGGTCTGGCGATGGTCTTCACCGGAATGCGCCACTTCCGGCATTGATAAAAATAGCGACGCGTCATCCTGAACTTGTTTCAGGATAACGCGCTACGTGTGTTTGCTATCCTGAAACGAGTTCAGGATGGCGCGCTGGAGTCACATTACCCAGCGCGTTTCACGGAACCTCTGTAGTTTCCGTTACCGCCCTTTTTAGGACCGTAGTTCCGCGCCGGAGCGCCGGGATCGCGACGGTTTTCGCTGCGCGCGGCAAATGCACGGTCGGCGGTAGGACGACGGTCAGCGCTTGCGGCATTGTCGCTACGTGGACGCGCATCACGGCTGCCTTCACGGCTGCCGTCACGTGGTCCGATGGCTGGCTGCCATCCACCTTGAGGTGCATGCGTCCGGTTACGGGTTTCGCCGTTCAAACCAGTGCCGCCATTGTTGCCGCCCAATTTCTTGCCAGCATAGTTGGTACGGCCGCCGCCGGGTTGACCGCCACCGCGACCGCCACGGGCCTGTTGCGGTTTCTTGTCGGCAACGGGGGGCGGCAATGCGGCAACAGCCGCACGGAAACCTTCAGGAAGACCAAGCGTCATGGCGCGTACGCCCGTCAGACGCTCAATATCCTTCATATAGCCACGCTCATCACCGGCAACGAAGCTCATCGCAATGCCTTCGCGGCCCGCACGTGCGGTACGGCCAATGCGGTGCACATATTGTTCCGGCACATTGGGCAGCTCGAAATTGAACACATGGCTGACGCCGGGGACGTCAATGCCGCGTGCCGCAATATCGGTTGCGACGAGGATTTTGATTTTGCCGTCACGAAATGCCTGCAGCGCAGCGGTACGCTGGCCCTGGCTTTTGTTACCGTGAATGGCGGCGGATTGGATGCCAGCGCCAGCAAGCCCACGCACAACGCGGTCGGCGCCATGTTTGGTGCGCGTGAACACAAGTGCACGGTCAATCTCTTCGCTTTGCAGCTTGAGCGTCAGCAAGGTTTGCTTTTCGCGCTGTTCAACAAAGGTCACGAATTGCTCAACACGCTCTGCAGTGGTTGCCGCAGGTGCGACCGACACACGAACAGGGTTGTTGAGGAAGCGGTTGCCGAGTTCAGCAATCGCCTTTGGCATGGTGGCCGAGAAGAACAATGTCTGACGCTGCTTTGGCAGCAATTGGTCAATACGCTTCAACGCATGGATGAAACCAAGGTCCATCATCTGGTCCGCTTCATCAAGGACGAAGATTTCGACGTCCTTCAACGTGACCGCGCGTTGCTCGATCAAATCGATGAGACGGCCCGGTGTCGCGACCAGAATATCCACGCCGCCAGCGAGCCGTTTTTTCTGGCTGAAAATGGGCATGCCGCCAAAGACGCAATCAACCTTCAGGCCAAGGAATTTGCCATAGGTGCGGAAGCTGTCAGCGATCTGTGCCGCAAGTTCGCGGGTTGGCGACAGCACCAGCATACGGCAGCTATATGGCTGCCGCGCTTTTGGCTTTGTTGCGAAATGGTGCAGCGATGGCAAAGCAAACGCTGCGGTCTTGCCGGTTCCGGTCTGTGCGATACCGCACAGATCGCGGCCTTGCAGCAATGGTGGGATCGACTGTTGCTGGATGGGCGTCGGGGTATCATATCCAGCGGCTTCAAGCGCCTTAAGGATAGGTTGGGCAAGGCCCAGGTCTTGGAAAAAAGACATATTTATACTTTCAAATAGTCGTCGCAGCCCCATGATGCAGATCCTTGAAACAGGACCGCACGGGCGCAACAGCAGGTGTTCGGGAGCAGCTTATGCTGACCCGTTGGAAACAACCCTGCGTGATATGGGAAGC
>NZ_JBILOS010000077.1:0-9703 GCF_044374345.1 Sphingorhabdus sp. | reverse complement strand
TAATGCCGGTCGCGACCTTGCTTTGCCGAACCACCTGCGGAGTCGCCTTCGACCAGGAACAGTTCGGATTTGGCGGGATCTTTTTCCTGACAATCAGCCAGCTTGCCGGGCAGAGACGCAACGCTCATCACCGATTTGCGGCTGGCCTCGCGCGCCTTACGTGCGGCTTCGCGGGCGGCGGCGGCATCGATGACCTTTTGGATCACGGTGCGCGCATGGGCGGGATTTTCTTCAAGCCACTCGCTCATCCGGTCGGCCATCAGGCTTTCCAGCGGCTGGCGCACTTCGGATGACACCAACTTGTCCTTGGTCTGCGACGAGAATTTCGGATCAGGCAATTTCACCGACACAATCGCGGTCAGGCCTTCGCGCATGTCATCGCCAGTCAGCGTGACCTTTTCCTTTTTCAACACGCCCGATTTTTCGGCATAGTTGTTCAGCGTGCGTGTCAGTGCCGAGCGGAATGCCGCCAAGTGGGTGCCGCCATCGCGCTGCGGAATGTTGTTGGTGAAGCATAAGACGTTTTCGTAATAGCTGTCGTTCCATTCCAGCGCGACATCGATGCCGATGCCGTCACGGTGTGACGAAATCGCAATCGGATCGGCAAGCAACGCCGTTTTGTTGCGGTCCAGATATTTAACGAACGCGCCAATGCCGCCCTCATAATAGAGGTCATGTTCTTTGACTTCGGAATGGCGGTTGTCGCGCAGCAGAATGCGGACGCCAGAGTTTAGAAACGCCAGTTCGCGATACCGATGTTCAAGCTTGTCAAAATCAAATTCGAGCACATTTTTGAAAGTCTCGGTCGACGCCATGAAGGTGACGCGCGTACCCTTTTTGGGTTTACCATCGGCCACAGGGGCATCGCCACGAACGATCAATGGCGCAACGGCGTCGCCATGTTCAAAGCGCATCCAATGCTCTTTGCCTTCGCGCCAGATGGTGAGCTCCAAGAACTCAGACAGTGCATTGACGACGGACACACCGACGCCGTGCAAACCGCCCGATACCTTGTACGCGTTGTCGTCCGACGTGTTCTCAAACTTACCGCCGGCGTGCAGTTGAGTCATGATGACCTCAGCTGCGGAAACGCCTTCTTCCTTGTGCATGCCCGTCGGGATGCCGCGGCCGTTATCTTCGACCGATACCGATCCGTCGGCATTCAATTCGATCAGCACCAGATCGCAATGTCCGGCGAGCGCTTCGTCGATCGCGTTGTCCGATACTTCGAACACCATGTGGTGCAAGCCGCTGCCGTCATCCGTATCGCCGATATACATTCCCGGCCGCTTGCGAACCGCGTCTAGGCCCTTGAGAACCTTGATGCTGTCGGCACCATATTCGTTCTGATTTGGGTTGGCTGCGCTGTCCGCAGACGGGTTATTTTCGGAGTTTTCCGGGATTTGATCTGTCATCGGTGGACTATAGGCCCCAAGGCCGAAAAGCCCAAGGGAAAGCGGCAATAAAGGGCTATTTTTCCACAATCTTTTGCGCCTATCGCTTGTTGCGTTTTTGGGTGGCGGCCTGCGGCGAAAAATTAAGCGATGAAAGTTTTCGATATCGCGCTAAATCATCAAATGCGCATCTAAGGGATAGGCACAAAACGTGATGAATATCGAGACGGAACTGGAAAAGAGCTTTGGCGACTTTGGCGCACTTATCGGTGCTTGGGGTGCAGAAAAACCCGACGCGCTCGCGCTCGCTGACAAGTTCACCACGGTTTCCTGGAGCCAAGTTGCGCAGCTAACGTCACGCATTGCAGCGCAGCTTCAGCGCGATGGCCTTCAGCATGGTCAGGCGGTCGCCATTTTGGGCATGAGCAACATCAATTATGCGCTGGTCTATTTGGCGGCCGTGCGTGCAGGCGGCTGCGCTGCGCCGCTGACGACATCAGCTACCCCGGCACAATTGTCCGCGATGTTGCGGGACTCAGGGGCGATGCATCTTTTTGTCGATGCGGCAAAGCTGGCTGAACTCGGCGGTATAGACTTGGGCGATGTGCGCATTGTCATATTGGATAATGGCGATACATCGCACCCAAGCCTTGAAGCTTGGATGGCCGAAGAGGGCGCGACATTTGCAGCAGTCGAACCTGCGCCGACTGACCCGTTCAACATCATTTATTCGAGCGGAACGACAGGCACGCCAAAGGGCATCATCCATTCGCACGCCATGCGCTGGCACCAGATGGCAGGTGGTTTCAAATCCATTTACAGTCGTGACACCCGTTCGTTGGTCTCCACGCCCTTATATTCCAACACGACGCTCGCCGTGTTCCTGCCGACCATGTGCCATGGTGGATTTGCGCGGATCATGGATAAATTTGACGTCACTGGCTATCTTGACCATGCACAGGCCGACCGGACAACGCATACCATGCTGGTGCCCGTCCAATATCAACGCCTCATGGCGCATGATGGTTTTGCACAATACGATCTTTCGCATTTTATCATCAAATTTTGCACCAGCGCGCCATTCCCGGCGGAGTTAAAGGCCGATGTCGTCAAACGCTGGCCCGGCGGGCTCGTCGAAATTTATGGGATGACGGAGGGCGGCGTCGTCTGCATGTTGCAGGCGCATAATTTCCCCGACAAGCTGCACACCGTGGGGCAGCCCGTGACGGGCCATGAACTGATCGTCCTTGATGACGACGACAATCGCCTGCCTGCTGGATCAAAAGGTGTTTTAACGGGCCGGTCACCCACCATGATGTCCGGCTATAAGAACCAGCCGGAAAAGACGCGCGAGATGGAATGGCGCGACGAGGATGGCAATATCTGGCTGAAAACCGGCGACATCGGGATTGTCGATGAAGACGGCTTTGTTTCGATCGTCGGGCGCGCGAAGGATATGATCATCTCCGGCGGGTTCAACATTTACCCGAAAGATCTGGAGGAGCTGCTGGAAGCGCAAGCGGAGGTTGCTGAGGCTGCCGTGGTGGGTATGCCGTCTGATGCGTGGGGCGAGACGCCGGTTGGGTTTGTGCGGTTGCATCCCGACGCCAGCAGCACGCCCGATGCTATCTTGGAGCGGGTGAATGGGCAGCTTGGCAAAACCCAGCGCATTTCGGTGCTCTATCCCATCGACGAAATGCCGCGCAGCCATATCGGCAAGCTGCTGAAAACCGATTTGCGGGCATTAGCGGCAGAATTGCAAAATGGACGGTAAATTTGGCCCGGATCTGGCGGCGGTCATTTCTGTTCTGCAGACGGCACTGACACCCGCATTCTTGTTGGTTGCGGTGGGCAGCCTGCTCAATGTCCTCACGGGACGACTGTCGCGCATTGTGGACCGGTCACGCGACCTGCAGCGGCAATATGCCGAGACCGAGGGTCAAGCACATGAACGGGTTGTTACCGAGCTGCGCATCATTGAAAAGCGCATGCATGTGGTGGGATCATCGATCTTGTGCGCGGTTTTGTCCGCGATTTCGGTGTGCATCATGATCGTGGTGCTGTTTGTGATGGGGCTCACCAATATTTCCGCAGCATGGGTCGCTGTGGCCGTATTCATGCTGGCACTGGCGCTGTTATCGGCTTGCCTGTTTCAATTCGTGCGCGAGATCCGCTTGGCAACTTATGCGATATATGTGCCGGAGGAGTATCTTGAGCTGCCGGCGCCTAAGGAACGCAAGCTGCGCAAGACGATGTAACGCGCAGGCGCGTCGTTAGCTTGCCTTGCTGCCCAATAATTGAACGCGGGCGACAACTTCATCGCGGATCGTAGGCGTTACAAATTTGCCAATTTCGCCACCATATATCGCGATTTCTTTCACCAACCGGGATGCGATGGGCTGAAGCGAGACATCTGCCATCAGGAATAAAGTTTCGACGCGATCATTCAACTGGCGGTTCATGCCCGTGAGCTGATATTCATATTCGAAATCGGTGACGCCGCGAATGCCGCGAATGACCGTGCTTGCGCCATGCGCTTCGGCAAAGTCCATCAGCAGTGAATTAAACCCGACAACGCGGATATGACCTGCGCCGATTGTCGCAACTTCGCGTTCGACCATCGCGATACGCTCTTCATCCGCGAACATCGGCGATTTCGACGCGTTGGTGGTCACGCCAATGATGAGTTCGTCGACAAGCTTTGCGCCGCGCCGGATGATGTCCATATGGCCCAAGGTGATGGGGTCAAAAGTTCCGGGATATACGCCAATCCGGTGGGTCATCAGCGATCTCTTTCCGTGATATAATTTGCAATAGCGCGCAACAAATCCGCCTCTGCGCCATAGCTTGATAGATAATCATTGGCTTGCTGGACCAGCATTTCGGCCTGTTGCTTGGCGCGATCAAGCCCCATCAGCGACACAAATGTACCCTTGCCGGCCTCGGCATCTTTCTGCAGCGCCTTGCCAGCCAGTTCGGGGTCACCTTCGACATCCAAAATGTCATCGGCAATTTGAAAGGCAAGGCCAATGTCGCGGGCATAGCCCCGCAAATGCGCGCGGCCTTCGGGTGGAATGTGGCCCAAAATGGCGCCCATTTCGACGCTTGCGGCGATAAGCGCGCCGGTTTTCAATGCCTGCAGGCGCATGACCGTTTGCAAATCGAACGATGCGTTCTCCGCCTCAATGTCCATCATCTGGCCGCCTGCCATGCCTTCAGGGCCACTGGCCAGCGCCAACGTCGACACCAGCTCACCGCGCACAAATGGGTCGCTATGGGTATCTGGATTGGCCAAGATTTCAAAGGCAAGCGCATGCAGCGAGTCACCGGCCAAAACCGCCGTCGCTTCGTCAAATGCGCGATGCACGGTGGGTTTGCCACGGCGCAAATCATCATCATCCATGCAGGGCAGGTCGTCATGCACCAGCGAATAAACGTGAATGGCCTCAACCGCCGTACCGACGCGCAAAGCTGTTTTGCGGTCGACATTGAACAAGGCTGCGGTGGCCGTTACCAGCAAGGGACGAAGACGCTTGCCGCCGCCAATCGTAGCGTGCCGCATGGCTGCATATAAACGGTCGCGTGCGTCCCCGGGTAATGTCAGCAGCGTGTCGAATTCTTGGTCAACATCTGCTGCAATACTGGTCAGCGCATCTTGAAGCAGCGAAGATGTCGATAGCTCCGACATTACATTCATCCCGCGTCGAACGATGTGGTGCCCGTTGGCGCACCGTCAGGGCCAAGCGTAATCGCTTCAATCCGTGCCTTCGCCATATCAAGCCGTTGTTGGCACAACGCCCGCAGCGTGTTGCCGCGTTCATATAGCGCAATGGATTCATCAAGCGGCGCTTCACCGCTTTCCAGCTTGTGGACGATATCTTCAAGCGCGCGCAGCGCCTGTTCGAAATTCAGTTCAGCAACGTCGTCAGTCATCGCACTGCAATGACGCGGGGTGGGCGATGGGTCAAGTGTTCGCGCTACCGAATTTATACGCCGGCCTTTAACAACCAGTCGTGGAAAATCTTGACGGCGCGCTGCTTCAGCGCGCGGGGGCGGCACACGAACCAATAGCTATAGGGGCTTTCGACCTCTGCATTGAAAAGCCGCGTCAGGCGTGGATCACGCGCGTCCGAAAAATGGCTTCCGTGCATGATCGCGACGCCCAGCCCATTGGCGGCAGCTTCAAGCATGAGCGCGCCGCTATCCAAACTATCAATGGCGGCGGGTTTTAAACGGGGTACGCCCATGGCTTGACGCCAGGCGTCGAATATCATGGGCATATCGCTGTGGACCATGATCGTATGTTTGGCCAGATCTTCTGGCTTTTGCACATTGTGCTCCTTGGCCCATTGCTCCGAAGCAATGGCATAGACAAGGTTACGGTCGAGACGAACGCTGTAGAGTTTTGGGTCAACCTCGGCAGCGATGATAATCGCGGCATCAATCACATCGCCCAACAGATTTTCCGCATGGCCAGAGGTATCAACGTCGATATGCAATTTCGGGAACGCTTTGCGCAGTTCGGGGAGGCGCGGGATGAGGCGCTGTGAACCGAAAAGCGGAAGCAAGCCGAGGCGCAGGCGATATTCGCCGCCACGTCCGGCAAGCTCTTCAACCGCTTCGGCCATCGCATCCATCGCCGGCTCTACAGCCGCCAGCAAGGCTTCGCCATCGGCGTTAATGACCATGGCTTGGGCGCGGCGGTCAAAAAGCGATTTGCCGATAAAATCTTCAAGCGCCTTTATGCGGCGGCTTAAGGCAGGAGGTGACAGCGCCAGTTCACTGGCCGCGGCTTTGGCCGAACCCAGTTTGGCGACGCGCAAAAAGGCTTCTAACGACCGTAAAGGTGGCAATCTGCGCATATCATCTCCTTTTTTGTCGCACCGCAACAAAAATGATTTGATTCTGCGATCGTACGAATGCCGCAGAATTCAGTTTAATCTTATAAATATCAGTTGCATGATATGCAACTGATATTGCACTGTTCGCACTTGCACAAAAAATATAATATCGCGATAGGGGGAAAGCCTTATAGGCATCCTCTCCTAAAGACTTTTTCAGGGTCGACTTTGGTCGGCCCTTTTTTTTGCGCAAAATCTGCTTCTGTTCGTCGAGCCGACATGATGTGGTGATTTAGCAATGATGCGGAATGCGCCTTACGTTTCGTCGGGAACAATCAACGCCCGCCTGCCCCAAATGATCAGAAAAACCAATGAGGCAGAGATGAGAATGAAGGTTGCTGGCTCCCACCAGCTCAAAAGGGCGACGCCGATTGCTGGCGCGAAAATATAGGCTGCGCCATTGATCGAGGCGATTTTGCCGGCGACATCGCCTTGCTCGTGCCGCCGGACCGCCAATGAAGCACCTGCAGTAAATCCCGGCCGGAACAGCCCAAAGCCCAAAGACGCAATCGCAAAGCCTGTACTGATGCCGTAAAAATCCTGGCTAACGCCCGTTAATATGGTGCCAATCAGCGCCAGTATTGAACCCCAAAGCACGGAACTGCGTGCGGCGAGGGACAAGATCGGGATGAGGCCCCATTGCGCCAATAACGTCGCCATTGCGCCTATCAGCATGACTGAGCCACTGGCCTGCACCGCTTCCCAAGGGCGATCATGCAGCCCAAGCCGATCGCGGACGAGGAATCCGACCACGCCAAGGATGATTGCCTGCGCGTGCCCGCCAATGAGGCCCGCAATAAGCCAGGGCGCCATTCTTTCATCGCGCCATGGCAAGCGAACTTCTTCATCGGGTAGGGAATCCAGCGCTTCGCCATCGACGTCTTCGCTGTCGAGCGTGTTCATGGACGCAGAATTGGGATAGGCAGCAACCGCACCGCGCGCGGCAAAGCGCGGTGTGTCGTTCGGCAACAGCACATGCAAAGCGATCAGAACGGCAACGCCAAATATCGCAAACATGATCAACGGTCCGGCAAGGCCAAAGGGCGGGAACAACAAATAATGCGCGGTCGCCGGGCCTATGACTGTGCCCACACCGAACGACGATGCAAGCATCGACAATGCCTTCGTCCGCTCGGCGCGTTCGGTTCGTGCGGCAACATAAGCCTGCACAGCGGGCGGGGCTGCGGAACCAAAACCGCCATAAAGGCTGCGGAAGATGGCAAAGAGTATGAATGTAACGGCTGGGCCGATCAGGCCGGCAAGGCCAAGCCACAAGACCAATCCGCACAGGCCCATTGATGAGATGAAGCCAATGATGCCAACACTCATCAACTGCTTGCGGCCCCGACGGTCGGACAAGCGCGCCCATTTTGGCGCGGTGATGACCCATAAAAGTGCAGACCAGCTAAATGCGAGGCTGACCAACACGTCGGGCATATCCAGTTCGCTTGCGATGGCAGGCAGTGCGGACTGCATCGCCGTATTGCCCGCGGCGGCGACGAGCATGACGAGGAAAAGGACGACGACGCGGCTGTTGGGTATGGCCTGAACTGCGCTCATGGCTTTTTCCAATCATAGCTGCGCGTGACTTCTGCGACATGCAGACTGTAATCGCTGTACCAAAGATCGCGTCCTGCATCGCGGACAGCCATGTGTTCGGGGTGATCGCGCCATGCTTTCGCGCTGGCTTCATCAGTCCAATAGCTGACGGTTATGCCAAGCCCGTCTGACCCCCGCACTGAATCCATGGCGATATACCCCTCTTGCTGCACAGCCAGCGTTTCCATCATCGCGGCTGCGCGTGCATAGCCTGTTGCGTCAGCATCGGTCCGCTGTGCCACGAAAATCACTGAAATTGTTCCTCGGGGAAGCTTTGCCATAGCTGCGGCATTAGGACCGATGCGTCAGACAATGCAAGCGTGGCGGAACAGATTATGAATTAATGCGTTTGCATAAACGGAGTCCAATCGTGACTGTCAGAAGCCCGGAACAATTGTTACCCTTTTCTGGCGCTGGAAAGAGTGATTACCGGTCGCGCAGCAGGCTGAACTTAATCCGCCGACCGATGCTGTAGTCCACCGAATTCACGAGGAAATATGCAAACCAACCCTTGAACCGGCTCCAAACATTGTCGCGCCCTTTTAACAACACAGGCGTTTGTTCTTCGGATTGGGCGACCAGCCCATCGATCAATGTGCGCATATATACCGCAAGTGCATCATCCTTTATCCGGACCATGATCTCAAGATTGATGAACATGCTGCGGACGTCGAGATTGGCCGAGCCAATATACACCGCGTCATCAATGACCATCAGCTTCATGTGGAGACGGCGCGGCTGGAATTCGTAAATCTTCGTCCGACGCCGCAGCAGGTACCGGTAGAGCAAGCGTGCCGCGGGAATGGTGGCCCCATTGTCGGTTTTGCCCGCCAAGACGAGGCGCGATCCCTTGTTCCGCTTCGATACCTTCGCCAATCGGCGCAATATCGTTTGCGACGGGGAAAAATAGGCCGATGCAATGTCAAACCGTTTTCCGACCTGCAAAGACCGTTTGAACGTCAGCGCCCATGGAGAGATCCGGTTTGTCGGTCCGCCCAACAGCCATTGGACTTCGCCTATGCCCGGTCGCCATTGCCGGATAATCGACCGGATTTTACGATAACGCACCTTTCCGTCGGCCGATGCGCTTGCCATGTCGTCGAAGTAGCGCGCCAGCCGCGGCACTTCCGGACCGGTTATAATGATGCCCAAATCTTCCCAGTCATCATCACCTGCTCGCCCGAAATATTGATCTGTAATGTTGAATCCGCCCACCAGTGCGTGGGTGTCATCGGCTATGAGGATTTTTTGATGGTTGCGGATGATATAGCCCAAGCCCTTGCGGGTGCTGAAACAATGATAGCTTCCCCCTGCGTTCGTCAGTGGATCAAAGAAACGGTCGCTTATTTGGGCCGAGCCAAAGCTATCGATGATCAGCTGTACCTGCACCCCGCGATGTGCCGCCTCGACCAACGCCGTCCGCACATCGCGTCCAACCGAATCGTCGGCAAACATATAGAAGAACATCTGGATGGAGTGTTCCGCCACCGCGATCAGGCGTAACACCGCGTCAAGCCTGTCGTTCGGGGCATGCACCAGATGGAGCTGATGGCCAGCAACCTGAAACTGCTTTCCGGGGAGCCCCGGGGTGCCTGATTGCGTTGCCATAACCCAGTTTACCGCTTTGCGGGGATTACGGCAAGCTGCCTGCCCTTTTCATTGACATTTTCGCTGCTTGTCTATAGGCGCGAGCAACTTCCCGAAATTCCGAAGAATCAGGAGCCAAGATGGCACGCGTTACTGTTGAAGATTGCATCGACAAGGTCACCAACCGGTTTGACCTCGTATTACTCGCCGCAGAACGCGCGC
>NZ_JBILOS010000076.1:0-9709 GCF_044374345.1 Sphingorhabdus sp. | reverse complement strand
AGTCATAATGTCTTTCTGGGCAAATGCAGGCGAGGATATTGCAGCAATCGCAACAATGAGTGGGAGCAATGCTTTCATGAGAAGACTTCCTCGCTTATATGGTCTGCACAACCATATGAACGGAAGTCCAAGATGTCCACCTACGAAGCCCGCCTTAATGCCTTGCGCGCCCAACTGAAAAAAGATCAGCTCGATGGATTCGTTGTTCCGATTTGCGATGAACATATGTCCGAATATGTCGGGGACTATGCGCAGCGTCTTGGCTGGCTTACGGGCTTTGGCGGGTCTGCAGGCTCTGCCGTGGTCCTATCGGAAGAGGCGGCTATTTTCACCGACGGGCGCTACACGCTTCAGGTGCGTGAGCAGGTGGACGGCAACAACTGGCAATATGTCGGCGTGCCGCAAACGAGCATTTCTGATTGGTTGAAGGAACACGCCCCCGCAGGCGCGCGCATTGGTTATGACGCATGGGTGCATACCAAGGGTTGGGTCGAAAGCGCGACCGTGGCGTTGAAAGCCAAAGGCGCGGAATTGGTCGCGGTCAAAAGCAATCCGATTGATGCCGTTTGGGCGGACCAGCCCGGCAAAAGCGATGCCAAGCTGATGGTCCATGACGACCGTTATGCCGGACAAAGCAGCGCCGAGAAACGCGCAGCGGTTGCCGAATGGCTGACGGCCAATGGTTTGGACAGCACGGTGATTTCCGCACTCGATTCGGTGGCGTGGCTCCTGAACGTCCGTGGCTCCGATGTGGCAAATACGCCCGTCGCGCTCAGCTTTGTGCTCGCCCATGCCGATGGCACGGCAGACCTGTTTGTTGCCCCGGAAAAGGTCGGCGATGACGTCCGCGCCCATTTGGGCAATGCCGTGCGCTTGCGCACCCCGGAGGAGTTTGTCCCTGCATTGAAAGCCATGAACGGCAAGCGCATCGCCGTGGATCCGGATCGTGCCGTCGCGGCGATATTCGGCGCACTGAAGGATGGCGGGGCAACAATCGTCGAAGCGCGTGACCCGACCATTTTGCCAAAGGCTGTCAAAAACCATGTCGAGCAAGTCGGCCATCGTGCGGCGCAGGCGCGTGACGGCGCAGCGCTGAGCCGCTTCCTGCACTGGATGAGCGAAACGGCCCATAAGGGTGGGCTGGACGAATTGTCGGCTGCAGCGCGGCTGAAATCCTTCCGCCAAGATACCGGTATGCTGCACGATCTGTCGTTTGATACGATTTCGGCCACCGGTCCCAATGGCGCGCATTGCCATTACAAAGTCGACGAAAAGAGCAACCGGGCGATTGAACCCAACAGCATCTATCTGGTCGACAGCGGCGGGCAGTATTTGGACGGCACCACGGACGTAACCCGGACGATCTGGGTCGGCCCCGGACAACCAACAGCGGAAATGAAGGACCGTTTCACCCGTGTGCTAAAGGGCCATATCGCACTTGCACTGGCGGTGTTCCCGGAAGGCACCCGCGGCGCGCAACTCGACACGATGGCGCGCGCCGCACTCTGGCAAGCTGGCCTTGATTACGCCCATGGCACCGGCCACGGCGTCGGCAGCTTCCTTGCTGTGCATGAAGGGCCGCAGCGCATTGGGAAATTCTCGGGCGGACAGGCTGGCACAGACGAGCCTTTGCAAGCAGGCATGTTCCTGTCCAACGAGCCTGGCTATTACAAAGCCGGGGAATATGGCATCCGCATCGAAAATCTGGTGCTGGTCGAAGAACGCGACATCGCTGGCGCGGAAGGCCGCTATTTCGGTTTCGAAACGCTCACCTTCGCCCCAATTGACAAGACCTTGGTGGATGTCAGCTTGCTCAGCGGCGAGGAACTGCGCTGGTGGAATGATTACCATGCCAAGGTGCTGTCGATTATCGCGCCACAACTGGACGGCGACGCGCTGGCTTGGGCACATGAGGCGTGCGCGCCCTTATCATAAACCCGGCCTATCCCCTGACACCTTATGATTTCACCTGAGGAATAGCACATCCATGACCCAGACTTTTTCCGATTACACGCCAGCTAAGGTCTGGGAATGGAATACCGAAAACGGGGGCCAGTTTGCGAATATCAACCGGCCCATCGCCGGCGCGACGCATGACAAAGAACGCCCCGTCGGCAAGCATCCGATGCAACTCTATTCGCTTGCCACGCCCAATGGCGTGAAGGTGACCGTCATGCTTGAGGAGTTACTCGCGCTTGGCCATACGGGCGCAGAATATGACGCGTGGCTTGTCAACATCCGCGACGGCAACCAGTTTTCGAGCGGCTTTGTCGAAGCCAATCCAAACTCCAAAATTCCCGCATTGTTCGACCATTCGACGCCGGAGCCTACGCGCGTTTTTGAATCGGGTGCGATCCTTTTATATCTTGCCGAAAAGTTCGGCGCGTTCCTGCCAACCGAGCATCATGCGCGGACGGAAACGATCAACTGGCTGATGTGGCAAATGGGCAGCGCGCCCTATCTGGGCGGCGGTTTTGGCCATTTTTATGCTTATGCGCCGTTCAAATTTGAATACGCCATCGACCGATTCGCAATGGAGGTGAAGCGGCAGTTGGACGTGCTGGACCGCAATCTTGCCGACCGCTCCTATATGGCAGGCGACGAATACACCATCGCCGATATGGCGATTTGGCCATGGTATGGCGCGCTCGTCAAAGGGCTGATTTACGACGCAGGCGCGTTTCTATCGGTCCATGAATATAAAAACGTCATCCGCTGGACTGACCTCATCGCCGAGCGGCCAGCTGTGAAGCGTGGACGCATGGTCAATCGCGTCATGGGTGATCCCGCCAGCCAGCTGCATGAGCGACATGACGCCAGCGACTTCGACACAAAAACGCAGGATAAGGTGAAAATAGCCACCTGAGGGCTTTCATCTTTAGAAGGGTGCGCGCAGTATCGGACTTGGCTGACTAAGGATGATGCGCTTCCTTTGGCAATACCACAGATTGGCGGAGACGGAGGGATTCGAACCCTCGGTACCGGATTTACCAGTACGACGGTTTAGCAAACCGTTGGTTTCAGCCACTCACCCACGTCTCCAGCGCGTTTGGCATGCGCGGCCTATAGCGTTGCATGCATTTGGCTGCAATGGTTATTGACACGGGCATGCTATAAGAAGAAAATTAACGAATTATGATCGCTCTGGCGCGCACTGAACTCGCATTGTCGATCGTTCATCATGTGCTCATCTAAAGGATTCATAGAGTGTTGCTTGATTTTAAAAGGGTGGGATACGCATGTTAGCAGTTAGCCGCGGACTGAAACGGTCAATATATCATTTGCGGATGCTGCTCGCAGCCGGCGCACTTGTTGCTTCGCCAGCAATGGCGCAGATCAACACCGTCGATCCCAATGATGTCATCGATTCAGACCTTGGCACGCCGCCGCCGGCCGCGACCGCAGCCCCGGCACAGGAGGTCGCACCAGCTGTTCAAGATGGCGTTCCGACAGAGGCTCCTGCAACATTACCGGAAACGTCGACCGCGTCTCCCACCATCTCGACCGAAGCCACCTATCAGAAAGATGATTTGATCGGCGCGGCCGAAGGCGTGTTTGGCAAAAGTGCCCGAGGCCTTGGCAAATTGATCGAGGACATTCTGAAAAAAGAGGGTCGGCCAAATGCCTACATCGTTGGCCGCGAAGGCGGTGGCGCATTTGTCTTTGGCCTTCGTTACGGGTCGGGCACGCTGAATCACAAGGTTGAGGGCAAAATGCCCATCTATTGGACAGGCCCATCGATTGGACCCGATGCTGGCGCAAATGCGGGCAGCACCTTTGTGCTTGTTTACAATCTTTATGACACCGAGGACATTTTCAAACGCTATCCCTCCGGTGAGGGCGTCGCGTATCTCGGCGGTGGCTTCAATGCGAGCTATCTGGCCCGCGGCGATGTCGTGCTCATTACCATCAGGGTAGGTGCCGGACTTCGGTTGGGCACCAATATCGGATATATGCACTTTTCCAAAAAGCAGCGCTGGCTGCCCTTTTAACGGGCCCGCATATCTTCCATACGTTTCAAGTACCGGGCGAGTACGTCAATCTCCAAATTGACCTGCCGCCCGGCGTTCAGCGTCCCTAATGTCGTCATCTGCGCCGTGTGCGGAATGATGTTCAGCATGAAATGCGCCGAACCATCGGCCTGATCGGCAATGTCATTGACGGTCAGCGACACGCCATCAACAGTTATCGATCCTTTGGCCGCGATATAGGGCGCAAGGTTGCCCGGTGCGGCTACGGTGACTTTCCAGCTGTCGCCCACGGTTTCGCTGCCAACAATATGGCCGACGCCGTCGACATGGCCCGTGACAATATGTCCGCCCAATTCATCGCCAACCTTCAACGCGCGTTCCAGATTCAATTTGGTGCCGGCCTCCCACATGCCCGCAGGGGTACGTGAAACGGTTTCGGCAGACGCATCAATGGCGAACCAGCCTTCACCCTTGTCGACCACGGTCAGGCACACGCCCGAACAGGCGATAGACGCACCGATGGCGACCGTGTCCATGTCATATGCGCAGTCAATGACGAGGCGCAAATCGCCCCGCTGTTCGGATGAACGAATATTGCCAACGTCCGTGATGATACCTGTGAACATATATATATTGCCTCTTTAATTGGCGAATTCGTAAACTTCGAGACGGTCTTTGCCAAGGCTGCGGGAATCGCACAACTGCCAAAGTCCATGCGCGTCGGCCAGCTGCCCCAGTCCAATGTCGCCAAGGCAAGCCTTGCCCGCGCCGATGAAAATGGGTGCGCGGTACATTAACAACCGGTCAACCAGCCCAGCCTCTAAAAAAGCCGTGGCTGTGGCAGCGCCGCCTTCGACCATCACATTATTGCAATCCAGCTTTGCGATCTCCGCTGGCGCAGAAATAACTTCCCACCCGTCGGGGGCGTCACCGCTGCCCAGCATGACCTTGCGCGGCGACCGGTGTTCGAGCCCTGTCAGCCGCACATTCAATTGCGGTGCGTCTGCCTTTACGGTGCCCGATCCGACCAAAATGGCATCCGTTCGCGCGCGTTCAATATGGCTATGCGCGCGCGCGATATCACCCGTAATCCACCGACTGCTGCCATCGGCCATGGCGATTTGACCATCCAGCGATGTCGCGATTTTTAACGTTACAAATGGCCGCCGCCGCTGCACGCGGCTCAGAAATCCGGAGAGACTTTTGCGCGCTTCTGCCGCCATGACGCCAGCTTCGACAGCGATGCCCGCGGCCATGATCGCCTTGATGCCGGCACCCGCAGTCCGGGGATCGGGGTCCTCCAGCGCAACCACCACGCGGGCTGGCCGGGCATCCACCAGCAATAGGGCGCACGCCGGTCCACGGTCAGATTGATGTGCACAGGGCTCAAGCGTCACGTAAATAACGCTGCCTTGCGCTGCAGAACCGGCCTGCGCCAGCGCCATGGCTTCTGCATGGGGACGCCCCCCCTTTTGGGTCCAGCCGCGTCCAACGACGATGCCTTCCTTGACGATGATACAGCCGACCGACGGGTTCAGCCCCGTCTGGCCAACGCCACGTTCCGCCAGCGCCAAAGCTGCGGCCATGAAGCGGTGATCAGCGGTGGCTATGGTTTTGCTCCCGCGGCAGCGTCTTTGGCTTGCGCATCTTTTTGCGCACGCTCCAGCTGAGCCTCGCGCTCAATTTTTTCCACATCCATCCCGACCGCACGACCGAATGCTTTATATGCCTCTTTCTCGCGGGCGCGCATTTCGTCTTTTCGCTTTTGATATTCAGCGATCGCCGCTTTCGATTCCTCGATTGTGCGTGTCGCGGGCCAGCTTTCGAAATAGGTTACGGTGGGTGGCGGCGGCTTCGCCTTTTCAAGCGTATCGATATAGAATGTGTAGATGATAATCGCCGTCGGTACGCAGGCAGCCAGAAACAGCCACGGGCTATGCGTGCCCGTTGTGCGGAAAAAGCTGATCAGATCCGTGCCCGCATTACGCAGCGAGACATCTTTAAAAAATGACATGGCTATCCAATAAGACGGATATCGCGCGATTTCCAGTGCCCGATGTAAAGAGGCGGGGCTTATCGGCCACTTCGGAACGCGTTTGTTATGGGGTAGCGACGATCCCGCCCAAAGTTTCGTGTGCCAAGCTTTACCCCCGGAGGGGCCTGCCGCCGTTTATACTCCGCGAGATAAAGCAGCCTTTCAATCCGCACGACGGTGTCGCGATCAAAGCCTTGGGCAACGACCTCATCGACCGAGCGCTCTTCCTCCACCAACGCATACAACATTTTATCAAGGAGCGGATAATCCGGAAGCGAATCGCTGTCTTTCTGGTCCGGCCGCAATTCTGCGCTGGGGGGCTTGGTAATAATATTGTCGGGTATCACTGGACCATCCCGGCCGAGACCAATGCGCGGCTTATGCGCATTGCGCCATTCGGAAATGGCAAACACCGTCATTTTATAGGCATCTTTTATCGGATTATAGCCACCGGCCATATCGCCATAAATCGTGGCATAGCCGACGCTCATTTCGCTTTTGTTGCCCGTGGTCAAAAGCATATGTCCAAATTTATTGGACAGGGCCATTAACGTGACCCCGCGGATACGCGACTGAATATTCTCTTCAGTAATGTCGACATCGCGGTCGGCAAAGCTGTCCGAAAGCATATCGTCAAAAGCGCCAACGGCCGGTGCAATGGGGATTGTGTCGATCCGGCACCCAATCATTTCAGCGCATTGGGCAGCATCGTCCAGACTCGATTGGCTGGTATAGCGGCTCGGCAACATCACGCACCAAACGCGATCCGGCCCAAGCGCATCAGCGGCAATGGCGGCGCAAATCGCACTATCGATGCCGCCCGACATGCCTAACACAACGCCGGGAAAACCGTTGCTGTTCACATAATCGCGCAGGCCCGTGACCATGGCGCTGTAGATATCTGCGGGATGCTCCTCCCACAGTGCCTTTGGCCCATCTGCACATTGCCAGCCATCGTCGCCGCGCGTCCAATGCGTCATGCGCAAATGCTCTTCCCAGTCCGGTAAGCGGTGCGCCGCCGCACCATCCGCGTTCAGGACAAAGGAACTGCCGTCGAACACCAGCTCGTCCTGCCCACCGACGCGATTTAGAAACATTAGCGGCAATCCGGTTTCGCGCACACGTGCGGCAAAAACCTCTTCCAAACGTCGGTCATCCTTGTCGATTTCATACGGGCTGCCGTTGGTCGAAATAAGCAACTCAGCGCCGCGTTCCTTCAAATGGAGGCTAACCGGGGCGAGCCAGCCATCTTCGCAAATCGGAACGCCAATACGCACGCCCTTAAACAGCACGGGTTCTGGCATGGGGCCAGATGCAAAAATCCGCTTTTCATCAAAGGTTCCGTAATTGGGCAGCTCATGCTTGTAACGCACGGCTGCAATCTGACCGCCATCGAGCAATGCAATTCCGTTGTACAATGCGCCATCGTCGAGGAATATCGAACCCACGAGCATGGCAGGCCCGCCATCGGCTGTCGCTTCTGCAAGCTTCGCAAGCTCCACCGCAGCGCGCGCGGCAAAGGCTGGCTTCAGCACCAGATCCTCGGCCGGATACCCAATCAACTGCTGTTCGGGAAACACGATCAGGTCGGCATCTGTCGCCTTTGCGCGCCATTCCAGCATCTTGCCGGCGTTACCTGCCAGGTCACCCACGCGCTGGTTAAGCTGCGCCATTGCAATATTAAGCCGATTTGTCATTTCACCACCCTATTGTCCACAATGTAGCGGGGCAAGCCGATTGTCAGGCCAGTTGCGCGTCGCTAAGGCGTTTGGCGAAACTTTGGCGCGCGATTCAAAGCTCAGGGGTCCGGGGACACGCACATGAAATTGATGACAGGCAACAGCAATCTTCCTTTGGCGAAGGGCATTGCAGATTATATGAACTTGCCGCTGACCGACGCCAGCGTGCGCCGTTTCGCCGACAATGAGATTTTCGTCGAAATCCATGAGAATGTGCGCGGTGAGGATATGTTTGTTATCCAGTCGACCAGCCACCCAGCCAATGACAATTTGATGGAATTGCTGATCATGATTGATGCGTTGCGCCGTGCATCGGCAAAGCGCATCACCGCGGTTCTTCCGTATTTCGGCTATGCGCGGCAGGACCGGAAACCGGGACCACGCACGCCCATTTCGGCGAAGCTTGTGGCCAACCTGATTACTCAGGCTGGCGCTGACCGCGTGTTGACCGTTGATTTGCATGCCGGACAGATTCAGGGCTTTTTCGATATTCCAACCGACAATCTTTACGGCGCGCCTGTTATGAGCGCGGATATTTTGGAGCGCCATGGCGACAAGAATATCACCGTCGTATCGCCGGATGTTGGCGGCGTTGTCCGCGCGCGCGCGCTGGCAAAACGTCTTGATGATGCGCCACTGGCGATCGTTGATAAACGCCGCGAAAAAGCGGGCGTTTCCGAAGTCATGAACATCATCGGCGATGTTAAAGACCGTTTCTGCATATTGATTGACGACATTGCAGACAGCGCTGGCACGCTGTGCAACGCGGCCGACGCGTTAAAAGCCGCCGGCGCGTCCGACGTCGTCGCCTATATTACCCATGGCGTATTGTCCGGCGAAGCCGTGAACCGGGTCAACGCGTCCTCATTGCGCAAGCTGGTCATCACCGACTCCATCCTGGCGTCCGACATTGCCAATGCCAGTCCCAAAATACGCCAGCTGCCCATCGCGCCATTATTGGGCGAAGCGATCAAGCGCATTGCGGATGAAAGTTCCGTCAGTTCTTTGTTCGACTAATGACACCGGCGGATATCCTTCTGGCCAACCGTTTGGCCGAAGCAGCGGGCCAAGCCATCCGGCCCTTTTTTCGATCAGCCTATAGTCACGAGGCAAAGGCCGATGCGTCCCCGGTGACGGAAGCCGACCGCGCCGCCGAAAGCGCCATCCGCCGCATTCTGAATGCCGAATGCCCCCGCGATACGATCATCGGTGAGGAATATGGCGAAAAAACCGGCAGCTCGGGCCGCAGCTGGATTATCGATCCAATCGACGGAACCGTAAGTTTCATGGCCGGGCGCCCGATATTCGGAACATTGATTGCGCTGCTCGAAGACGGCTGGCCTGTCCTTGGTGTCATTGACCAATGCATCAGTGGCGAGCGCTGGGTCGGCGCTGCGGGCTATCCGACGACCCTGAACGGAAATCCTGTCACAACACGAGCATGCACCGCGTTGAATCAGGCCACTCTGGCAACGACGGGACCACAATATTTTACGCAGCATGACGGCGACCATTTTATGGAACTCGCCGCGCAAACAGCACATAAAAAAATGCTGTTTGGTGGCGATTGTTACAACTACGCCCTGCTCGCCAGTGGCCATATCGACATCGTCGTCGAAGCCGGATTGAAGCTGCATGATTTTGCTGCCTTAATCCCCATCGTAACGGGCGCGGGGGGGATGATGAGCGATTGGTCGGGGGAACCTCTACACGGCGCTTCCGACGGCCATATCATTGCGGTGGGCGACCCAGCCCGGCTGGATGACGTGCTCGAAGCACTGGCATGCCAACACTAAAACGCAGCAGTCCGGGCCGAATTACCGGCAATATGCTTGCAATCGCGCGCGAATCCGGTTAGGCGCGCCCCTTCCGAATAAGCAGGCTGGCCAATAGGGCTGCCATGTCGGCTTGATACGGACTCAACAAAGGAGACCAAAATGCCCAAGCTCAAGACCAAGAGCGGT
>NZ_JBILOS010000154.1:0-2757 GCF_044374345.1 Sphingorhabdus sp. | reverse complement strand
CGGGCAAATAGCAGCGTCCGGCCGCGTCATCTTCTGCGATATCCCGCGCGATATTGGCGAGTTGAAAGGCGAGGCCAAGGTCACAGGCGCGGTCGAGCGTGGCGTCATCATCCGCCGGAACGCCCATCACCACGGCCATCATCACGCCCACGGCGCCCGCAACATGGTAGCAATATTGGTACAGATCGCTCTCGCGGCGGGGGTGCCAGTCCGCGGCATCCAGTGCGAAGCCTTCGATCACATCCTCTGCCATGCGCGCCGTAATGCCACACTCCCGCGCGACAACGCCAAGACAGTCAAACGCAGGCTCACCCGTGGGCATGCCCGCCAGCGCTTTTGCGGTCAGCGTACGAATGGCTGCAAGGCTCTGCTGAGGGTCGGTGACCGCCGCCATCGCGCCGCCATGGTCCTGACCATCGGCCATATCATCGCATTTGCGGCACCATGCATAGAGCAGCCAGACCCGTTCGCGCGTAATACGGTCAAACAACCGGCTGGCGAAACGGAAGGACTTGGAACCCCGCGATATGCTGTCCTGTGCAAATTGAACAAGGGCAGGGCGATCAAAATCAGCCACGGCAAAAATCTGTGCAAGGGCTGATATGGGCTTGGTTCACAAATCGTCTGCTTTCATCTGAAAGATGGTCTTGTGCGGCACATAGACGGCCATTTTGTCCAGCAAGCCGTCCAGCGTGTCATCGACGATCATGATGCCCGCATGTTGCGGCCGGATAAAGCCGACATCGATCATATTCTGGTTGAACGCGATAAGTTGATCATAAAAACCCGCAATGTTCAAAACGCCGACGGGCTTTTGATGATAGCCGAGCTGTGACCAGCTGATCGCTTCCCACAATTCGTCCATCGTCCCGACACCGCCGGGAATGGTGATGAAGCCGTCGGACAAGTCCGTAAAGCGCGCCTTGCGTTCGTGCATGCCGGAGACGACATGCAGTTCGGTGCAGCCCTTGTGCGCGACTTCAGCGCCGACCAGTGCTTCGGGGATGATGCCAATCACTTCGCCGCCTGCCGCAAGCGCGCTGTCAGCCACTGCACCCATCAGCCCCAACCGGCCGCCGCCATAGACGACACCAATGCCACGTTCCGCCAGCATCTTACCGACGCTGCGCGCCGCTTCGATATAGACGGGGTTATCGGGGGTAGCCGAACCGCAATAGACCGCGAGCCGTTTCACTTATGTGCGTCCTCCAGCATCAATGCTGCGGTTGCCTTTGCGCTGCCGACAACGCCGGGGATGCCAGCGCCCGGGTGCGTGCCTGCGCCGACGAAATACAGATTTGGTATCGCGTCATCGCGGTTGTGCGCCCGCATATAGGCCGACTGCCACAAAACGGGTTCAAGGCTGAACGCGCTGCCCAAATGCGCCGAGAGATCGCGGCCGAAATCGGCTGGTGTGTAATGGAACTGCGTCATGATCCGGCTGCGGATGTCGGGGATCAGGCGGCGCTCAAGCTCATCTAAAATCCGTTCCTTCAACGCGTCACCCACATCGCCATCCCAATCGAGCGGCGCTTTGCCCATATGCGCGACAGGCGCGAGGACATAAAATGTCGAGCAACCTTCAGGCGCAAGGCTTGGGTCAGTGACGGTCGGATGGTGCAAATATAGCGAGAAATCCTGTGGCAGAACGCCGTTTTTGTAAATGTCGTCCAGCAGGCCTTTGTAGCGCGGGCCAAACAGGATCATATGGTGCGGAATGCCCGGCCATGTGCCCTTGATGCCAAGGTGCAGAACGAAAAGCGATGGTGACCAGCTTTTGCGCCGCAGCGATTTGGTTGCGCGTTCGCCGCGTTTGTTGCTGGTCAACAAGTCCTTGTAGGTGTGCATCAGGTCGCCATTGGACGCCGCCATGTCGCAGTCCATACGCCAGCCCGATTTCGTGCGCACGCCAATGACCTTGTCACCGCGTGTTTCGATTTCTTCGACGGGATCGCCGAGACGGATCGTCCCGCCGAGCCGTTCGAAATGCGTCACCATCGCGGCGACAAGCCGGTTGGTGCCGCCCTTGGCAAACCAGACACCGCCTTCTTTTTCGATGGTGTGGATAAGCGCGTAGATCGCGCTGGTGCTCATCGGGTTTCCGCCGACGAGCAATGTGTGGAATGATAAAGCTTCGCGCAGCTTTTCGTCTTTCACGTACGACGAAACGATCGAATAGACCGAGCGCCATGCCTGATATTTCATCAGCGCAGGGGCCGCCTTTATCATCGATGCGAAGTCGAGGAACGCGACAGAACCGAGCTTTTGATAGCCCTCTTTGAACACGCCCTTTGAATATTCGAGGAACTTGCGATAGCCCTCGACATCGTCGGGGTTCAGCTTTTCGATTTCGGCTTTCAGGCCGGGTGCATCATTCGAATAATCGAAATTCGTGCCATCGGGCCAGTTCAACCGGTAGAACGGGAACACAGGCATCAATTCCACGTCGTCAGACATTTTATGTCCGGACAGCGACCACAATTCTTCCAAGCATGGCGGGTCGGTGATGACCGTTGGGCCACCGTCAAAGGTAAAGCCGTCCTTTTCCCAATAATAGCCGCGGCCACCGGGCTTATCGCGCGCTTCGATAATCGTTGTGGAGATGCCTGCAGATTGAAGCCGAATTGCAAGCGCAAGTCCGCCAAATCCGGCACCAATAATCGCTGCTGTCTTCGTCATTTCTTCTTGCTCCGGATCGCGGTGATGGCTTTCCCTATGGGAATGGGCGGCTTGCCAATCAGGATGCGCGCCTTGTCA
>NZ_JBILOS010000070.1:0-10592 GCF_044374345.1 Sphingorhabdus sp. | reverse complement strand
GACCGGACGGGCAAGCGGCCCACACCTGCACTGGGGCATGAAATGGAACAATGCGCGCGTTGATCCCAAGCTTTTGATACCCGCAACATAAACCGGCGTTAAGACGGCTTTCAGTCACGGACCGGGCTAAAGAGGGGGCGACTGAGCCACGCCAGCGGTAACACGGAATACCGCACGCTTCGTCCCCAACTGCTGGAGCGGTTTGGACTGCGGGAACACATGCCCGCCGCAAGAACACGCTCGGTTGCGTCTCGTTCAATCTGAAAAAATGGAGGCCCGAGCCGGAATCGAACCGGCGTGCAAGGATTTGCAGTCCTCTGCGTCACCACTCCGCCATCGGGCCCCTAAACAACAACCTGCCTAATCAGCAATGCCGCCATGTGGTGAAGGCGGGCACTTAGCGGCTTGCAGAATTCATTGCAACCGGCAATCTGGAATGCTGTGCCATGTGCGCCACAAGCCATGGAAAAAGTTGCTATTTGCATCCTGAAATAGGCCGTTTGTCTGAATCCAGCTTGGCGGGACGGGTTCGGATAGCTAGAACCGAAGTCGAAGGCTGTATTGTGTTTGCAATACAGTTGTGCCACATGGCCCACAGGTTAATGGAAATATTCCGATGGAATCAGGTAAATTTGAAGATATGCGGCGTTCAATGGTGGACAGCCAGCTGCGCCCAAGCGGTGTAACCGAAAGCTGGGTGCTTGCCGCAATGGGCAGCATCGCGCGCGAGGATTATGTCCCCGTTTCGCACCAGATGACGGCCTATATGGACCGGTCGATTGAGCTGGAAAATGGCGAGAACTTAAATCCGCCGATTTCAACTGCGTTGTTGTTGCAGGCTGCTGACGTGCAGGCGGACGACAATGTTCTGCTCATTGGCCAGCCCAATGGATATGTCGCTGCGATATTGAAAACCCGCACCGCGCATTTGACCACGGCAGCCGCCGACAATCTCGGCGCAGCCAGCGCCAACGCACCTTATGCCTGCATCATTATCGATGGCGCGGCTGAAGAACTGCCCGATGCGCTCCTTTCGCTCGCCGCAGATGGTGCGCGGTTGGTCACTGGCATTGTTGAGGGCGCCGTGACGCGCCTCGCCAAAGGATATGTGCAGAACGGGAACGTTGCTTTGAAATCAATCGCCGATAGCGAGATCGCGCCTTTACCCGCATTTGCCCGCAAGCCGGAGTTTGTGTTTTGAGCGCGCGTCATTTCATCACTGTCGCGTTGCTCGCGTCGGCAGCATGTTCAGCACCGGCGATGGCGGATACGCTCCGCGATGCGCTGGTCTCGGCTTATGAAACCAACCCAAACCTGACCGCAGCGCGCGCCGGGCAGCGCGCGACGAATGAGGCGGTGCCGCTGGCTAAGGCCAATGGCCGCCCTGACATCACAGTTCAGCCAACTTATGTCGAAAATGTGCTTCAGGACAGCGGCGCATCGGTCGTTCAAGCGCGTGGCGTCAGCATCAGCGGAACCATTTCCGCACCGCTTTATGCAGGTGGTGGCATTAGAAACGCCGTACGCGCCGCTGAAAATCGCGTCGAGGCAGGGCTTGCCAATTTGCGTGGCACCGAAAGCGCCATTTTCTCGGCCGTCGTCGGCGCATATATGGACGTCATCCGCGACGAATCGATTGTCGACCTGAACCGCGCTCAAGTTGGTGTGCTCACCGTCAATCTGGACGCCACACGCGACCGGTTCGAAATCGGTGACCTTACCCGAACCGATGTTGCCCAGTCCGAAGCGCGTCTGGCATTGGCAACGAGCAATTTGGAAACGGCCCGCGCCAACCTCATTCGTTCAAAAGAAATCTACATCCAACTGGTCGGCCGCGAGCCCGGAGAATTGCAGGCGCCCCCACCGCTGCCCAATTTACCCGCCACCCCCGACAGTGCCGTAAGCGTAGCGTTGGAAAACAACCCCGACCTTATTGCGGCACGCGAGTCGCGTGAGGCGGCAGGGTTTGACCGCCGTGCGGCCAATGCATCGCGGCTTCCCACGATCAGCGTATTTACGTCGCCATCGTACAGCAATGCCCTGCGTTCCATATCGTCGAATATTCCGGGGTTTCAGGCGGACAATAGTTCGCTGAATGCACAGGCGGGCGTTCGCGCGACTTTGCCATTATATCAAGGTGGCCAACCTGCGGCGCAAATCCGTCAGGCGCAGGCGCGCCTTGGTCAGGCACAGGAACTGGAAATCGCGGCTGAGCGCGAAGCGATTGCACAGACACGGGCATCCTTCGCCAGCTGGAAGGCTGCGCTTGATGTCATCGCCGCTTCGGAACGTGCGGTGTCGGCAAACGAATTGTCGTTAGAAGGCACGCGTGCCGAGAACAGCGTCGGCAACCGCACAATCCTCGACATTTTGAATGCCGAGCAGGAATTGTTGAACAGCAAGGTTCAACTCGTTGCGGCACGCCGCAATGCATATGTCGCTGGCTTCAGTTTGCTTGCGGCCATGGGCAAGGCAGAGGCACGTGATTTGGGTCTCGAAGGCGGAACATTGTACGATCCCGTCGCGGACTATCAGAAGGTGGATGGCGCTTGGAACGACTGGTCATCGCAGCCTGACCCCGTCGCCAAATCGACCCGCACCGTTGACACGCAGGCGCAAAAAGCAGAAATAGAACCGATTTCTACAGGCGGTAGAACGCGCTAATCCAACGCAGCGGGACAAATTTATGGCAGATAATCGCAGCGAACCGTCAATGGACGAAATATTGTCGTCGATTAAACGTATTATCGCCGATGACGACCGCAGCCGCCCTGCGACCAAGCGCGCCAAGTCTGCTGCGCGTGAAGAGGAAGAGGTCCTCGAACTCACGACAACGGATCAAAATACGATTGCTGAAGATCGCTTGCTCGACGATAGCAAAGCGCAAAACCTGCGCCATAGCTTTTCAGCGCTGCAAACCCTCTCCGAACCCGGCGTAGCGCCGCAAATCGTTCGGTCAGGCGAAACCTCGCTTGAGGGTCTGACACGCGAATTGCTGCGTCCCATGCTGAAGGATTGGCTCGACACCCATTTGCCGCCAATCGTCGAAGCGATGGTTGAGCGGGAAATCACCCGCATCACGAAAAAGGGCTGATGCGCGCGGCGTTGATACTCGCGGCGGCGTTGGCGGTTTCGCCAACCGCTTCATTTGCGCAAAGCCTTTATATTGAAACGGGCCGGCTGTTGGATGTTCAGGCAGGCCAAGTCCTGACAGGGCAATGCATTAGCGTCGCTGCGGACAAGATCACCGCGGTCGCCCCTTGTGGCGCGACGCCAGCGGGCAGCGAACGGCTTGATTGGTCGGCCTACACCGTCCTGCCCGGCTTAATCGATTTGCACACCCATCTGGCCGACGCGAGCCAAAGCGCAGATTTAGCCCTTCCGCTGAAAACGTCGCCTGCGGCAACCGCGTTGATTGGCGCCCATAATGCACGGCTCACGCTTGAGGCCGGTTTTACCACCGTGCGTGATGTTGGCACCTATCGCGGGCTAACCGATGTTGCAGTGCGCGATGCTATCAATACCGGCAACGTTCCTGGATCGCGCATGTTTGTCGCTGGCGCATATATAACAATCCCAAAGGGCGGCGGTGAGCTCAACGGCGTGGTTCCCAACGAGCAGCTTCCGGCCGACATGCGCCTGGGTGTTGCAAGCACAGCCGACGAAGCCGCCGCGAAAACCGCATTCTTGATAGACCAAGGCGCCGATTTCATCAAAACCATCGCCACGGGCGCGGTGCTTGCGATTGGCACCGAACCCGGCGAGCCGGAATTGACCGAAGATCAACTGCGCGCAGTGGTGACGGCCGCCAAGGCGCGTGGCAAATTTGTGACGGCACATGCGCACGGCGCCGCCGGGATCAAAAGCGCTATACGCGCGGGCGTGCGCTCCATCGAACATGCCAGCCTGATCGACGATGAAGCGCTCAAAATGGCCAAAGCCAGCGGCACATGGCTGGTCATGGACATTTATAATGGTGATTATATTGACGATGTCGGCACCCGCGAAAAATGGCCCGAAGAATATTTGCGCAAGAACCGCGAGACGACCGATATCCAGCGCGCTGGCTTTACCAAAGCGGTGAAGATGGGCGTGAAGATTGCTTATGGAACCGACAGCGGCGTGTATCCGCATGGCGATAATGCCAAGCAATTTGCATATATGGTCCGCTATGGCATGACCCCGATGCAGGCCGTTCAAAGCGCGACCATCCGCGCGGCGGAACTGTTGGGCAAAGAAGATATGCTGGGAAGCGTGCAGCCGGGGCGCTTTGCCGATCTGGTGGCCGTTAAGGGCGATCCGATTCAGGATATCCGCGTGTTGGAAAATCTGACCCACGTCATGAAAGACGGCAAACTGGTCCGCTGATTTTCGCAGTCTGGCGATTTTGGACAAACAAAAGGGCGGGGAAGTACCCGCCCATCCGTTGCTTATTTGAAAAGCTGTTTTCTCAGACGCCAATTATACCATTGTGACCGAGAAAAGCAGGCTGCTGAGCGCGATGGCGCCAACAAAGCTAGCCAATTTCTGCATATTTCATTCCTTCTACTTGCCGCACAGCCAAATGGCCGGGTCGTCCCGTGGAAGGCATCCTTTTTTATGTTTTCGTTGTTGCGCTCCCCTACCGCCAAGAAATTTAAACTCAAGTTATTTAGTAGACAATGTGATTGCATAAAACGCAACTGGCGGCGCCGCGGCTTTGCAAAAACCCAACCCCAATTTTGAGATTTCCGCCTGTAATTTTCTTGCCTGCCTGCCTTGCGCTGACTAGCGTGTGGCTATGAGAAAAACCATCCTGCTTGCCGCAATCATCGGCACTTCCGCCCTTCCCTCCGCTGCGTTTGCGCGCCCGATGACGGAGACCGACCTCGCGACAATGAAGCGCCTTTCGGGTGCAACGGCATCGCCCGACGGGACAATGATCGCTTACCAGCTGCGCGAGACCGATTTGGCCGCGAACAAGGGCAAGACCGACCTCTATATGCTCAAAATCGGTGCCAATCCGAAGCCAATGATGTTCGCATCAAAACCAGCCAAGAATGAGCATGACCCCGCCTTTGCCCCCGACGGCAAAAGCATTTTTTACATCAGCAATGAAAGCGGATCTGACCAGATTTGGCGCTACGACATTGCGACCGCGACAACCACGCAAGCGAGCAATTTCAAGGCCGATGTCAGCGGGTTCAAAATCTCCCCCGATGGACAGAAATTTGCTGTCTGGGGCGATATCGCCCGCGATTGCATGGAATTTGGCTGTGAAAAGGACGGCGACACGTCAAAGTCCGGCCCCGGCACCGGTCGTGAATATGACCAGCTTATGGTGCGCCATTGGGACCAATGGGAAACGCCGGGCAATTACAGCCGCGTGTTCACCGTCATGCTCGGCGCTGATGGCAAGCTTGGCACATCGGGCACTGCAATGGACGGCACCCTTGTCGGTGATGCCCCGTCGAAGCCCTTTGGCGGCGGCGAAGAGATCAGCTGGAACGCCGACAGCAGCGGCCTTGTCTTCACACTGCGGTTAGCCGACAAAAATGAAGCCAAATCAACCAATCTCGATATTTATGGCGCGTCGCTCAAGTCGAAGGCGCCGGTCAACCTGACGGCCGACAATGCCGGGACGGACACGACACCCGCCATGTCGCCCGATGGCAAATGGATGGCATGGACGTCGATGTCGCGCGCGACCTACGAGGCCGACAGGCTGGTCGTAAAGCTTATGGATATGAAGAGCGGCAAGGTTACCGCGCTGACCGAAAAGTGGGACCGTTCGGTGGCGTCGCTCGCATGGGCTTTGGATAGCCGCAGCTTGCTGGTGACTGCGCAAGATGTGCTGGAAACGCCGCTGTATCGCGTCGACCTGAAAGGCAAAGTCACACGGCTTACTGACCGCGGTAGCATCGCCGAAGCCGTGCCGCTGAAAAATGGCGGTGTCGTCTACGCCATTAACAGCATCACGGGGCCATCCGACCTTGTGCATATGGATGCCAAGGGCAAAACCACACGGCTCACAAACGTAAATGCGGACGCTTTGGCAACGCTCGATCCCGTCAATTACCAGAAATTCAATTTTGCCGGCGCCAATGGCGAACAGGTATTTGGCCAAATCGTAAAGCCGCAAAATGCGACGAGCAAGCTGCCGGTGTTGTTGCTCGTGCATGGCGGACCACAGGGAACGTTTAACAACAGCTGGTCCTACCGGTGGAACCCGGCGGTCATGGCGTCGCAAGGCTATGCCGTTGTTACCATCGATTTTCACGGGTCGACCGGCTATGGTCAGAAATTCACCGACAGCATCAACAAGAATTGGGGCGGATGGCCGCTTGAAGATTTGCAAAAGGGCATGGACGCCGTTGGCAAAATCGACACGCAGCTTGATACCGCAAACGCCTGCGCGCTTGGCGGATCCTATGGCGGTTATATGATGAACTGGATTTCGGGCAACTGGCCCGACCGTTTCAAATGCCTCGTCAATCATGCGGGCATTTTTGACCTCCGCGCGATGGCCTATGAAACCGAAGAATTATGGTTCGACCAATGGGATAATGGCGGGCCATGGACAACGCGGACCGATGCCGAAAAATGGAACCCTGTGAACCATGTCGCCAAATGGAAAACACCGACTTTGGTCATCCATGGCGAGAAGGATTATCGCATTCCCTA
This sequence comes from Sphingorhabdus sp., assembly GCF_044374345.1. GTDB lineage: Bacteria > Pseudomonadota > Alphaproteobacteria > Sphingomonadales > Sphingomonadaceae > Sphingorhabdus_B. The sequence goes on along the minus strand of NZ_JBILOS010000070.1, from coordinate 3,929 downwards.
TTCGCAAAGTCTGGCCGCCTTCACCGCATTGCAGCAGCAGGGCGTGGAATCGAAGCTGTTGGTATTCCCCGATGAAAACCATTGGGTGCTGAAACCAAAAAATTCGATCCAGTGGCACCAGACCGTGTTCGCGTGGCTGGCCAAGCATTTGAAGGGTGCGAAGTAACGGGCGCAGCACCAATCAGCGGCGGGTGCGGCGTCATTGCGGCGGCGCTTTTTATGGGCTGTTCACGCACATGTCGTGTGGTGAGGGTTTCCCTTTCCGGTAAGGCTCGTTAAGGCACGAACCTATGACTATCGACAAGACTTTCGACCCCGCCGCAATTGAAGCAAAATGGTACGCCCATTGGGAATCCACTGGCGCGTTCCGTCCCGAACGGCCAGATGCAGAGCCCTATACAATCGTGAACCCGCCGCCAAATGTGACGGGCTCGCTGCACATTGGCCATGCGCTCGACAATACGTTGCAGGATATCCTCATCCGCCATGCGCGTTTGCAGGGCAAGGATGCACTGTGGGTGGTCGGAACCGACCATGCGGGCATCGCCACGCAAATGGTGGTCGAACGGCAATTAAACGCGCGCCAGCAAAAGCGCACCGATTTCACCCGCGACGAATTCATTGCCAAAGTGTGGGAATGGAAAGAGGAAAGCGGCGGCGAAATTACCGGCCAGCTGCGCCGGCTTGGCTGCTCGATGGATTGGGAAAATGAACGCTTCACAATGGATGAGGGCTTTTCAAAAGCCGTCATCAAAGTGTTCGTTGAACTGTACAATCAAGGCCTGCTGTACCGCGACAAGCGCCTCGTCAATTGGGACCCCGGCTTGAAAACTGCGATTTCCGACCTTGAGGTGGAAACCCGCGAAATCAACGGCAAGTTCTGGCACTTCAAATATCCGCTCGAAGATGGCAGCGGATTTATCTCCGTCGCAACCACGCGGCCCGAAACCATGCTCGCCGATATGGCGGTGGCGGTAAACCCGTCGGATGAACGTTATGCGTATCTGGTGGGCAAAAATGTGCGGCTGCCGATCACCGGCCGCTTGATACCGATTGTCGCGGACGAACATGCCGATCCAGAATTGGGTTCGGGCGCAGTCAAGGTAACGCCGGGGCATGATTTCAATGACTTTGAAGTTGGCAAGCGCGCCGGATTCAAAGCCAGTGAAATGTTCAACATGCTCGATGGCGAAGGCCGCGTTGTGCAAACGTCAGATGGCCTCATTCCGCAAGAATATATCGGCCAATATCGCTTCGGCATCGAAGGCGAGCCAACCAATGCGCGCAAGATGGTGGTCGAAGCGATGGACGCTTTGGGCTTGCTCGAAAAGGTTGAAGACCGCGTCATCCAAACACCCTTTGGCGACCGTTCGGGCCAAGTGATTGAACCGTGGTTGACCGACCAATGGTATGTCGACGCAGAAACATTGGCCAAGCCCGCAATCGAAGCGGTGCGTTCGGGCGCAATCGATATTGTCCCCAAATCTTGGGAAAAAACCTATTTCAACTGGATGGAAAATATCCAGCCATGGTGCGTGTCGCGCCAATTATGGTGGGGGCACCAGATCCCCGCTTGGTTTGATGCGGATGGCAAATGCTATGTCGCAGAGACCGAGGAGGCTGCGCAAGCGCTTGCCGGAACAGACGTTGCATTAACGCGCGATCCGGACGTGCTCGACACATGGTTCTCATCCGCGCTTTGGCCATTTGGCACATTGGGTTGGCCCGACCAAACGACCGAGCTCGATCGCCATTATCCCAATGACGTACTTGTTTCCGGTTTTGACATATTGTTCTTCTGGGACGCGCGCATGGCGATGCAGGGCATTCACTTCATGAAAGAAGTGCCGTGGAAAACGCTCTATCTGCACGGCCTCGTCCGCGCCGCAGACGGCAGCAAAATGTCCAAGTCCAAGGGCAATACCGTCGATCCGCTTGGCCTGATTGACCAATATGGTGCCGATGCCTTGCGCTTCTTCATGGCGGCTATGGAAAGCCAGGGCCGCGACATCAAAATGGATGAAAGCCGCGTTGCCGGCTATCGCAACTTTGCGACCAAGCTTTGGAATGCGGCACGCTTTGCCCAGTCCAACGGCATCGGCGGATCGCACAGCATCAACGCCCCCAAAGCCGAGCTCGCGGTTAACCGCTGGATTATCGGCGAGGTGGTTGGCACCGTCGAAAAGCTGAACAAGGCGTTCGCCGAATTCCGCTTCGATGGCATGGCCGATGTGATTTATCACATGGTCTTTGACCAGTTCTGCGATTGGTATCTCGAACTCATCAAGCCTGCTTTTGTCGATGGTGAAAAGGGCGAGATGGATGCTGAATCCATGGTCGTCGCTGGCTGGGTGCTCGACCAAATTTTGGTCATGCTGCATCCATTCATGCCGTTCATCACCGAAGAATTGTGGCACGCATTGGGTGATCGCCCCTATGACATCATCCATGCCAAATGGCCCGAACCGAACGCAACCGTTGACGCAGGCGCCGTTCGTGAAATCGACTGGGTGATTGACACGATCAGCAAGACGCGTTCGTTTAAGGCAGAGCTGAACATTCCGCCCGGCGCGCGTTTGACCGCGAATATCGCCGATCCACAGCCATCAACCATTGCAATCATCGAACGGCAGGCCGCGGCGTTGTCGCGCTTGGGCCGCATCGACAGCTTTGCTTTTACGCCTGTTGAGACCAACAATATCGCGCAGATCGTGGTCGGTGGCGATACGGTCGTCTATGCGCTCGATGGCATCATCGATCTCGATGCCGAACGCGGCCGCATCACCAAAGCCATCGAAGCTGCAGCCAAGGAACGTGATGCGCTTGCAGGGCGTCTGTCCAACGCAGCCTTTGTTGAAAAGGCAAAGCCCGAGGCAGTGGAAAAGGCACGCGCCGATCATGCGGAAAAAGCTGCCGAGGCCGAGCGGCTGACGGCGGCATTGGCACGACTGGGGTGAGCGGCGCACCCGCGCATCAACGTGACCTGACGGTTGGTCCGGTTGCAAAAACATTGTTCTTGTTTGCGCTGCCTTCGCTTGGCGTGAACATCCTCCAGTCGATCAACAATTCGGTCAATTCGGTTTGGATCGGAAAGTTTCTGGGCGAAGAGGCGTTGGCGGCGTCGGCGAACGCTGGGCTCATCATGTTCTTGATGTTCTCCACATTGTTCGGCTTCACCATGGCGACAACCATATTGATCGGCCAGAATATGGGCCGCCGCGATATTGAATCTGTGCGCCGGATCATGGGGACGGCAATCACCGTCTTTTTCGCCGCGGGCTTATTGTTCGCAGCGGCAGGCTGGATTTTTGCGCCCCATATGCTGCGGCTCATGTCGACGCCTGAGACGGTCTATCCGCTCGCGCTTGCCTATCTGCGCGTGATTTTCCTGACGATGCCCACGTCGTTTGTCATGGTGCTGATATCATCATCGCTGCGCGGCGTCGGTGATTCCGTCACGCCATTTTGGAATACGGTCTTGAATGTCGTGCTCGACATCATCCTCAACCCGGTCTTCATTCTTGGCTTTGGTCCAATCCCCGCAATGGGTATCGCCGGGTCTGCTTTGGCGACAATCGTTGCAGGGATCATCAGCCTCGGCCTGCTGCTGCACAAGGTCTATGCGCTTGACCTGACCATTCGTCTGCGCGGGGCCGAGCTTGCATGGTTGCGACCTGACGCCCGCTTTCTGAAGCCGATAGCGCGTATGGGTCTGCCCATGGGCTTGTCGATGATTATCATGTCGGGTTCTGCCGTCGTGATGATTGGCCTCGTCAATATTGAGGGCGTCGATACCACTGCGGCCTTTGGTGTGATGAACCAGCTGTGGAGCTATGTGCAAATGCCCGCCGTGGCTGTGGGTGGCGCGGTCAGCGCCATGGTCGCGCAAAACATCGGTGCGAACAAATGGGATCGCGTCGGTCGCATTG
>NZ_JBILOS010000027.1:0-24287 GCF_044374345.1 Sphingorhabdus sp. | reverse complement strand
CGGGCATCGGCATCAACCTGCTGATGTCGGGCGTGTTGATTTTGCTGATGACCTTATTTGCAACACCGTTGCTTCAGTTGTTCCTGCCCATCGGCAGTCCAGCGATCGATATCGCGATCCACATCAACCATATCATTGGCTGGAGCTTCATATTGATGGGTGTGTCGGTCGTCGTGACCTTTGCGGTGCGGGCAAATGGCGCCGTGGTCGCGCCGTTGCTCATCCTGATATTCAGCGCCATTATCGTCCGCTTCACTATCGGTTTTGGATTATATGAACGTTTTGGTGCGGACGCCATTTGGGCTGCTTTCATCGCGACATCCATCGCCTCTTGTGTGTTATCGATCGCTTATTATCTGAACGGTAGCTGGAAAAAGGCGAAGGCGATGCCGACAATGAATGCGTCCCCCTTACAAACGGCACCGGAATAAGATGGCTGTTCTACACACGCAGAATATTGGCACGTTGGCATTGGCCCCGCGACCACTGCGTCTGCTGCGCACACTCTGCTTGTTTCTGCTGGCGCTAACTTTGGCCTTTGGCGGCGCATATGCACAGACGCCCGCCAACGCATCGCCGCAAAATGTGCGTGCCTCAATTGATGTTGAGACCCGTCAACCTGCGCCGGGCGATATGGTCACCGTCGCAATCGTCATGGACCCCAAATCCGGCTGGCATGATTATTGGGTAAACCCCGGTGATGCGGGGACGCCGCTTGAGCTCGCATGGCAATTGCCAAACGGTGTGACAGCAGGATCGGTGCGTGCGCAGGTGCCCGAGACGCTGATCGTCAGCGGATTTATGAACCATATCTACAAGGCAAAGCATGCCTTTCTGGTGGATGTCAAAATACCCAAAGAGGCGCAGCCGGGGCAAAGCCTGAACATCACAGTGGATGCCCGCTGGTCGGCCTGTTCGGACTTGGTTTGCGTTCCGGAGGCCGCGACATTGTCCGTACCGTTGACGGTGGGGTCAGGCAAAATATCCGACGCGGACCGCGCGCGCTTTGACGCATGGCGCAGTGCCCTGCCGGTGCCGCTTGACCGTTCGGCGCTCTACCAAATTGACGGCAAGCGCATTGATATCGCCATCCCTTATCCGCGCAGCGCGAAGGCAGAACGCGTCTGGTTCTTCGCGCAGACTGACAAACTATTCCGCTATGCAGCCCCGCAAAGCGCGCGGCGTGTGGGCGACTGGCTGGTGGTCAGCAGTGAGGTGAAAGCGGGCTTTGACGGCCAAATTGACGGGCTGCTGCGCTTCAATGACGCGCAAGGGCTTGAGGTGCGCGCTGTTGCGGGCGCGGTGCCATCGGGTGGCGATGCGGTGTCCGTTTTGGGCGAAGGTGCGCCTGCCGATGAAGAACAACCACCGCTTGGCTTTGGGTGGATATTGGCATTCTCCGTGCTCGGTGGCTTGCTGCTCAATCTCATGCCCTGCGTCTTTCCTATATTGGGGCTCAAGGCACTGAGCCTTGCCAAAATGGGCGGCGATGAAGGCGAAGCCCGCCGCGATGCGGTGGCCTACACAGTCGGTATCATTGTCAGCTGCCTCATCCTCGGCGGCATCATGCTGGCCTTGCGCGCTGCCGGTGAAGAAGTGGGCTGGGCATTTCAGTTGCAGGACCCTGCGGTCGTGCTGATCCTTTTGTTGCTGATGGTCGCGGTCACCGCCAATCTGGCCGGCATGTTTGAGGTTGGGGGCATTGGTGCGGGCGAAAAGCTGACGCGTCAGGGTGGCCTTTCTGGATCGTTCTGGACTGGCGTGCTTGCCGCAGTCGTTGCGACACCGTGCACCGGGCCATTCATGGCCGCCGCAATGGGCGCCGCACTTTTGCTGCCAACCGGTTTGGCATTGCTGATTTTTGCAGGGCTTGGATTTGGTCTTGCTCTCCCCTTCCTCGCGATTGCGTTCATCCCTGCCTTACGCAAGCGGATGCCTCGGCCCGGGCCATGGATGGTGCGGTTCCGTCAGTGGATGGCGCTGCCCATGGCGCTGACATCTTTGGCATTGCTGTGGCTGACATATCAACTGGCTGGGTTCACCGGTTTGATGATCGGCGGCGCGGCGGCGCTCATGATCCTCGTGCGGTTGTATGAGCTTGGCCGGAAACAGAAAGAGGGGTCGCCCTATAAATTGGTTGTGATAGCTTTGTTCGGAATAGCTATCGCCGCCGCACTGATAATCGGCAAAGTGACGATACAGCCTGCGGGTACGGTGTCTAAGGCCGGCAGCATAGGTTTTAACGAAGCCCGCCTGAACACTCTGCGCACCGAGGGCAAGCCGGTGTTCCTCTATTTCACCGCTGACTGGTGCGTCACTTGTAAGGTCAATGAACAGGCGGCAATCGACCGGACGGAGACCAATGACGCATTCCGCAAGGCGGGTATGACCGTGATGGTGGGCGACTATACGCGCAGAGACCCGGACATTACCCGCTATCTCGCAAAATATGGGCGCTCCGGCGTGCCATTATATCTGTACTTCCCGCCGAAGGGAGAGGCGCAGATACTGCCGCAGATATTGACGGTCGATGACCTGACGGCGCTGACAAAATAGATCAGATCAGGAGCCTTTGGGCGCTTGGTCGTGTCTCGAGAGCCACTGTCACGAACAAAAGCGGATAATCCGGCGCTAAGGCCTTTATCTGTTAGCGATTTGGCTGTAATGGCGCAGCAGATCATCAAAAGGAGTATCGACTATCGCCACCCCGCCGACCCGGCGCGCAATGACCCCACCTGTTAAAAGTGGTCCGCGCTACAATAATCTCATCACAGCTGAAAAAGTACGAGTCATTGATGATGACGGCGAAAATTTGGGTGTCCTGTACACCCGCGAGGCGATAGCGCAGGCCGCTGAAGTCGGTCTTGATCTGGTGGAAGTATCACCGAACGCTGATCCGCCAGTCTGCAAGTTCCTGGACATCGGCAAGTTCAAATATGAGGCCCAGAAAAAGGCCAACCTTGCGCGTAAGAGTCAGAAAACGCAGGAAATTAAAGAAATTAAAATGCGTCCGAACATCGATGACCATGATTATATGGTCAAGATGAAGAAGGTTGCGGAATTCATCGAGGAAGGTGACAAGGTGAAAATCACCTTGCGTTTCCGTGGTCGTGAATTGGCCCACCAACAATTGGGTATGCACCTGTTGCAGCGCGTTCAGGCCGATACGACCGAGACCGCAAAGGTTGAGGCGCATCCCCGCATGGAAGGCCGTCAAATGCTTATGGTGCTGTCGCCCAAATAGGGCGCAGTCACCAGATGGCTTGGCGAATCAACTCTGCGCCGACGACCACCATCAACAACTGAATGATGATATTGAATCGTTCGGGTGACACCCGCTTGACCAACCGCACGCCTGCCATTGTGCTGACTATAGCCAATGGCAGGAAGATGGCGGTCAACGTCATGTTTTGCGTGTTGAATTGGCCCAGCGCTGCATAAGCAGGCACTTTCATCCAATTGATGATCGCAAAGAATATCGACGACGTTCCGACAAAGACCAAATGAGGGAAGTTGCGCGACAGGGCCCAAATCTGGAACGGTGGGCCGCCCGCATGTGCAATTTGGCTGGTGAAGCCTGCAACCCCGCCCATGACGACGCCAACCCACTCGGGTGCCGGGCCAGCCAGCTTAAGCTGCGCACCAAACAGCGGAAGCAAGCGGTAGACACCAAATGATAGCGCGATGACGCCTACAAAGCCGCGAACGGCGTCTGCATTAATCGCGGTCGCCAAAAACCATCCAAAAAATATGCCCACGACCGCGCCCGGCAAGGTGAGCAACAAAGTCCGCCGATCAAAATTGCGTCGGAACGCCCAGACGCTCACAATGTCCTGAACCATCAATATGGGTAGCAACATGCCCGCACCGGCGACTGGGTCCATGACCAAGGCGAGTATCGGCATGGCAGCGGCGCCCAGCCCCGCAAATCCACCCTTGGCAAGCCCCACCAATATGACGGCAGCGCTTGCGACAATGTAGAAATAGATATCGGCGGGCAGGCTCAAGGCGTTTTCAAGCGCTTCCGCACCGCGAGGATATAAATGATCGACGCGGCGGCGGCGAAAATGAACCACTGGATGGCATAGAGGAAATGGTTGTTTGGAATTTGGGCTGGCGATGGCAATGCAAGTTGTTGCAGGCCATCTGCGGGATCGGTCGACACCAACTTAATCAACTGCACCCCATCGGGCGCGATGATACCGCGGACCAGTCCGCCGCTCCAGCTTGGTGATTGCGGACGTTCGGACCAACCGATGGCAACTTTCGCGTTCGCGCCTTCCGCGCCACCTGTTTGGCATGACGCGACATGGGCAAAGCCAGCGTCACCGGCACGATTGCTGCCAGACACCGACTCGATTTTGATCACATTGCCGCACATGACCGTGGAACGCCGAAACAGCGGCAGTGCCTTGGGATCGGGGACGACTGGCCACATGACCGCCGGCAGGCCATCAGCGGCGTTGTAACGGGCGAGCAAAGCTTCCTTTTCGGCCTTGCGCTGAAGCTGCCAGACACCGAGGCCAATCATGATAGCGACCGCGATGATTACAATGATCGTTGGAATAATCGGCCAGCGTTTCATAGCAGATCGTCCTTCCCGGCTTCATGCGCCTTATTGCGATACTCCGATGCCAGCAATGCCGCTTTCGCCATCCGCAGCGTGATAACGGTTAACGCGGCGGTCACCGGAACCCAAATGATGACATGCACCCAAAAAGGGGGCCGGACAGCGGAATCGAGCAACAAAGCAAAAACAATGATCAGCGCACCAATAACCATGGTGAGTAATGCCGCAGGGCCATCGCCCACATTGAACGAAGCATAATCAAGTTTGCATTGCGAACATGTGTCCGCAAACTGCCCGAGCCCCGCAAACAACGTTTTGCCGCCGCATTGGGGGCAGAGACCAAAAAGGGCAGCCCGCAATATGCTGGGCCGCCCTTCTGGTGATTGCTCTGCTGTCATTTACGCGTGAACTGGCGCGCCCCAGCCACCCCAAATGTAGATGGCGATGAACAGGAACAGCCACACCACGTCGACAAAGTGCCAGTACCAAGCAGCAGCTTCAAAACCGAAATGCTGCTTTGGTGTGAAGTGGCCTTTGTAGGTACGCACAAGGCACACAATCAAGAAGATCGTGCCAACAATGACGTGGAAACCATGGAAGCCCGTCGCCATGTAGAAGGCTGTACCATAATTCAATCCGCCAAAAGGAAAGGGCGCGACGGCATATTCATATGCCTGAATCGCACTGAACAGAAGGCCGAGCAAGATCGTCAGCCAAAGTCCTTTTTTCAGGCCTTCACGGTCACCATGAATCAGCGAATGGTGCGCCCAAGTCACGGTGGTGCCCGAGCACAACAGGATCAATGTGTTGAGCAGCGGCAATTGCATGGCATCGAGAACTTCCAAGCCCTTTGGTGGCCACTGCATCAAAGCGGCGGCGCCTTCTTGGCCGATAAGGTTAGTCACCGTAAACGCGTGCGTTTCCGGGTCTATGACGATTTCCAACGGCACTGGGAACAAGGCATAGTCAAACCACGCCCAGAACCAGCCCACGAAGAACATGACTTCCGACGCGATGAACATGATCATACCGTAACGCAGGTGAAGCTGCACCACAGGGGTATGATCGCCCGCATGGGCTTCGGCCACAACATCGGCCCACCACGCGTAAAAGGTGTACAATAAGGCAATAAGGCCAATGCCAAAGACGAGGCTACCAAAACTGAACTGCTCGGGATGCATCCACATCACGAGGCCAAAGAACATCGTCAGAGCCGCGAACGAACCCAATATGGGCGTGATGCTCGGCGGCAGAATATGATAATCGTGATTTTTGGCACCCGCCATGGTCAATTCCCTGTAGTCTTAACGTGGTAAGTTTGCCTTAGCTTCCGTTCGCCTGCGGGTCCACCGTGTTTGGCTTTTCCACTGGGTAGAATGTGTAGCTAAGTGTAATTTCTTCAATGTCCTTGGTCTCTGGATCGGTCATGATCTTTGGATCGACATAATATAAGACCGGCATCCGCACTTGTTCGCCGGGCTTAAGTGTTTGTTCGGTGAAGCAAAAGCACTGTATCTTGTTGAAATATTTGCCAGCAAGCGCCGGCGTGACGTTAAACGTTGCCGTCCCCGTCACCGCTTCGCTCGACATATTTTTTGCCAAATATACCGACATATCCTTCGCGCCAATGCTGACCGTGTCGGTCGGGCGTTCCGGCTTGAATTCCCAAGGCAAGTCGCCGCGATGATTGGCGTCAAACCGGATGACGATGGGTTTGTTCGTAGCGGACACCGTCGCCGCTTGCGCAGCATCAACCCGCATCGTTGTGCCACCGAACCCTGTCACCTGACAAAACAGGCGATACAGGGGAACGGCGGCAAAGCCTACGCCAACCATCGAAATGGCAAGTGCGCCTGCCAGAAAACCAGTTTTTGCGTTCGATATAGCCATCAGCCCCAAACTCCGACTTTTACCACTGTGATCAGGAAGAACAATATGCACAACCCAACAAGGGCGATGCCCATGACACGCGACCGCGCCGCTTGACGCTTACGGATAAGCGCGGTTTCTTCGGCGGTATACGGCGATTGGTCAGACTGGGTCATGCGATCACCATACGGTCAATTGCGAACAGGGCGAACAAAAGAAACAGATATAGGATCGAGAATGCGAAAAGCTGTTTCTCCGGCTTCATCGCCGCGGCATCGGTTGCTTCATTTTGCCAGACACGGAATGCAAGGATCAGGAATAGCCCGCTCAACACCACCGCAGTCGCACCATATAGCCAGCCGCTATCACCCAAGATGAACGGCAATATCGCTGCGCCCGCCATCGGGAAGCTATACCCAAATATCTGGTTACGCGTAACGCGCTGACCCTTCACATTTGGCAGCATCGGAATGCCCGCTGCCCCGTAATCGGTCTTCATAAACAGCGCCAACGCCCAAAAATGCGGCGGGGTCCACAAGAAGATGATGGTGAAGAGCAAAACCGGCAGGAAAGTGACATCACCGGTGACGGCGGCCCATCCAATAACCGGCGGAAATGCGCCTGCAGCACCGCCGATAACGATATTTTGCGGCGTGTTGGGCTTAAGCCAGATTGTGTAGACGATGGAATAAAAGAATATCGAAAACGCCAACAAACCTGCCGACAGCCAGTTTACAGCAACACCCATGATGCCAACGGAAAAGGCAGCAAGGCCAACGCCGAAGTGCAACGCTGCCTCACGATCCATTCGGCCGGCGGGCAATGGGCGCTGCGCCGTCCGCGCCATTTTGGCATCGACATCGGCTTCGTACCACTGGTTCAGCGAACCACATGCACCAGCGCCCAATGCAATGCACAGCACTGCCGTAAAGGCGATAATGGGGTGGATATTGCCAGGCGCGGCCAGCAGACCACATAAGGCGGTGAATACGACAAGCGACATAACTCTGGGCTTGGTTAAAGCCCAGAAGTCACGCCATTCGGCGGGCATTAATATGTCACGCGCTGCGGTCGTCATGTCCGTATCCAAACGCCTTAAAGCTTTGAAGCGGCGAACCGCCGCCGGTTACTTGATAACCGGCAGCGTTTCGAACTGGTGATATGGTGGAGGGCTCGTCAACGTCCACTCAAGCGTTGTCGCGCCTTCACCCCAATAATTGTCTTCTGCGCGGCGACCGGCCAGCAAAGACCAGATCACGTTGACGAAGAATATCAGGATACCCACACCCATGATGGCATAGCCCATCGACGCAACGCCGTTCCAATAGGCAAATGCCTCTGGATAATCGGGGTAACGACGTGGCATGCCGGAGTTTCCGAGGAAGTGCATTGGGAAGAACAAGACGTTCACGCCAATGAAGAACACCCAGAAGTGCAGATGGCCCAAAAATTCGTTCAGGTGACGACCCGACATTTTGCCAAACCAGTAATAGAAGCCAGCAAAGAGCGAGAAGACCGCACCAAGCGACAACACATAATGGAAGTGGGCGACAACATAATATGTGTCGTGCAAATTGTCGTCGAGACCGCCGTTGGCAAGCACAACACCCGTCACGCCACCAACGGTGAACATGAAGATGAAGCCCATTGCCCAAACCATTGGCGTTTTGAAGCTGACCGAACCGCCCCACATGGTGGCGATCCAGCTGAAGATCTTAATGCCGGTTGGCACCGCAATCACCATCGTTGCCGCGGTGAAGTACATCTTCATGTCAACGCTCATGCCCGTCGTGAACATGTGGTGCGCCCAAACGACGAAGCCAACGACACCGATTGCGACCATGGCATAAGCCATGCCGAGATAACCGAAGACGGGCTTGCGGCTGAACGTCGCAACGATCTGGCTGATAATGCCAAAGCCTGGCAAGATCATGATGTACACTTCGGGGTGGCCGAAGAACCAGAACAGATGCTGATACAATACAGGGTCACCGCCAGCAGCCGCATCAAAGAATGCGCCGCCAAAGTTACGGTCAACCAAAAGCATCGTGATGGCCGCAGCCAACACAGGCAATGCGAGCAACAGAAGGAATGCGGTCACAAGCACGGACCAGACAAACAGCGGCATTTTATGTAGCGTCATGCCGGGGGCACGCATGTTGAAGATGGTCGTGATGAAGTTGATCGCACCCAAGATCGACGCCGCACCTGCAAGGTGAAGCGAGAAGATCGCCATATCGACCGCAGGTCCAACGGAACCGGACGTCGAAAGCGGCGCGTACACTGTCCAACCCGTACCGGCGCCAAGACCTGTACCACCGGGTACGAAGCTGGAACCCAGCAACATGATGAACGCAACAACCGTCAGCCAGAAGCTGACATTGTTCATACGTGGGAACGCCATGTCTGGCGCACCAATCATGAGCGGCACGAACCAGTTGCCGAAACCACCGATGATGGCTGGCATGACCATGAAAAACACCATGATCAGGCCGTGGGCGGTGATCAGCACGTTCCACATATGATAGGCTTCGTCCAACGACGCTTCCTTGCCGGCCATCATGGATGCCCAGCCCTGAAGATACTGGATACCCGGCGCAGCAAGTTCAACGCGCATAAGGCCCGAAATCGCGCCGCCGATGATCCCTGCGAAAATCGCAAAGATCAAATAGAGCGTGCCGATATCCTTGTGGTTGGTCGACATAAACCAGCGCGCGAAGAAGCCTGGCTTGTGATCCGCGTCATGATGGTCATGCGCGTGGAGGTCTTTACCTGTTGCGGCAATCGTGGTCATCAGTCTGGCCTTTTTACTTGGTTGGCGCTGCGGCAGGGGCAGCGACTGGGTCAGTGGTTGGTGCAGCGGCTGCAGGGGCAGCTACGGCTGGTGCTGCTGGTGCTGGCTTTTCAGCGCCGGGCATCGTGCCGCCTTGCGCCTTAACCCATGCAGCAAACTTTTCTGGCGGCAGGGCCTCTACAACGATGGGCATGAACGCATGCCGTGCACCGCACAGCTCCGAACATTGTCCAAAATAGACGCCCGGCTTCGTGATCGTCAGCGACTTTTCATTCAAGCGGCCAGGGACGGCATCAAGCTTGAACCACAGCGATGGTACCGCAAAAGCGTGGATGACGTCTGCAGCGGTTGTCTGAATGCGAAGCGGAACGCCGGCTGGCACAACCATACGATTGTCTACGGCCAGCAGCTTGGGGCCGTCATTTTCAGTACGGAAGCGCTCACCCTTGGCAGCGTCGCCCTGCTCTTTGAGCATGTTGGACACAACTTCAAAGCCGCCATGGTCAGGATAAGTGTAACCCCAATACCATTGATAGCCAGTTGCCTTAATGGTCACGGCGTCTGCCGGTGCTGGCTTGAACTGCTTGGCAAGCAAGTCGAGCGACGGGTAAGCAATGCCCAACAGGATGAGGACTGGAACCAACGTCCAAACAACCTCAATGAAGGTATTGTGCGTCGTCTTTGAAGGGACAGGGTTTGCGCGGCGATTGAAGCGCACAATCACCCAAAGCAGCAAGCCAAGAACGAAGAGCGAAATGATCGTGATAATTGGCAGCAAAATGGCGTTGTTAATCCATTTCGCATATTGGCCGTTCTCGGTGAACTGTTCCTGAAAATCGACTTCCTTCGGCTTCGGCATACCGACGCTGTTGGCATAGTCAGGACGCAGAGGCGTGTAGCCAGGAAGCGAACCATCCATCGATTTTGGCGCAGCGGCGGCTGGCGCTGCTTCTGCTTCAGCGGCAACAGGTGCTGCTGCGGCGGGTGTTGCGACAACCGGCGCAGCCACTTCTTTCGTGACTGGCGCAGGCGCGGGATTCGCAGGTTGCGCCAATGCCAATGACGGCATTGCCATGGCAGCCATTACAACCAGAAATTTCTTCAACATAATCATCAATTTAGCCCCGTATTCTTGGTGCGACGCAGAAATATTGCGTAGGCCTGACCCCCCGCTGGAAGGTCGGACTCGCGCGACCTATAGGCGCGCTTATCTGAACCCTCAAGCGGTCGATTAATGATTTTTAGCATTTAATTGCTCCACTCTTCTACCTATTTGCGTTGCAATCCGCTAAACGGAAGATGCAAAACACAACATTCGCCAGCCAGGAAAAATCTCCCCATCATGACCGAAGATGAAATATTATCTGAATTCCGTAGCGTCGACGCACTGCTCGAAGGACATTTCCTGCTGTCGTCGGGCCGCCACAGCGCTTATTATCTTCAGTGCGCACGCCTGCTGATGAACCCCGAGCGTGCGGGGCGCATTGCCCTGGCACTGACACAAAAAATGCCGCGCGAGCTGCGAAACGAGATCGAAGCCGTCATTTCCCCGGCCATGGGTGGCCTGATCATAGGCCATGAAATGGGGCGGGCACTTGGCGTTGATGCGATGTTCGTGGAACGCCCCGATGGTGTCTTTGGTCTGCGGCGCGGTTTTGCGATCGCACCCGGCACCAAAATCCTGATGATGGAAGATGTCGTAACGACCGGCCTTTCATCGCGTGAGGCTATCGCCGCGATCGAAGCCGCGGGCGGTCATGTCATCGCCGCTGGCGCAGTGGTGGACCGTTCGGCCGGCACCGTCGACCTCGGCGTACCGTTCTTCCCGCTGATTCAGCTGAACTTTCCAACCTATGCACCCGATGAATTGCCGCCCGAATTGGCTGCGACCGAGGCGGTAAAGCCCGGTAGCCGTAAGCTATGAATATAGAGCATTCGTCTCGTCTGCGCCTCGGCGTCAATATCGACCATGTTGCGACGATCCGAAATGCGCGTGGCGGAATGCATCCCGATCCGATGCGCGCCGCCCATATGGTGGAGGCAGCGGGCGGCGATGGCATCACCGTCCATTTGCGCGAAGACCGCCGGCATATTCGCGACGCTGACCTCGACGCGATTATGCGGGAAATTCGCTTGCCCATTAACTTGGAAATGGCGGCAACCGACGAAATGCTGGAAATTGCGCTGCGGCATAAGCCGCATGCCGCGTGCATCGTCCCCGAACGGCGCGAAGAACGTACGACCGAGGGTGGGCTCGATGCCGCTGGCCAACACAACCATCTCGCACCCATCGTCACGCGGCTGGCGGACGTGGGCATTCGCGTAAGCTTGTTCATTGAACCTGACGCGCGGCAGATTGAAGCGGCCATCCGCCTGAAAGCGCCCGTCGTTGAATTTCACACCGGCAAATATGCACATGCAGAAGGCGAAGAGCGCGAAATAGAGCTTCGCCGTATTGCGGACGCTGCCGCGCTGGCGGCTAAAAATGGCCTCGAACCGCATGCTGGCCATGGCCTGACTTTTGAAAATGTCCAGCCCATCGCCGCCATTCCCCAGATCGCGGAGTTGAATATCGGGCATTATCTGATTGGGGAGGCGATCTTCATTGGCTTGGAAGAAAGCGTCCGGAAGATGCGGACGTTAATGGACCTCGCGCGGTGATAATCGGGCTTGGTTCCGACTTATGCAATATTGAGCGCATCGCGAACTCGCTTGAGCGCTTTGGCGAACGGTTTGAAAAGCGCGTCTTTACCGACATCGAACGCGCCAAGGCTGGCAAGCGGCCATTCACGCGGGCGGGCACATATGCCAAACGCTTTGCAGCCAAAGAGGCTTTTTCCAAAGCTGTTGGAACCGGATTCAAACGTGGCGTGTTCATGAAAGACATCGGCGTCGTCAACGCGCCGTCAGGCGCGCCAACGCTGGCGCTGACGGGCGGTGCAAAAGCGCGGCTCGACGCAATGATTCCTTCGGGCTATGACGCCCATATTCATCTGACACTGACTGATGACCACCCATGGGCGCAGGCATTTGTCATTATCGAAGCGTTACCATCGCAAAAGGCATGACCAGTTTGACCACCGACACTATCGACCCCAATGTCCCGTCCACCCCAACCCCTGAAAAACCCGGCTGGGCGTCGGCTGCATGGGCGGAAATCAAAGGGATGTTCTGGCTGTTGATGGCCGTTCTTGCGTTTCACAGCTTCATTGCAAAGCCCTTTTATATCCCGTCAATATCGATGATGCCGACATTGCTGGTGGGCGACCGGTTGTTCGTGAGCAAATATCCATATGGCTGGAGCCATGTCTCGCCCACCATTCCCAATCCGGTCGCGATATTTCGCTGGCTGGTGCTGCGCGAGGAAGTAGAGGCGCTGGCCGTCCCCCTTCCGGAAAGCCAGAAGCGGGTCTGGGGGAAAATGCCGGCCCGTGGCGATATTGTGATTTTGACGCCGAAGGGCAAATATCAGGACTGGATCAAGCGCGTCATTGGGCTGCCCGGTGACACGATAGCCTTGCGCGAAGGTCAGATTTTCCTGAACGGCAAACCCGTTAGGCAAGATACCCAGCCCAATCTGGTTTTGCCTGTCGATGCCAACAATCCATGCAATGATTATGATTTCCCGGGCGCACTGACGCGCGGCGATGATGGCGTGATGACATGTCATTTGCCCGTCATTCGCGAAACCCTGCCCAATGGCGTGCAATATGACACCATCGATGCCCGCAGACGCGAGACCGATGATATGGAGCCGGTAAAAATACCCGCAGGCCATGTGTTCTTAATGGGCGATAACCGCGACAATAGCTCGGACAGCCGTGTACCCGAAGCACTGGGTGGCCTTGGCGGCCCGGTATCATGGGATCGCATCGGCGGCCGTGCGGAAATCATTACCTTCTCCGTCGATGGCAGCACTGGCCTGAACCCCGCAACGTGGATTTCATCGCTGCGCGGTGACCGCGCGGGCACCAGTCTGCGTCCAAAAAAGGTCCGTTCAAGTGAATGATATCGCGAAAGACACCCCTGCCGCAAAACCCGCTAAGACACGGCGCGCGCGCAGAAAAACTGCGGTGCAGGAAGGCGCATTTCGCGAAGAGGTAGGCCCGACAGAGCTTTACGACCCCATAATCCGCACCGAGATCAAACGGGCGGCGGTCTGGATTGGTATGACGCTGCTTGTTTTCGGACTTGTATGGTTAGCCCAGCCACTATTGCTCATCATGGGCGGCCTTGTCCTTGCGGCGATGCTTGATGGCGGCGCACGTTTGCTTGGCCGGGTGTTGCCGATCCCGCGCGGTATCCGCCTGACCATCGTCGTCCTTGCCGTATTCGGTTTCATGTATTGGACATTTGTCTTCACGGGATCCGAACTTGCCGCGCAGGCCGCCAGCCTTCAGGCTATTGTCGAAGCGCAGATTGAATCCATTGGCAACCGCATCGCTGCGGCCGGATTCAACATATCGGCAGAAGATGTCAAAAGCCTCGGCACGCAGATTTTGAACTCCGTCGGCCGCGTAACTGAAGCGGTCTCTTCGGTGGTTGGCACAGTGACCAACATGGCGATGATGCTGGTGCTCGCCATATTCATTGCCGCCGAACCACGTATGTATGAACGCGGCGTCGCATGGATGCTGCCTTTGTCCGAGCGCGAGCATTTCTATGTCACCGCCGCCAAAATGGGCAGCGTGTTGCGCCGCCTGATGGCGGGCCGGTTGCTCGGCATGGCGGTGGAAGGTTTTGGCACCTGGATATTGCTCAGCCTTGGCGGCGTACCCATGGCGGCGCTTTTGGGTGTGCTGACGGGCTTGTTGGCGTTTTTGCCCAATATCGGCGCTATCGTGTCGGGCGCACTTATCATCCTCGTCGGATTTTCGGCGGGTGTTGATGTCGGTCTTTATGCGATCTTCGTATATTTCGTGGTCCAGATGGTCGACGGCTATCTGATTGTGCCGATGGTCGCCAAACGGGCAGTCGATCTCGCGCCAGCGCTTGTCCTTGGCGCGCAGATTCTGTTTGGCGCTTTGTTTGGCATATTGGGTCTTGCACTGGCGGACCCCATTATCGCGATGATTAAGGTCGCGCTTGAGCGGCAATCGGAACGCAATGAAGCCCGCGCCATCCGCGAAGGACCATAAAGCAAGTTTATGCTGCTGATTGTCTGCTTCGTGATGGGCGTTGCCAATTTTGCCATGCACAAGGCAGTTTCAGAATCCGGACATCCGTTCGTTGAAGAAACCAAGCGCTACTTCAGCCCGCAGTTCAGTCCCTATGGCAGCTACGCCATCGAACTGGCGTTGCTGATGGGCGCGCTGTGGTTTGCCAATGACGGGTCGTGGGCGGTCGCGCTGACCTATGGAGTATATACGGGCATTAATGCGGTCGCGACATGGTTGCTGCTTTCGGGTCGCACATGATGGACGTTTGCGCTTTCGCTTAATCTAATTATACGGCCCCTGTGCCACCATTAGCCCCCAGTTCAGACGCCAAGCCCGATTTCGCCGTGATGCGGCGGTTCTTGCCATATTTATGGCCAAAGGGCGAAACTGGCCTGCGCGCACGCATTGTGTTTGCGTTGCTGCTGGTCGTGGTGTCCAAGCTTATTCAGTTGAGCATGGCGTGGGTCTATGGCCAGGCCATCGACCGCATGGTTCCCGGCATGGAAGACAGCGTCGCCATCGCGATTGCGCTCGTTGCCGCTTATGCGGGTGCGCGTTTTGGCGGCGTCTTGTTCGACAATCTGCGCAACGTTGTCTTTGAGCGCGTCGGGCAAGAAGCCACCCGCCGTTTGGCCGAAAATGTGTTCAGCCATTTGCATAACCTATCAATGCGCTTTCATATGAACCGCCGAACAGGTGCGGTGACCAAGGTTATCGAACGCGGGACGAAGAGCATCGATATCATGCTCTATTTCCTGCTGTTCAACATCGCACCGACCTTGCTTGAGCTCGTTCTGGTCTCCGCATATTTCAAGATTGAATTTGGTTGGGGCATGGTTGCGGCGACGCTGATCATGGTCGTCAGCTACATCGCCTACACCACCGTCATCACCAACTGGCGCAACAAATTGCGCGAGGAAATGAACGAGCTGGATACGCAGACCGTCGCAAAGTCGGTCGACAGTCTGCTCAATTATGAAACCGTCAAATATTTCAACGCTGAAAAGCGGGAAACGCAGCGCTATGCTGAGGTGGTCCATCATTATGCGAACGCGGCCGTCAAATCGGAAAACTCGCTGGCCGCGCTGAATATCGGGCAGTCGCTGATCACCAATGTGATGATGGCCGGTGCCATGGGCTATGTTGTCTGGGGCTGGTCGCGCGGGCAATTTACAACCGGCGACGTTGTCACCGTCAACACCTTGTTGGCGCAGCTATTCCGGCCGCTGGATATGCTTGGGATGGTGTACCGCACCATTCGCCAAGGCCTGACAGATATGGCCGCGATGTTCGACCTGATCGATACGCCCGCAGAAATCACGGATAAGCCCGGTGCGCCTGCCTTGGCCGTGTCGGGCGGCGCGGTGGCGTTTGAAGATGTGCGCTTTGGCTATGACCCCGACCGACAAATCCTGAATGGCGTCAGTTTTAAAATTGAGCCCGGGCATACGCTTGCGGTGGTGGGACCGTCGGGCGCTGGCAAATCGACCATTGCGCGGCTGCTATACCGTTTTTACGACATCACCGGCGGCCGCATTACCATCGACGGGCAGGATCTGCGCGATGTGACGCAATCCAGCCTGCGCAGCGTCATCGGCATTGTGCCGCAAGACACCGTGCTGTTCAACGACAGCATCGGCTATAATATCGGTTATGGCCGTGAGGGATCGAGCCAAAGCGAAATCGAAGAGGCTGCACGCGGCGCATCGATTCACGGCTTTATCGAGTCACTGCCGGAGCAATATGCCGCGAAGGTCGGCGAACGCGGGCTAAAACTGTCCGGCGGCGAAAAGCAGCGTGTGGCCATTGCGCGGACCTTGCTGAAAAATCCGCCAATCCTCATCCTTGATGAAGCGACCAGCGCGCTCGATAGCCGCACCGAGTCCGAAATTCAGGCGACGCTTGACCGCATTTCGGAACGCCGCACGACCATCATCATCGCCCACCGGCTGTCGACCATCGTCGATGCCGACCAGATCATGGTTTTGGATGCCGGGCGCGTTGCCGAACAGGGGACGCATAACGAACTGCTGCGCAAAGGCGGGCTTTATGCCGAAATGTGGGCACGGCAGCAAAGCGAAGCTGAAGAAGAGGCCGTCCCTTCGGCATAATCGTGCGCTATCCACAAGCGACTTGGTTTGACGGCAACTGCACTCTGTCACTGACACTTCAGTCACGCTAGGGCGTGGCATGGCCTCCGTCGCTCCGTCCCCCACCCCATCTGATGTGTTGCACCGCATTTTCGGCTTTCCCGAATTTCGCGGACAGCAGGAACAGGTGGTGTCGCGGGTGCTTGCGGGTCAACGCACCTTGGCCATCATGCCAACGGGTGCAGGCAAGTCATTATGTTACCAATTGCCCGCGGTCATCATGGACGGCACGTGCATTGTCATTTCGCCGCTCATCGCGCTGATGCATGACCAAATGCGCGCGGCCGACGCCGTTGGCATTCGCGCGGCAACATTGACATCAGCCGACGACAACCGCGCAGAAACGATCAGCCGTTTTCGTGCTGGCGACCTAGACCTGTTATATGTCGCGCCGGAACGGGCATCAGGGCAAGAATTTCGCAACCTGTTGCATGAGACCAAAATCGCGCTTTTTGCTATTGATGAAGCGCATTGCGTTTCCGAATGGGGGCATGATTTTCGCCCGGACTATCGGCTGCTGCGTCCATTGCTCGACGACTTTGCCGAAGTGCCGCGCCTTGCGCTGACTGCAACCGCAGACACCCACACGCGCGACGATATTGCCGAGCAACTGGGCATTCCGCGCGATGGCGTCATGGTGGCCGGTTTTGACCGACCCAACATCCGCTATGCCGCCACTGCCGCGCCGAACAGCGGCATCGCTGCATTGGTAAAAAGCCTGCCGGGCGCGGGCATCGTTTATGCCCAGACCCGTGACCGCACCGAAAAGATTGCGGCCCAAATCGCGGATACTGGCCGCAAGGCGCTGTACTATCACGCCGGTATGGAACCGCAGACACGGGCGCGGGCGCAGGCAGAGTTTGTGTCTTCCGAAGACATGGTGATGGTTGCGACGGTGGCGTTTGGCATGGGCATCGACAAGCCCGATGTGCGCTTTGTCGTGCATGCTGGCCTGCCGAAATCTATCGAATCCTATTATCAGGAAAGCGGCCGCGCCGGACGCGATGGTGACCCGGCGGTGGCACATATGCTGTGGTCCGCCGGAGACTTCACCCGCGCCCGCATGCGCCTGAGCGAGCTTCCTCCCGAACGACGCGAGGCGGAATTGGCGCGTGTTGCTGCTTTGTCATATCTTGTGGAAACAGCCGGGTGCAGGCGTGCGGTGCTGCTGCGTCACTTTGGGGAAAGCCCACCTGAATCATGCGGCAATTGCGACAATTGCCTGAATGCCCCCGACGTCCACGACGCCACTGAACTGTCACGCAAGCTCTTGTCCGCCGCCTATCGCACCGGGCAGATGTTCGGCATGGGCCATTTGGAAAAGGTCCTGACGGGCAGTAAAGATGACCGCATAACCCAATTGGGGCATGACCAGCTTTCGGTGTTCGGGATTGTAAGCAAGGCAGAGGCAGCGATGCTGAAGCCCTTGTCTCGCGCCTTGCAGGCACGCGGGGCAATGGTAGCCAACGAACATGGCGGCCTGAAACTGGCTGGCGATGCCCGCGCGATTATGCGCGGCGACCAAAATATCCAGATTGCGATCGTAAAGCCGGACAACAAACGCCGCGCTGGTCGACCGGACAATCCCGTTGGCAACCCGTTGTTCGAGGCGCTGCGTGCCAAACGTCGCGCGCTGGCCGAAGCTGTGGGCGTGCCGCCTTATGTGATTTTTCACGACGCAACTTTGCGCGAAATGGCTTTGACCAAGCCAACCAACATCCACGCCTTAGGCCGAATTAGCGGTGTCGGCGCACGCAAGTTAGAAGCCTATGGCGAAGATTTCCTATCGGTCATCGCGCAGTTTTAGCGGGGCGTTTCTCGCCAATGCGCGGTCCATTCTTGTTATCGATTGCAGATTAAAATAAGGCGAAGGGCAGATGACCGCTTTGTGCGGCAAATGATAGGATTTGCTGATGTTCCGTAAGTTGACAGACACGTTTTTCGCCGCACCGCAAATCAGCCTTTCCGACGTGGCGGAGGCGAAAGCCGCGGGCATTTCATTGATCATCAACAACCGTCCCGAAGATGAATCCGCCGACCAGACATCAGGCGCCGAAATCGCCGCCGCGGCGCAAGCTGCCGGCATCGCTTATGTCGCCATTCCTGTGACACATGCCGGCTTTGCCGAATGGCAGGTCACGGCCATGGCCGATGCCATTGAAAATGCAGACGGCAAGATATTGGCCTATTGCCGGTCAGGGACCCGATCGACTTTGTTATGGGCATTGGCCCGCGCGGCGAAGGGCGATCATCCCGCCGTCCTTTCGGAACAGGCTGCTGACGCAGGCTATGATCTGTCGCCCGTTGCAGCGATGATGGATATGTTGCGCGGACGGGCTTCTTGATGGCAGAATTGCTGCAACTGGCAGGGTCGATTGCATCGATTTTGTTTATCGCGTGGCTCGCACGGTTTTGGCGCTTGGGCGGCGACGTCCGCATCCACAGCGAAGCGCAGGCGCGTGACATTGCCGAAGAGACGATCTGTGGGTTCAATCCGGTAGACATCGCAATCGACAAAGCGGGTATCGCGGCATTGCTGCGTGACGATCAGGGCCGGCACATGCTGATCCGTCGCCACGGTGTGCAATGGGCTGGACGTTTGCTCGACCGGCACAGCGAATCCCGTCTGGACCAGAATTTCCTCACCATCGGAACCGGCGAGAAGACATTTGGAACCATAACGCTCAATTTGGGTGAACAAGCACCGTCATGGGCATCTGGCCTTCGGCATTTGAACAACGGTCAGCATAACATGGGAAATAGGCATGCCTGAACTTTTCAGCCCAGTGGATTATGCCATTCCGGCGTTCATCATCCTCATCGTCGCAGAAATGCTATGGGCACGCAGCCGTGCGCCAGAGAAATATGAACCGCGCGACACCTTGACGTCACTCGCGCTCGGCACCGGCAGCACGGTTGCAGGCGCGCTCACCGGCGCGTTGGTGTTCAGCCTGGCGATGTGGATGTATGAGAACCGGTTGTTCGAGATCGGCTGGGTGTGGTGGGCGTGGCCCTTATGCTTTGTTTTGGACGATCTGGCGTATTATTGGGCGCATCGCACCGGACACCGCGTCCGCTGGTTTTGGGCCAGCCATGTAAACCATCATTCAAGCCAGCATTATAATCTCTCCACGGCGCTGCGTCAGACATGGACCGGTTTCATTGCCCTTGGCTTTATCTTCCGCATTCCTTTGGCACTCATCGGATTTCACCCGGCCATGCTGCTTTTTGTTGGCGCGTTTAACCTTATTTATCAATTCTGGATCCATACCGAAGCCATCGGCAAATTCCCGCGCTGGTTCGAATATGTGATGAATACCCCAAGCCATCATCGCGTGCATCACGCGACCAACCCCCGCTATCTCGACCGCAATTATGCAGGTGTTTTCATCATCTGGGATCGCATGTTCGGGACCTTTACCGAAGAAGTAGAAAGCGAGAAAATCCGCTACGGGATTGTTCGGCAACTCGGAACGTTCAACCTGCTGTGGAGCGTTTTTCACGAATGGGTGGGTATATTCAAAGACCTCTGGTCGGCGCCATGGCGTCACAAATTGTCCTACCTTGTGCGCGAGCCGGGGTGGAGCCACGATGGCAGCCGCGAAACATCGGATATGATCCGCGCACGCTGGCTTGAAGGCCGAGAGGCAAAGGCCGACTAGCGCTATTTACACCCTTGCCAGTATTTAATCGTCCGCTTAAACCTTGGCGTTAGAGGAGCAGGCGATATGGACGAATTTGATATCATCGTGATTGGTGGCGGGTCAGCGGGGAGCGCTGCAGCTGGCCGTCTTTCGGAAGGTGGCAAATATAAGGTCTGCCTGATCGAGGCCGGCGGCACCAACAACAATATGTTGATCAAAACGCCTGGTTTCATGCCATTCATCCGCAATGGATCGAACTATAAATATGAAACCGTCCCGCAAAAGGGCCTGAATGGCCGCACCGGATATCAACCGCGCGGCAAAGGCCTTGGCGGGTCGAGCGCGATTAACGCGATGGTCTACATCCGTGGCCACAAATATGATTATGACAATTGGGCCGCACTGGGTTGCGATGGCTGGTCCTATGACGACGTGTTGCCCTATTTCAAACGCTGCGAAGACAATGAACGCGGTTCTGATGCCTTTCACGGATCAGGTGGACCGCTGTCCGTGTCTGACCAACGCTGGCCGCAGGCCGGCAGCCTTGCCTTCATTGAAGCGGCTGCCGAGTTGCAGTTGCCGGTCAATAATGACTTCAACGGCGCGACGCAGGACGGATTTGGCCTGTATCAGGTCACGCAAAAGGGTGGCGAACGCTGGACCGCCGCGCGCGCCTATGTCGAACCAGCACGCGACCGGATGGAAGTCATCACCGGTGCACTGACCGAAAAGATTATCGTCGAAAACGGACGCGCCACAGGCGTTGTCATTCGCCAAGGCCGAAGCAAAAAACGCACTATCAAGGCACGCGGCGCTGTGATTTTGTCCGCAGGCGCATTTGGATCGCCGCAAATATTGATGCTGTCGGGCATTGGCCCGGCCGACCATCTGCGCAGCGTTGGCGTGGATGTCGTCCACGACAAACAAGCCGTCGGCACCGACCTGCAAGATCATATCGATTATGTCTCCAGCTTTGAAACACAGTCAAAGGACGACTTTTTCGGAGATTCGCTGGCCGGCACCGTAAAGATGGTAAAGGCGATTATCGAACATCGCCGCAAGCGCACAGGCGTGATGACCACATGCTTTGCCGAAGCAGGCGGATTTTGGCGTTCGGACCCAAGCTTGCCAGCCCCTGATATTCAATATCATTTCGTCCCCGCCATGTTGGAAGACCATGGCCGTTCCAAAGTGAAAGGTCATGGGTTCAGTTGCCATGCCTGTGTCTTGCGGCCCGAAAGCCGTGGCACCGTGCGCCTCGCATCAACCGATGCAAGCGCGGCCCCGCTGATTGACCCGGCATTCTTGACCGACGATCGCGACATGGCCACATTGCGCAGCGGCGTGCGCGCCATGCACCGGATTTTCGAAGCACCTGCGCTTGCCGCTTATGGTGGAAAGAATCGCCATCCTGTCGATCTGAATGATGATGCCGCCTTGGATGATCTGATCCGCAGTCGCGCAGATACCGTATACCATCCCGTCGGCACGTGCCGCATGGGGCCCAATGCGAACGATGTTGTCGACCCGCGCCTGAAATATCGTGGCATCGAAGGGCTTTATATCGCGGATGCCAGCATCATGCCGCGCCTTGTTTCCGGTAACACAAATGCGCCCAGCATCATGATCGGTGAAAGATGTGCCGAATTTGTCCGGGCTGATTTGCAATAATCTTGCCTAAATGCGGCGTCGCGGGTAACCGCGTGCGCGCTATGACGATTAACGGAACAGATTATATCAGCACCCGCGGCAATGCGGACGCGCTCGATTTTGCAGGCGTCACCCTAACGGGTCTGGCCCGAGATGGCGGACTATATGTCCCACGCCATTGGCCGCAATTTTCGACAGAAGATATAAAGGCGATGCGCGGCCTGTCTTATGTCGAGTTGGCTGCGCGCGTTATGGCACCGTTTACCGCGGGTGTATTGAGCGAGGCTGAACTCAAAAGCCTGTGTTCGACGGCTTATGGTTCATTTGCCCATTCGGCGACAACGCCGCTGGTGCAGCTTGATGGGCAGCACTGGCTGCTGGAGCTGTTTCACGGGCCAACCTTGGCGTTCAAGGACGTTGCGCTCCAATTGCTGGGCCAATTGTTTGAACGATTCTTGTCGGGCACGGATAAAAAACTGACCATTGTCGGCGCGACATCGGGCGACACAGGATCAGCGGCAATCGATGCCGTTGCCGGACGCGCACAAATCGAAATCTTCATGCTGCACCCGCATAACCGCGTCTCTGACGTCCAGCGGCGGCAGATGACAACCATCCTAGCGCCCAATGTCCACAACATCGCGATTGAAGGCAGCTTCGACGACGCGCAGGCGATGGTAAAGCGGATGTTCAGCGACAAGGATGTCAATGGCCCGCTCACTTTATCCGCCGTAAACTCCATCAACTGGGCCCGCCTGATGGCGCAGGTGGTATATTATTTCTATGCCGCGCTGCGATTGGGCGGACCTGAGCGCAAAATTGCCTTTTCCGTCCCGACCGGAAATTTTGGCGATGTGTTTGCCGGCTATGTTGCCGCGCAAATGGGCTTGCCGATTGAACGGCTGATTGTCGCCACCAACATCAACGACATCTTGCATCGCGCCCTGTCAAAGGGTGACTATTCGGTGTTGGGCGTAACCCCGACCGCAGCGCCATCGATGGATATTCAGGTGTCGAGCAATTTTGAACGGCTGCTGTTTGACCTTGAAGGTCGCGATGGATCGACAACCGCAGCGCGGATGAAATGGTTCGAGAAAATGGGCAAAATGGTTCTGTCACCCGACATGCGGAAAAAATCTGCATTATTGTCGAGCGCGCGCGCCGATGCGGACCAGATGGCCTCCGCCATGCGCTGGGCCTATGGCGCGGCGGACCAGATTATTGATCCCCATACCGCAATCGCACTGCACGCGGCGCGGGCATCAGGCATCAAACCAGAAACGCCGGTCGTTACATTGGCAACCGCGCACCCCGCCAAGTTCCCGGACGCAGTGGAAAATGCAACCGGCGTTCGCCCTGCTTTGCCCGCGCGTGTCTCGCACCTGTTCGACCGCGAAGAACGTTTTGATGTCTTGCCGGGCACATATGACGCCGTGCGTGACTATGTGCTGGCGCGCGCCGTTCGCTAAAATATGGAACAGAATTTCGTCACCCTGATCAGCGAGCCGCGCAGCGATTACACGCTCATCGATTCAGGCAATGGGCGGAAATATGAATCCTATGGTGACCGCCGCTTCATTCGGCCGGAACCGCAAGCGATGTGGGCGCCTGCGCTCGACGAATGGCCCGCAGATGCCGAATTCGTTCCCGGATCCGACGATGACGGCGGCGGGCGTTGGTACAACAACAAACCCGTTCCCATGGATGGCTGGCCGCTCGCATGGAATGATGAGGTGCACTTTACCGCATCCTGCACGCCATTCCGTCACCTCGGCTTTTTCCCGGATATGGACCCGGTGTGGCGGTGGATGCGCGGACAGTTGGCAGGCGTAACCGATCCCGTCGCGATGAACCTGTTTGGCTATACCGGCGTTGGCACCCTCGCTTTGTCAGCAGCGGGCGCGCAGATGGTGCATGTCGACGCGTCGAAGAAATCGGTTGCGCAGGCACGGTCCAATGCCGAAATGTCGGGCATGTCCGACCGTCCTATTCGCTGGATCGTCGACGACGCCGCCAAATTCGTGGCACGCGAAGTGCGCCGGGAAAAACGTTATGATGGCATATTGCTGGATCCACCCAAATATGGTCGTGGTCCCGACGGCGAAGTGTGGCGGCTTGAGGAAGACCTGCCCGAACTGATCGCCAATTGCCGCAAGTTGCTTGATGCGGAATCAAAGTTTCTATTTCTGACCGTCTACGCGGTGCGCATGTCTGCGCTGGCGTTGGGCGGGCTGCTGAAATCCCATTTTGCCGACCTTGGCGGCAAGGTTGAATTTGGTGAACTCGCGGTGCGTGAACAGGGGCGGGGCATGCTTTTGCCTACCGCTATTTTCGCCCGCTGGTCACGTTAAGGAGTGATATGACCGATAGCCTCATTCTCGAAGTACATGACCTTGTCGTCAATGTGCTGACAGGCATTTACAGCCAGGAAACGCACCTGCCCCAGCCGCT
>NZ_JBILOS010000153.1:0-2833 GCF_044374345.1 Sphingorhabdus sp. | reverse complement strand
GCCGGACTTGTCGGCATGCCGAACGCGGGCAAATCGACCTTCATCAATCAGGTGTCCAATACCAAGGCGAAGGTTGGCGATTATCCGTTCACGACGACACGCCCGCAATTGGGTGTGGTCGATCATAAATCGCGCGAGTTCGTTCTGGCGGATATTCCAGGGCTTATCGCTGGCGCAGCCGAAGGCGTTGGCATTGGCGATCGCTTTTTGGGCCATATCGAACGGTGCCGCATCCTCATTCATTTGATTGACGCGACGCAGGATGATCCCATTGCCGCGTGGCATATCGTGTGTGACGAACTGAGCGAATATGGCGCGGCGTTGGATGAAAAGCCGCAGATTGTTGCGCTCAACAAGGGCGATTTGCTTGATCCCGAATTGATGGCCGACATTGCCGAGCAATTGCAGGCAGCCGGCGCGTTGGATGTGATATCCATTTCCGGCGCGACGGGGCAGGGCGTTGATCTTGTGCTCGACCGGATCTTGGAAGCGCTGCCCGCCAAAAGCGGGATTGAAGGCGCAAAGGCCGATGGCATTACCGAGGACGGGACATGGTCGCCGATCTAAACGCCGCATTTCTGCCGACATCTTGCCCGCTGTTGGTGGTCAAGGTCGGATCGTCACTGCTGGTGCAGCCCGACGGGAATGTGCGGCGGCAATGGTTGGAAACGCTCGTTGCGGATATCAGCGCGCGGCATCAGGCCGGGCAGCGGATCGTTATCGTCACCTCCGGCGCGATTGCATTGGGCGCGCGCCGTTTGGGTTTTGAAAAAGGCGGCCGCAGCAGCCTCGCCGATGCGCAGGCCGCGGCGTCGGTTGGGCAAATTGTGCTGTCGGGCATTTGGGCAGAGTTATTGGACGCCCAGTCGCTTGCTGCGGCGCAAATGCTCGTGACGCTTGATGATCTGGAGGATCGCCGCCGCTATTTGAACATTGCCGCTACGCTCGATCGCCTTTTGGGTGCAGGGGCGGTTCCCGTCATCAATGAAAATGACAGCGTCGCCACTGAAGAAATCCGCTTTGGCGACAATGACCGGCTCGCCGCACGCGTTGCGCAGGCGGCTGGCGCCAGTGGGGTGATTTTGCTGTCGGATGTCGATGGCCTGTTCGACCGCGCGCCCCATTTGCCGGGTGCGACATTGTTGCCGACAATCGCAAAAATTGACGGCCGCGTGCGCGTCATGGTGGCGGAGGGTTCATCCTCTGGCATGGGGTCGGGCGGCATGGCGTCGAAGCTGGATGCCGCCGACATTGCGACACGCGCTGGCATCGGTTTGGTCATCGCCTCCGGACTTCGCGATCACCCGATCGCCGCGCTTGAAACGGGCGGGCCTTCGACCTTTTTTGCGCCGCGCGACGGGGGATCAGCACGCAAAAGCTGGTTGGGCGGACGGCTAACCGTCAAGGGCCGCATCCGCGTCGATGCTGGCGCCATTCAGGCGCTCAGCTCGGGCAGCAGCTTGTTACCCGCAGGCGCCTTGTCGGTGGAGGGTGAGTTTAAACGCGGCGACGTTATCGACATCAGTGATGATGACGGCGTTGCGGTCGCGCGCGGCCTTTCCGAATATGATGCCGTCGATGCCGCCCGCATTTGCGGCCATCGTTCCAGCGAATTGGCGGATATCTTGGGCACCGTGCCGCGCTCTGTGCTTGTACACCGCGATCAGTTGGTCCTTTTGTGAAAACAGTCGCGCTAACCGGAGCGACGGGTTTTGTCGGACGGATCACGCTGGATCGGTTGATTGCCGCTGGTTGGCATGTCCGCGCGCTGACGCGGCGGGACCAGCACAAAAAAGCGGGCGTCAGTTGGGTTCATGGCAGCCTAAATGATACCGCAAGCCTCACCGAATTGTGCGAAGGCGCCGATGCCGTCTTGCATGTCGCAGGCGTCGTCAACGCGCCCGATGCGGCTGGTTTTGAAAGCGGGAATGTTACCGGCACCGCGAATATCCTCGCCGCTGCCCAATTGGCTGGCATCAGCCGTTTTGTGTGCGTCTCTTCGCTTGCTGCGCGCCATCCGGAGCTTTCGATGTACGGCGCGAGTAAGGCCACAGCCGAAGCGCTCGTGCGCACATCATCGCTCGACTGGACCGTCATTCGTCCGCCCGGTGTGTACGGCCCCGGCGACACCGAAATGTTCGATATGTTCCGCATCGCCGCCAAGGGGTGGGCATTGCTGCCGCCGCGCGGAAGGGTGTCCGTCATTCATGTCGATGATCTGGCCCGCTTGCTGGTGACGTTGCTGTCGGCGGATAATGTGTCGAAATGCGTGTTTGAGGCAGATGACGGAACAAAGGGCGGGTGGAGCCACGCCGGTTTTGCCAAGGCCATTGGTGCTGCGGTCGGGCGCGATGTCATAACGGTGCACGCGCCTGCGTTTCTGCTGAAATTTGCCGGATGGGCCGACCGTGCGGTGCGCGGTGCAAAGGCGAAACTGACACCCGATCGCGCCAATTATCTGGCACATCCCGACTGGACAATCAATCGCGATGCTGCGCCCGCGCCCCAGCTTTGGGCGCCGGAAATCGCGACGCCCAAGGGGTTGAAAGACACCGCAAGCTGGTATCGCGCGCAGGGGTGGATGTAGACGCATGGCTTTGCCCTCATACTGCCTTATTCCCTTGCCATAGCGCGCCGATATGGCGCATTGCCCGTCACATAATTTGAGGATTTACGTATGACCGACCGCAGTGAAATGTTTGATCGCCTAAAGGGCTTGATTGAGCCATTTAACAAAAAAGGTGTCGAGGTTGGCGAGACCACCACTTTTGCAGGTGATTTGGAATGGGACAGCCTGACCGTCATGGATTTTGTTGCTGAAGTCGAAGACAGC
>NZ_JBILOS010000075.1:0-9993 GCF_044374345.1 Sphingorhabdus sp. | reverse complement strand
CGCATAATCGACATAGACCGGTGCGCCGCTCTTGGTGATGACGGCGCGCTCCAATCGGCCACGGACGGGCTGCAACCGCGCGAGATGCGACAGCAGGCTTTCCACGTCGCCGCCACTCGCCATCACGACGCCAGCGGCGACAAGCGCGTTTGCGGCTTGATAGGCACCAATCAGCGGCAGCTTCACTTTGTACACGTCGCCTTGAATCCGCAGCTCAAGCGTCTGGCCAAGCTGCGTGGCTTCGCGCGAGAGCAATTGCACACCCTTGCCCTTTTCGCCCACGGTAATCATCCGCAGGTCGCGTTTACGCGCCCGTGCAATGACTTGGTCCGACCAGACATCGTCGGCCCAGATGACGGCGCAGCCATTTTCATCGACAACCTCGTCGAACAAACGCATCTTCGCGTCGAAATAGTTTTCCATCGTGCCATGATAATCCAGGTGATCGCGGCTCAAATTCGTGAATGCGGCCACCGAAACCCGAACGCCTTCGCTGCGATATTGGGAAAGGCCATGGCTGGATGCTTCAAATATCGCGTGGCTTACGCCTTCGCGGGCCAGACCGGACATGTTCGCAAGAAAGGTCACGATGTCGGGCGTTGTCAGACCCGTTGTCGTCTGGTCCGACGCCGTTGTAATGCCCAATGTGCCGATCGACGCTGCATTGTGCCCCGCCATACGCCACAGCTGACGGGTGAGTTCAGCGGTTGATGTCTTGCCATTTGTGCCCGTGACGGCGGCAATCTGCCCGGGAAAGGGACGGAAATAATTGGCGGCCAATTGCGCAAAGGCGCGGCGTGGTTCCGCATCCGCGATATGCAATGCGCCTGTTACTTTTGCCTCCGGACGCGCGACGATGGCCACCGCACCGGCGGCAATCGCGGCATCGATGAAATCTTCACCATTGAAACTGGCACCTTCAAAGGCACCAAAAACCGTTCCGGGCGCAATCTTCCGATGGTCGATGGCAAAGCCGGTCACTGTTCTGTCGGCAAATGCCGGATCGGCATCGCTTACCAATTGCCCGAGCTTCACTATTGCTCTCCCTTCGCCTTCCACAATAAAGGCATGAGTTCCGATACATCAACATCGCGTTTCATGTCAGGGATAATTCCCATCAACGGACCGATGCGTGTAATCGTCTTTTGCACCACCGGCGCCGCGGTGTAGCCTGCCGTCCGCTGAAAGCTTGATGCTTCGGTGCCTTGAGGCTCATCCAGCATGACAAGCACAACATAACGCGGGTTATCCATCGGGAAAGCCGCTGCAAAGGTCGAAACAACCAGCGTACGGTTGTAACCGCCAACGCCGGGTTTTTCGGCGGAGCCTGTCTTGCCACCGACGCGATAGCCCAAGGCGTCGGCTTTGTTGCCCGTGCCGTCGACGACGATCATCCGCATTAGCTGCCGCATCCGTGCGCTGGTAGCCGCGGAAAAGACACGCTTGCCGGGAATTTTAGCATCCGGTTTCGTCTTGAACATCGTGGCCGGGCGATAAATGCCGCCATTGACCATCGCGGCATATGCGCTGGCCAAATGCATGGGTGTAACCGCGATACCATGTCCGAAACCCACGGTCATATTGGTCAGGCGATCCCATGATTTGGGATAGAGCGGCATCGCCTTTTCTGCCAATTCGATGTCGGGACGCGCATTAAAATGCATAGTACGCAACATCGCATCCATACGGGCAGCACCCAATTGGTCAGAAATTTGTGCGGTTACAATATTCGAACTGTGGATCAACGCCTCGGGCGTGTTCATCCAGCGGTCCGACGGATGCGAATCCCGGATTTTGAACCTGCCGAATTGAAGCGGCTTGGTCGCATCATACCGAACCGAAAGGTCACGCACGGTGCCTGCGTCCAACGCAGCAGCCACGGTCAGCGGTTTGAAGGTGGATCCGAGTTCATACACGCGGTTGGTGACGTTGTTCGTTTGCCGCGAAATGGGATAGCGGCCATCGACAATCGGCTGTCCAAGGTCCGGAATATTTGCGAACGACGGCCGGTTGGGGTTGAACGACGGCAATGTTGCCATGGCGATGACTTCACCCGTCGCAACATCCAATATGACGCCAGCGGCACCTTTTGCGTTCGTTGCGGTCATGCCCGAAGCAAGCTCGCTTTCAAGCGCGGCCTGCACGCGGACATCCAAAGCCAAATTCAGTGGGGTCGAGCGCTTCGACGGGTCGCGCAGATAATCGTTCATGACCCGCTCCATTCCCATAGCGCCACGGCCATCGCGGTTTACGAAGCCGAGAACATGCGCGGCCATGTCATGCTGCGGGTACAGACGCGTTGCCTCACGCGGGAATTCAATGGCAATCTCGCCAAGGTCGTGCACCTGCTTGACTTGCTCGGGCAGCGCGCGCTTGCGCAGATAGCCGGGCTTGTCAGCGGTCAACTTGGCATAAAATTCTGAAGCCGGTGTGTCGGGAAAAATGGCCGCCAGCTGGTTGGCCAATTGCTTGCGGTCGCCCAACAGTTCAGCGGGCTTCACCCAAATGGCATAGCCATAGATGCTGCGTGCCAACGGAACGCCGTTGCGGTCCACAATATCGCCGCGTTCGGGCACATATTCCGTGCTGGTTGCCCCATAAGCCCGCGAATTTTCAAATAAGGCGAGCGTCGCCAAGCGCCCGATGAGCAAGACGACGAACATGCCAAAAGCGGCGAGTAAAACCAGCAGCCGCCAGAAACCGTGCGCTGCAAATGGAGGCGTACCGACGCCGCTTTTCCGGGTCGTGGTGCGGGCCGTTTGCGGCGTCATTAACGGCGGCGTTCTTTAGCTGCTTTTGCCGAAATATCGCGCAACAGGTCGTCCGACAAAAGCTTTTCATCCATCCGCGCCAAACGCTCGGTGCGGCTCTGCTCTACTTTCGGAGCCTCTACTTTCGCCGCAGCACGCTTTACCGGGGTGGCGAAGATTTTAACGTCGTTGGCCGCAAGTTTCGTGGGGGCGGCCTTAGTGGCAACGGCCTTAGTGGCAACGGCCTTAGCGGCAGCAGCCTTTGGCGCGGCTGGCTTTGGCGTTTCGACAACTGTTTCCTTTACCACCGCAGGCTCTGCAACAACTTGCGGTGCCGGAACGCTTGCAGCGGCCATCATCACAGGCTTGGTCTCAGGAAGATCACCAGTCAGGCTAGCAAGCGCAGCTTCGCCATTGACAAATTGGTCCGCCGCAGGGGGCTGATAACCGTACAAAAGCTCGTTCCACTCTTCCAATTGCTGCAGGCTGGCGCGCGTGCGGATTTCCGCCTGAAGGAAGCTGATCTCACGCTTTGTGTCCATAATTTCACGGTCAACCGCGACAAGATTACTGTGCATCGCCGCAACGTTCAGCGACAGCGGATAGAGCAGGATCGCAACCATAAACACCAGCGCAAGCCAGCCTAGGTTTCTAAGTCGTTGCATGGCGAGACTCATGCTGCCAGTCCTCCTGTTGCCCATGCGGGTGCGTGTGTGCGGGTTGCGGATCGCAAGGTGGCGGAACGCGACCTTGGGTTGCGGGTAAGTTCGGCTTCTGAAGGGCGAATAGCTTTATCCGCCTTTTCAAAGGTAGGTTGCGGTCCGGCGCTGCCGACCATTGGCACATGACGTGAACCAGCGCTCTCTGCGCCACTGCGGCGACGCAGGAACTGCTTCACGATGCGATCTTCAAGGCTGTGGAACGTCACAACAGCAAGACGACCGCCGGGCTTAAGCATACGCTCGGCAGCTTCCAATCCGTCGGTCAATTCGTCGAGCTCGCGGTTCACATGAATGCGGATCGCCTGAAAAGCCCGAGTGGCGGGATCTTTTGGCGCGCCGGGCTTGTGGCCCACGGCTTTACGAACGATGGCCGCGAGTTGCGCGGTAGTTTCGATGGGCCGTGCCGCAACGATCGAACGCGCGATGCGCCGCGAACGGTGCTCTTCACCATAACGATAGATGATGTCGGCAATATCGGCTTCGTCGGCTTCGTTGACAAAGTCAGCGGCGGACATGCCGTCCTGCGCCATACGCATATCGAGCGGGCCGTCTTTCTGGAAAGAAAAGCCACGCTCCGCGCGATCAAGCTGCATCGACGACACACCGATGTCGAGAACAACGCCATCGACCGACATTATGTCGTCGGCCTTCAAAACGTCATCCATGATAGAAAAGCAGGCCGGGTAAAGACGCAAAGCGCCTTCACTGCGGCCTGCAAGGTCCGCACCTTCTGATAGTGCATCAGGATCGCGGTCGAACGCGTAAACGCGCGCACCGCCAGCCAGTATCGCTTGGCTGTATCCGCCTGCACCAAAGGTACCATCCACGATCTCATCGCCAGGGGTGATGGCTAGAGAGTGAATCACTTCATCCAGTAAGACTGGAATATGGGGGGCCGGCGCGCTCATTTGTCGCGCTTGCCTTGGGACAGCCAATAATTGAGCTCGTCCTTGACGGGGTTGAACGCGGCTGGCGCTTCCTTAAGGAAAACGTCAGGGTTCCAAAGCATGAAGTGCGTGGTCGCACCGAAGAAAAAGGCACGGTCGTCAATGCGACCAAAATGCTTGAGCATCGGCGACAGCACGAAACGGCCGCTGGCTTCAAAAGCGGTTTCAAAGATGGAAGATGCGGAAACGCCAGCCAGTTCGCGGTCAAAGTCTGTGCCGCGGTTAACGGCGCCCTGCCATTGCGCTTCGATGTCTGCGCGCAGTTTGAGGCGTTCGGCACTGCCAAAACCGATGAGGCACGGAAGGCTGCTGTGGCGCGAGATGCACACGCTGTTGCTGCCGCTGGATTGCAATACGCTGTCGCGGATCTCGGCGGGTATAGTCGTGCGGCCCTTGGCGTCGACACCCGACACCCCCGAACCTGCATAGACCACCAACGCTGACACCGTCCGAACACCCCCATGAAAAAGGGCGCAGAACGACAATCATGGCAAAGCCCTTTGCCATGCGGACGCCGTAACGACCGATATTATCAGTTATCCACCCCTTGGATGACTTTGCATAGCAAGGGATTTCATGGATGAAAAGAGGGATTTTATGGGAAAATTGGGGTGTTAAATATTAATATACTGAAAACATTATATAATTTTTTTCCTCATATAAAAATAATGTGCAAAATGAGCATGAATCCTTGGGCAGACATGGGTGTGCAGCATCGATTTTCCGCAGATTTCCGGTGCCAAGCCCATTTCTACCCCGAATGTCCCACAAAATCCCCGGATATGGAATCGCTTTCGTGCAAGCGCGCCAGCAATGATTCCACCCAAGTCAAATTGCCGAATTCATCGCCGCCGGTCAGCACGCGCATGCCCCGCCCTTCCCAATAGGCCGTATCGAGTAAATCGGCGTCGGCGACGAGCAAAGCGCGGCCTTTGCCAATCGTGCAATCCGCCAAAAGGCCGCCCTCCTCTATCGTACATCGCGCTGAACCGCCGCGCCCGATCTTCAGCCACTCGCCGGGCGTCTGCGTACGGATGCTCAGCGTGCCAATCTTGCGGATAGCCATCGGTTCCGCATCGGCAATGGGCAACACAAGCTCAAGGCCCCAATGCGCAAATAAGGGTGATAGCATTGATGTGAACAACGGCCTGCGCTTATCGCCCAACGGATAAAGGCTCCCCCACTGCAGAGCAGGATCGGCGAGGATCAATAAACGCCCGCCCTTGCGCACCCAGCTATCCAGTTGGACAAGCTCGGCCGGGCTAAATGCCCGCGGCTGCGCCAACAACAGCAGGCGCTGTTCTGCAAGGTCGCGCACATCGTCGAGCGGCTGAACATAATAGCTTTGGCTGAGCCGCGCGAACGCAGGGTGCGGCTTGGCATCGTCGGCAAGGTCCGCTTCAACGCCGCCCTCGCTCCATTGCAGCGGCAGCGTGGTCATCAACCCCAAGCTTTGTTTCGGGCCATCGGGCGCAGGCCGGGTAAAGGCATAAGCCAGCAACGACATCAGGAACAGCAAAGCAACGGCGAGCAGCAGCAAAAGCGGGCGCCTTTTGCCGCCGAAACGCACTCTCAAATTCGTCATAATGGTTACTGCGGCCGGCCGCGCGGTGGTGTGGCGCTCTTCGGCGGCGTCGCGCTTTCATCCTTGGCCACCGGGGTCACGCCCAGTTCAGCCAGTGGCTCATCCGGCGTTTGTTTCTTCATTTCGGTAATCGGGGTCGCGTCCATTGTTCCCGGCGTCTGCGGACTGTCGCTGACACGATCCAAGACCATCGTCGCCAAGGTTACGAACAGGAGCACGACGACCAAGCCAACGACGCCGACCTGAATACGCTGAATTGCGGATTGCTTTTGCTCAATCACCTGCGATCTCCTGTAAACCGTCGTGCGCGTTATTGCGCCGCGCTGTCCATTTGCCAAGGCATGGGGTCTAGATTTTTGCTGCGCATCCATTCCGGATTGTAAATCGTCGACAGATAACGGAAACCCGTGTCGCACAATATCGTCGCGATGCGCGCTTTTGGGCCAAGCTGTTTGCCCAAGGCAACCGCACCGGCGACGTTAATGCCTGACGACAGGCCAAGGCACAGCCCCTCCTCCGCCAACAAACGCCGGACCCATATCATGCCCTCTTCGTCCGATATGCGGAACTGCGTATCAATTGGCGCGCCATCGAGATTGGCGGTGATGCGTCCCTGACCAATGCCTTCGGCAACCGACGTGCCTTCGGCGCTTAATTCGCCATTGGCATAATAATTATACAATGATGCGCCATGCGGGTCGGTGAGGGCGATGGTGACATTTTCATCCTTCGCCTTCAGACCCAGCCCAACCCCTGCGATGGTGCCGCCGGTCCCTGCGGCACAGGTGAAGCCATCGACCCGGCCCTCCATTTGCGCCCAGATTTCTTCGGCCGTGGTTTCGATATGCGCGCGGCGGTTGGCGATATTATCAAACTGGTTCGCCCACACCGCATTGTCGGTTTCCTCGGCCAAACGGCGCGAGGTGTGCACGAAATGTCCGGGGTTGGAATAAGGCGCAGCAGGCACAAGCACGAGCTCCGCGCCAAGCGCGCGCAACGTGTCTTTCTTCTCCTGGCTTTGCGTTTCGGGCATGACGATGATCGTTTTGTACCCCAGCGCATTAGCAACGAGCGCAAGGCCGATACCGGTATTACCCGCCGTCCCTTCCACAATCGTGCCGCCGGGCTGCAACAGCCCCTGCCGTTCGGCATCGCGCACAATGTATAACGCCGCGCGATCTTTTACCGACGCGCCGGGATTGGCAAATTCGCACTTGCCAAAAATGTCGCAACCCGCCGCATCGCTTGGGCCTTTCAGGCGAACGAGCGGTGTGTTGCCAATCAAATCTAATGTCGAGCGGAGCATGTTCATAGCCGAGATAGTTAGTCGCGTTGTTGGCCGTCCGCAACCCGGTGTCGCGTACAGGGCAGTCTTCGGCGCGCCGCAATATGGGAATTAGGTATTGATATATTATATCATATTCTATATTGATCGCTCCATAGTCGCCAAATGCATGACAGGATCACACCAATCTCATGAAAATCCCACGCTTTCACGTTTTCGCCGCCAGCATGACAGCATTGTCGGTTGCGCTATCCGTGCCCGCTTATGCGCAACAGACCGGCAGCACCGGCGCTTCGGCAGCCGCGGCGCAGACAGATGATTTTCACGGCACTGAAGAAATCGTTGTCACCGCGCCTTATGTTGAGCGGCTCGATATTCTGTCCGGAACTTCGGCGGTGTCCGGGGACCTATTGGCCGAGAAAACCCGCGCGCAATTGGGTGACATTCTTTCCAGCCTGCCCGGCGTATCGGCCACCAGCTTTTCCCCCGGTGCATCGCGCCCTGTGCTGCGCGGATATCAGGGCAACCGCGTCGCCGTGCTCACCGACGGCATTGGCAATATTGACGCGTCCAACACCTCTGCCGACCATGCGGTCACCATCGATACGCTGACCGTTGAGCGCATCGAAGTGCTCCGCGGCCCGGCGGTCCTTTTATTTGGTGGCCAAGCCGTTGGCGGCGCGGTCAACGCGCTCGACAAGCGCATTCCGCGTGCGATCCCCGATGAGGCCGTGCATGTCGATGCGCTTGGCGGTTATGGCAGCGCGGCGCGCGATTGGTCCGGCGGGGCATCGGTTGATGTGCCGTTGACCGAGCGGGTCGTCGTCCATCTGGATGGCAGCTATCGCAACAGCGATGATCTGCGCACCGGCGGCTATATCCTCTCGCCTAGCTTGCGCGCCGAGGTGCTGGATCTCGCGGCGGAAGAGGCCAGTGAAGGCCATCTCGAAGAGGCCGCCGAAGCACGTGAACTGGCCGACCAACGCGGCCGCATTCCCAACAGCGCGGTGAAAAGCTGGACCGCAGCTGGCGGCATCGCGTTCATCGACGAAGGCGGCAATATCGGCCTGTCCTACAGCATTTATGACACCAATTACGGCATCCCTGCCCGCCCCGGCAGTGGGCATGCACATGCACATGGCGATGGCGACGAAGAGGAAGCGCCGGTTACCATTGGCATGCGGCAATATCGTTTCGATGTCCGCGGCGAATTGGATTTGGGCGATGGCCTGTTTGAAAAGCTGCGCCTGCGGGCGGGCTATGCCAATTACAGCCACACCGAATTTGAAGGTGACGAGATCGGCACCGTTTTCAACAGCAAGGGAATTGAGGCCCGCGCTGAATTTATCCAGAATGATCGCGGCGGCTGGCGCGGCGCAAGCGGTGCGCAATATCAATTCCGCAAACTGGACGCGATTGGCGCGGAAGCATTCGTCCCGCCAAACAAAAGCCGGCAGTTTGGATTGTTCACGCTGCAGGAATTCACCGCCGGAAATCTCGACGCCGAAGTCGCGTTGCGTTTTGACACCGCCGAACTGCGCGCGGATACTTTAGGTATCAGCCGCTCGTTCAACAATGTCTCCGGCGCGTTCGGCGTTGGCTACCATATCGGCGATTTGAAGATCGGCGCGAACCTGTCACGCACGGGCCGCGCGCCAGCGGTCGAGGAGCTATTCTCCAACGGTCCGCATATCGCAACGCAGGCATTTGAAGTCGGCGACCCGTTGCTGAAGAGCGAGCGCGCGTGGAATGGCGAGCTGTATGCGCGTTATGATACGGCGGACACCGCATTCAGCCTGACGCTGTACAGCAACCGGTTCGACAATTTCATTTACGAAGCGGAAACAGGTGACGTCGAAGACGACCTGCCCGTGTTCCAATATTTTCAGGACGATGCCAAGGTTTGGGGCGTCGAGTTTCAGGGATCGCAAAAGGTGGCAAGCTTTGGCGATGTGGACCTGAAAGTCGATGCTGTTGCCGATTATACGCGGGCCAAAATCTCGGGCGGTGCGGGCAATGTCCCGCGCATTCCACCCTTGCGTGTGTTGGGCGGCGTGGAGATGAACAGTGCGCGCCTGGACCTGCGCGGTGAAGTCGAATGGAGCGATGCCCAGACAAAAACAGCGCCGTTCGAAAGCGCGACCGATGGCTTCACCTTGGTCAATGCGACCGCGACATGGCGTCCGCTTGCCAACAACCGCAACATATCGCTGATTGCGTCTGCCAACAATATTTTCGACGTTGTCGCCCGCCGGTCGGCATCTTTCACGAAAGATTTTGTCCCGCTGTCCGGTCGCGATTTCCGTCTGTCCGCGCGGATCAGCTTTTAACGGTCAGCGGGCGACCGCGCTACCTGACAACGGGATAATCTTTCCTACATCGGCAAGATTATTTCCTACAGTAAATGAACGCGGCCATGCCGCGTGCAAAAGGGGGACGGCCGGCGCGGAAGCGCTGGTGCGTGCTTCCGGCTGATGGTGTTGGTTGATTAAGGCCCGCTTGTTCCATCAGGCTAATGCCCCCGGGCCGCCTTTGCTGGCTGGCATGCTGTCCATCGGGGGTAAGGTTCGTAAACCCCCAAAGGCTGTCCGCACGGACAGGACGGTTTCCCGCCACATCCAACCATGTTCGCGCTGTTCAGAGCTTGATGCAACAGGCCCTTTTTCAGGCTGAAGCACGCACCCTATCGCGCCGACCGTGCCAA
>NZ_JBILOS010000074.1:0-10051 GCF_044374345.1 Sphingorhabdus sp. | reverse complement strand
AAACACGCTTGAAGCTGACTGGACCGACAAGGCCCATCTCGCGCTGTCAAAAGATCGCGAAGACCTTGCCAAGGCGGCCTTGGTCGAAAAGCGCAAGGCGACCGACATGAAGGACCAGCTGACGGCGGAGGTCGATGTTCTCAACGACGCGCTGAAAGCGTCGGAGCAGGACATTCACAAGCTGCAGAAAAAGCTCGCCGACGCCCGTAGCCGCCAGAACGCGTTGATGACGCGTCTTGAAAGCGCCGAGAATCAGGTCAAGCTGCGCACTATGTATAATGGCGACAAGGTTCGCGAAGCTTTCTCACGCTTTGACGTGCTCGAACGGCGCGTGGACGAAGCGCAGGGATATGCGGACTCGCTGTCCATCGGTTCAGACGCGCCACGCAGCTTGGGCGACGAAATCGCAGCACTTGAGTCCTTCGACGTTGTCGATGCCGAGCTGGAAGCGATGAAAAAAGCCATGAAACAAGACGCACAGAAGGAAGGTTGAAATGGAATTTGGCTCCGAAATCATTGTGATACCGACCATATTTGTCGGTCTACCTTGGCTCATCCTGCATTATGTCACCCGTTGGAAAACCGCGGCAACGCTTACCAATGATGACGAGCGGATGCTGGGTGACATGAACGATCTTGCCCGTCGTCTGGAAGACCGTCTTGATACCGTCGAGCGTCTGGTCGCGCAGGAAAATCCTGAATGGCAGGCACGTCGCATCGACCATGAAACAAAAGATTTCGACCCCGAAAATGTCCGCAGGCTAGAAAGGAACCGCTAAAATGGCTGGTACACATACCAAATTCTACCTCGATAAGGTGAATGCGAAATGGAAAGGCGTTTGCGCCGGGATTGCCGACTATACCGGCGTTGACGTCCTCTGGGTTCGCCTTGGCGCGGTGATGCTCACTTTGATGGGCGGTTTTCCGTGGACGCTAATTGCCTATGTCATCACCGCCTGGATGGCTAACCCAAAGCCCGTGCATCTGTATACCGACGATCGGCAAGACCAGAAATTCTGGCAGGGCGTGCGTCAGTCACCTGCCCGCACAACCCGCGATATTCGTTCGCGTTTCCGCGAAATCGACCACCGGTTGGCCGAAATGGAAACCTATTATGTCAGCAATAACAAGCAGTTGGCCGACGAAATCGAGAGCCTGCGATAAACGACGGCGTAATGGAGGGATTATTTCATGTTCACACTCATCATTCTCGGGCTGATTGCCTGGTTTGCATATCGCCACTTCGCACAGAAAAAACGCAAGGCGGATCGCCGCAACTGGAGCGTTGATTTCCGCGACAGCCCCATCCGGCCCGTCACACGCCGTCTGCCATGGAGGGAATTCAAATGAGCTTTGCAGGCCCCAATTTCATCATTGCGATTGTGGTAGTGATGACAGTCGGTTGGCTCATCAACAACTGGATCCGCGCCAAACATGGCTACCCATTGGAAGATGAATGGGGTGGAAAATCAGCGCTGACCGATGGCGACTATCCCGAAGCAGAGCGCAAAATCATGCTGCTCAGCAATGAAAATGAAACGCTGAATGGCAAGGTTGGTCGTCTGGAAGAACGGGTCGCTGTCTTGGAGCGGATCGTCACGGACAAGGCCGGGCGCCTTTCCGAAGAAATTGAAAAACTACGCTGAAGCGCATTGGAGGAAGCTATGGACCCTGACAAGCTAGCAATGATTACGGCCATCGGCCCCATGATAGGTATTGGCGTTGTCGCAATTTCGGTTGGATGGGTGCTCACCACATGGATGCGCATCAAAAATGGCTACCCGCTTGATGGTGCATGGGGTCAGGCAGTCTATCCCAAAACCGACCAGGAGGCCGTCGAACGCGTAAAATTGTTGAGCCAAGAAAACGCGCAACTGCGTGCGGAGCTTGGATCGATAAAGGACCGCCTCGCCAATGTGGAAAAAATCATCGTCGATGACAGTCACCGGTTAACATCTGAAATAGAGGCCCTTCGCGGGCCGTCGAATTGAGGAGCCATTAATGGACCCGTTTCAAATGGTCGTCGCAATCATTGCCATCATCACGATCGGCAGGATTATCCAGACGAAGCAAAAGGCAAAGCATGGGATCGTTGAGGATCAAGACTTTATGGGCACCAAAACCCACCGTCTTTTGAACAATGCGGATACGCAGCAGATGCAGGACGAAATTCGGGCCTTGAAGGAACGCATTCAGGTTTTGGAGCGCATCGCGACAGAAAACAATAGCGCGAGCGACATCAACCGTCAGATTGAGGAACTGCGCAGCCGGTAACGGCGCGCGGACGGAAAGGAAGGACCATGCAACAGGATCCCAACTTCTACATCATCATCGGCGCCTTTGCGGTGCTGTGTGTCGGCATCGTGTCGTCACTAAGCCTGCGCGGCTGGCGCGACTGGATTGCTTTGAAGCATGCCGAGCTTGAAACCATGCGGCACGGCAATGATGCACCTGTGCCCTCGGCCACGTCGCGTATTGAAGTCGCCGATTTGAAAGAGCGCGTAAAAAGGCTGGAAGCCATAGCGGCAGGGATTGATATCTAAGCAACGCGGCCATATGCGCAGTGCATGACAACATTTGCCGACATTACCGAAGAATATGCATTTCTTGAGGCCGATGACCGCTATCGGTTGCTTATCGACCTCGGCCGCGAATTGCCCGAAATGCCCGCCGCGTTGAAAACCGATGCGACGCTGGTTCGGGGATGTTCCGCAAATGTATGGGTCTATCCCGTGACCGCAGATAACGAACTCACATTTCTGGCCGACAGCAACGCCGCGATTACCAAAGGCATCATCGCGCTGGTCCTGAAAACGGTGGAGCACAAAAACGCCGCCGATATTCTGAAGACCGATATCGAAAATGCCC
Source organism: Sphingorhabdus sp. (assembly GCF_044374345.1). Lineage (GTDB taxonomy): Bacteria > Pseudomonadota > Alphaproteobacteria > Sphingomonadales > Sphingomonadaceae > Sphingorhabdus_B. The sequence goes on along the minus strand of NZ_JBILOS010000074.1, from coordinate 7,183 downwards.
TTGCGCCGTTCGACCTCAAAAATCAGTTAAGTTCGAACCGGACACAAGGCATTCCCAATATGATCTCGCTTATTCGCGAAACGGCAGCGCGTTACGCCGGCTGAGCCGGACGCAGCCCAAGCCACATCGCAAGTGCAGGCAGTCGCGGCAGCAGCAGCCGGTCGAACAGCCATAACACAAGTAGCGACAGCGCAAGCAACGGCAAGAGCAACGCCATGATGCCGATGATCAACGCAACCCCGCGCATTTTTGGTGGCACCGCAGCAATCGGCGGTGCGCCGAGCGCGTCATCGGGCTTGCGCCGTCGCCACATCAGGAAACCGGACACCACCAATGTGATCAGGCCAAGCGCAGTGAGCACCCCGACCAACTGATTGAACCATCCAAAAAGCTGGCCCTCATGCCATGCAATTCCATAATTGACCGCGCGATCAATGACAGGCTTGTCGGCAAAGCCTTTCCGCGACATCTCCTTGCCGGTTGCAACATCGAATGTGATCTCGCGGTTCAATGGCCGGTTCTGCGCCTCCGATTTAACCGTCCAAGCCATCGGCGTAGGCGGGCCGAAACGCTCAGGCGCGCCTGGTGCTTTCACCAACGCCGGGTGCGGCAGCCGTTCGGCTTTCGCTTTGGCGACCATGTCCGCCAAGCCAACCAGCGGAATGCCGGCAGCCTGCATTTTCATCATTGCATCATGATCATGCTCAGCATGCGGCGCGGCACTGCCCGTTTTCCAGTCTTGAGCGCCTTGAACGAGGCCCAATTCAGCGCGGGCAATACGGAAAGCATCGCCCCAGACGCTCGCCCAAGGCAGTCCTGTGGTCAGCAAAACAAGCGCCAGCCCTGAAACCCAGAAGCCAGTGACCGCATGCAGATCGCGCAGGAACACGCGATTGCCCTTCCCCAACCGGGGCCACACGACACCGGAAAAGCGCTGCCCGCGCGGCCACCACATATACAGGCCGGTCAGGATCATCACGATCGCCCAGCACGCCGCCAGTTCAACAATCCAATCACCCATTTTGCCGATCAGCAGCGACCCATGTATCCGCGACACCGTGGCGGATATCCGGCTTTCTGGATCGATGCTGCCCAACACTTTACCCTGCGGTGACACATAGACGTCGCGCATCGATTGGCCATCCGCGAGCCCGATATGTATCATGGCGGCGTCGCCCGTATGTTCGGGCAAGCGATAGCTTTGGAATTGCGCACCCGGATTGGCCGCCATGACAGCGGCCAACTGCACATTGGGTGACACTGCCTGTTCAGTCGACAGGTTCGTAAATGCGCGCTCCTCCCAACGGTCCAATTGCGGCTTGAAAAGATAGATTGCCCCAGTTGTCGCAAGCACGAGGATCAGCGGCATGACAAAGAGCGAGGCATAGAAATGCCAACGCCAGATCGTGCGGTAGAAAGACGTATTTTCCATTTCTGGTCTCCTAAAACCGCGCACGGACGCCGCCGTAGATGGCACGGCGTTCAACCGGGTAGTAAATGGCGGATGCTGCGGAGGCAAGGATAGCGGCCGACACATCGCCGATGGCTTTCTCTCCGGTCAGGTTTCGCGCATCAAGAAAAAGATCGACCCCCGCCATAACGCGCGCGCCGGCAGATAAGCCCAAGAGGGTATAGCCTGTCGTGCGTGTCGTGTTCCGATAGTCGGCCCATGCACCCTGGGGCACCCATTCAACATTCGGCGCAATATGCAAATCGTCATTCCCAAGTCGAAGCTCCGACCGCAGGACATGCTTTGGCACCACAGGCAGCCGGTTGTTGCCATATTGGGCATCGGCGACAAAGCGGAAGTCGGAATACTGCCAGATTTGCCGGAAGCGCAGCCAATCGGTCGGCGCTGCACTAAACGCAGCCTCGACGCCCTGATGCCGTGTTTTATCGGCGTTGAACGTTGTCGCTGGAATGTCCCGCCCTACGGTAAATTGCAGCATTTCGCGTTTTATGTTGGCACAGTACAGGGCAATATCCCAGTTCGTCCATCCCATTTTCCCGCGTGTCCCGATCTCGGCTGTCCATGCTGTTTGTTCCTTTACAGGAACGAAGGCCGCAATTTGTGCGAGTTCAACGAAGGTCGGGAATTCTGTGGATTTGCTATAATTAGCAAAAATTTGGACGTCTTCAGACGGTTCCCAGAGCACGCCAAATTTGGGCGAAAAAGCGTCGAACGACGCTGCACCCGTTGTGGCAGACGGAACGATTTGAACCTGCTTTCGGAAACCATCGGCATATATACCGCCTGCTATAAGCGTAACGCCCGCAATAGGCGTTGCACGCACCTCACCATACATATTCGACGTGCGGGCCGTCTGGTCGGCATCGAAGGTAAGCGCTCCACGCTTGCCGTTCACATTGATAAAGCGCTTTGCGTCAATTGTTCCCCAACGGGACTCTCCGCCAAGGGTAAAGCTCCATATATCGCCTTCACGGTCATAACGGGCGAACACGCCGCGATCGGTCGACACCTGATCAACAACCTGAAAAATCGGGTGATATAATTCTTTGGCATTCAAGAACGCGCCTACATCCAATTGGCTGTTGCCCCAGTCGAAACGGGTCCGGTTCTGGATACGAACAGAATTGATATCGCGCGCCTGATCCCCGACAAAATTGCCAGTTCGTGGCGCTGTCAAAGCCGTTGCGCGGGTCAATGCACCGGGCAATTCCTGATTAAGCGTGGTCGCACTTGCGTAAAATCGCGTCGACACGACATCCGAAATCCTAAGCCCAACATTTCCGTTAAAGCGCATTGAGTTCCGCTGGGCGTGTTGCCGATCCCCCTTGTGGCTATCGGCGCTGATCGCTGCCCAAGCATTGGCGTCGTCGTCACCCACTCCAAAAGACGCCAAGCCGCGATAAAAGTCATAGCTGCCGACATCACCGCGAAGGTAAAGGCCCGCGGCATTGTCTCCTGTGGGCGTAACACCGTTGATTGCGCCACCCAATGTGCCGGAACCGAACCTCAAAGCATTCGCGCCGCGATATACCTCTAAATGGTCGAAAAATATGGGTTCAAGCTCTTGAAAGTCGCCATTGTCGTCGGCCAGATTGATGGGAACCCCATCCTGCAGCAACGTCAGTCCGCGCATGTGGAAGCCACGCGACAGACCCGAACCGCGAATGGAAATGCGGACCTCCTGCCCAAAACGCGGCTGGGTGTACACGCCCGCCGAAAAGGCCAAGGTGTCACGCAACGACACGACGGTCTTGTCTGCATAATCTTCGTGGCTAACGACGTCGGTGCCGCCTGCGGTGTTGTTTGCCGATATTTCGGCCTCGTCAGCGGCTGCACGGCCGGTGACAATAATCGTGGTGTCAGCAGCCTCTTCAGCTGCGGCGGGCGTAATGATGGCAATAACAGAGCACGCGACGGACGCGCGCAAAATGGGCAATAATTTCATGATATTTTCCTAAATCTAAACGAGAGATAGGCCGCAAAGCAGCCTTGTAGTTTAGACGTAAGAAGGTGGCCCTATGGCTGGTGGCGGCGGGGCAGCGAGGCCAGCGCCTACCGATACTTCGCGTTTGGCAAAAACAGGAATGGCGAGCGCAACAGGCGCCATTGCAACTTGGAAATCAGCGGAAAGCACGTCCGCAGCCATCGCGGCTCCCGCGAAGGCACAAGGTTGATGCTCAACCGATTTGCCTTTGGATGGGTCTTCCTTGTGCAGCTTACCCGATTTGTCCATCCAGACGGTCTGGGTGTCCATTCCGGTACAGATGGTCAGCGCAAAACCACGCTCCGACGACGGCATGAAACCGGACGGAATGATGACGCGCAAAGCCAGCGCCAGCAATATCAGTGCTGCAGCTATATTCCGGAAAGGCGAAGATGCGCGAATCACGCGCGCCCTATGCGCTTGCAATTTGGCCCACGCAAGTAACTAACCCTTCCACTCGCGCCGTTCTTCGGCAACGCGCAGAACGTCATAAGCCGCCTGCCCCGCCTGAAAAGCCATGGCCGCGTCGGCGTTGCCGGGGTTTACGTCGGGATGCGTTTCCTTGGCGATTTTGCGCCAGGCTTTTTTCGCGTCATCAAACGTGGAGTCGCTTTCAAGGCCCAGAATATCGAGCGCGTGCATTTCATCACGGCTACGGCTGCCGTCGCCGGACCCGGCCCAACCATAATGTGCGGATTCTTTGTAGCCCGATGAATCGCGGCGCTCATTGGCCTCGCGCTCGTCGGCTTCTTCCTTGGTCAGACCTTCGAAATAGTCCCAACCACGGTTATATTCACCGGCATGTTCTTCACAGAACATCCAGCGATCCGGGCTGTTGGGTGATTTCGGTGCGGGGCAGTTTCCGGCTTTGTTGCAACCATAGCGGTCGCACAGACGCACCTGTTGCGCTTCGGTGCTGCTGCCATAGCCGCGCCAGCGGGGAAAACCCCAGTCATTTCGTCGAGTGGTACGCACCATGCCGCCGACTTAGCGACGGCATGCGCATTTTGCTAGTGGCGTAAACGCAATTTATGCGCCGGACAGAGCGCCGCCCATCATCCCGCCGCCGAACAAGGTCGAAAAAGCAATGCCGATCAGGATGCCGGAAATAATGACAGTTAGAACGACATAGATGAGCACGATGACAACGGTGAATCCCGCGACCTTTTCCTTAGGAACACCGAGCACAGGCTGCAGCCCCAGATAGATCAGGTAAACGACATACGCGATTGCGGCGAAAGAAATTAGACCGCCCAATATGGGGATCCAGCCGACCAGTCCCGACACCCAAGTTGGGGTTGATGCATATGTCATCAGCTTTGCCGACTGGACCATGTCGGACTTGCCGTTAAAGCTGGGGGACACAGCATTTACGAGGAACGACATCACAAAAAGCGTGACGAGGGAAAACACATATCCCACCACCGCCATTGCCGCGATGGCGCCAAAGCCCATTTCCATAGCCCCGCCGCCCATGCCCCCAAGACTAGCGGTATTTATTCCCAATGCGCCGGTAAATATTATGCCAGCGGCCAAGGGAATAGCTGCCAAGATCATCGCATATCCGGTGAACAACCCGCCAACGGTTGCTGGTTCGTCCGCAATGACATTCCATTCATCCGTCGGTTTTAAAATGATATTCTTCGCGCGAGCAACAATCGACATTGACTTCTCCCTCTGAAAAATGTGTTTCTCGGCAGAAGAAAACATAATGGCGCGAACATGTAAATGTTGACGTTCGCGTAAATGGAGGGGTCATGAATATGTTATTGCGGGTATTGCTGGGAGCAATTGGCGTGTTTGCGCTGTTTGGCGCTGCACAGCATTGGTTTAGCTTCGACGCAGCGTTCACAGGGCGCGGCATTGCAGCAATCGATGATATCGGCCGCGCGAACCTGCGCGCCGACGTCGGAGGATTGTTTTTGGGAATTGGTGCCTTCACCTTGTTCGCCGCTTTCCGGCAGCATCGGGGCGCGCTTGTTGCGACTGCCATCCTTTTGAGTGCAACGTTAATCGGCCGCATTGTCAGTATCGCGTTCGACGGGTTCAGCGCCCCTGTTGCCCCGCCGATCATTGTCGAGGCGGTTGTTCTTGCCATATTGGGCATCGCTTATTGGGCGTGGGGTAAAAAGCCAGAGGGTCTGTAAGCCGGGTTCTGTCCTCCGCTGCGGCCGAGGCGTAAGCGGATGTGCGACCATTCATCTAGGCGACGCATTGCTGCGGCACTCATGCAACCAACCCGGGCGACTGGCAGGAGGATGCCATATGCCGCCCCTATTCGGTTTTGCTCCCGGTGGGGTTTGCCTTGCCGCTTCTGTTACCAAAAGCGCGGTGCGCTCTTACCGCACCGTTTCGACCTGGCCGCATCGAAATGCGGTGGGCTGTTTTCTGTGGCACTTTCCCTAAAATTGCTTCCGCCGGACGTTATCCGGCACCGTTCCTCGCTGGAGCCCGGACTTTCCTCCCCATAGCAGTTACCCACTAAGCGGCGGTCGCCCAACCCTCTGGCATGGCTTAGATAGCAGGTCCGCCCTCATACTCCAAGAGCAAGCTCAGCAATATTGCCCGGCATTCTCCGTCGATCACGCCTTCAACATTTTCGGGACGAAAACGACGCTGGAATGCGACCGTAGCTGCACGTCCATCTGATATGCTGTAACCATAACGTTCTAACGCCAAAAGGAACGCGGCGTCCGGCCAACCGGGATCAACCAGCTTTTCTCGTGGGCGTGGAACAGCAAGCCCAAGCTTTGCCAAACGTTCCCAGTCAAATAGCTCGCCCGGATCTTCTTTACGTGTTGGCGCGACGTCGCTGTGACCGACGACGTTTCGCGGATCAATTCCGTACGTGCGGACAATTCCGGCGACCAAACGCGTCACGGTGTCCATTTGCGCTTCGGGAAACGGGCGATAGCCAAATTCATGCCCGGGATTGACGATCTCAATACCAATACTGGCGCTGTTGCAGTCCGTCACACCGCGCCAATAGGACAGCCCGGCATGCTGCGCCCTTTGTTCCTCACGCACCATGTGGACCAGCTGGCCGTCTTCATCGACGACATAATGCGCCGACACTTTGGAAGCGGGGTTCGCGAGCCAGTCAATGGCGGCTGCACCCGACTGCATGCCGGTATAGTGCAAAACAAGCATCGTGATCGGCAAGCTGCGCTCGCCAAAATTGGGTGATGGGTTCCAGATCATGGTCATAAGGCGACCATAGGTAAGTCCACCGTTGCACGCAATATAAGCCGATGCGGGAAACTTTTGCTGGTTACGCGCCTTGCCGGCCCGGCGCCAACTCGTAAAAACCGCGAAACGCTCTGCTGGCGCGAAACTTCTGCGTTTGCCCAATGACGGTTTCGGCGGCGCCGAGCATTAAGAGCCCGCCCTCTTCCATGGATGGCGCAATCGCTTCCAAAACATGTGTACGCTTATCGTCGTTAAGATACATAAGCACGTTTCGGCATAAAATGACGTCAAAACGGCCAAAATGGCGCACGGGCGTCAGCATATTATGCTCCGTGAACGTCACCATTTTGCGCAAAGCATCTTTGGCCACCCATTCTTCGCCCTGTTGCTCGAAATGGCGAAGCATGTGTGTCACGGAAAGGCCACGCTGAATTTCAAACTGCGAATACCGCCCTTCCCGCGCCTGTGCCAAGGCCGTAGCAGATATATCGGTACCCAATATTTGAATTGTCCAACCCCGCCATTTTTCGACGTTTTCC
>NZ_JBILOS010000073.1:0-10104 GCF_044374345.1 Sphingorhabdus sp. | reverse complement strand
CGTCTGGTCACTTTACGACCGGTCCCGCCGGGGCACGTCATTTTAAGCAAAGTCAGGGACCGCATATGACCCGCCGCCGCAAAATATACGAAGGCAAGGCCAAGATTCTTTATGAAGGTCCTGAACCCGGCACTTTGATCCAATATTTCAAGGATGATGCGACCGCCTTTAACGCCCAGAAAAAGGGTACGATTTCTGGCAAGGGCGTAATTAACAATCGCGTCTCAGAGCATGTTTTCACGCGCCTGAGCCATATTGGCATTCCCACCCACTTCATCCGCCGCCTGAACATGCGTGAGCAGCTCATCCGGCAAGTTGAAATCGTGCCGATCGAAGTGATTGTGCGCAATGTCGCTGCGGGCACTTTGTCCAAACGGCTTGGCATCGAAGAAGGCACACCCCTGCCCCACACATTGCTGGAATATTGCTACAAAGACGACAGCTTGGGCGATCCGCTTGTAGCCGAAGAACATATCGCATGCTTCGGTTGGGCCACGCAGGAGGAAATGCAGGACATTTCTTCAATGGCGATCCGCATCAACGATTTCATGTGCGGCATGTTCGCAGCGATTGGCATTCGATTGGTGGACTTTAAACTAGAGTTCGGCCGACTGTTTGACGGCGATTTTTCACGTATCATTTTGGCGGACGAAATCAGCCCCGATGGATGCCGCCTTTGGGACATCGAAACCGGCGAAAAGCTTGATAAGGATCGCTTCCGCCGTGATTTGGGCGGTGAAGCGGAAGCCTATCAGGAAGTGGCGCGCCGTCTGGGCCTGATGCCGGATGAAAGCGAAGGCGCGGTACTCGATATGGTTAGCCATAGGCTGCGTAAAGGCAAGTAACACAAGAATTTACATCTTTGCATCTTGCTATCGGTGGCTTTCTCTGGACAAAGTCGACCGATGAACAAGAGACATTTACTTGTATTGGCGGTGGCTGCCTCGGTTGTAGGCACACCCGCTTTGTCCGCTGCGCCGCAAGAGAAAGCTAAAGTCCACGGCACGGAACGCACCGCACCCTGGAACGCGGAGACGTCCGACCTCGAACCAGACGCCAGCATCATTTACGGGCGGCTGCCCAATGGTCTGCGCTACGCCATTCGCCCGAACCAGCGCCCCCAGAATCAGGTGCTTGTGCGCATGACTATCGACTTCGGGTCGGCAGCAGAGGCGGAGGACGAGCAGGGTCTTGCGCATTTCATCGAACATATGGCGTTCAACGGCAGCACCAACGTGCCCGAGGGCGAGATGGTCAAAATGCTTGAGCGGCTTGGCCTCTCCTTTGGCGCCGATACGAACGCGTCAACGGGGTACACACGGACCGAATATAAGCTCGATTTGCCGAAAGCCGACCCGCGCCTGATTGAGCGCGCCTTGTTCCTGATGCGCGAGACCGCGGGCAATATCTCGTTTAACCCCGCAGCGGTTGATCGTGAACGTGGGATCGTATTGGCGGAGCGGCGCGAGCGCGAAAATTTCGCGTTTCAACGTGGGCGGGCTGCCAACAATCTCTTTTTTCCCAACACCTATTATTCGACCCGCTACCCGATTGGGCTAGCCGAGATTATTGAAACCGCACCTGCGGATCGGTTGAAGGCACTGTATCACAAATGGTATCGACCAGACCGGATCAAGATCATCATTGTCGGGCCAGTGGACCCCGTTGCGATTGAACGCGAATTGGCGAACAAATTCGCCGATTGGCAGGTCGCAGCACCACCCTTGGGTAACCTTGACCGTTGTGAACTCGATACGTCGCGTGGCCTGTCTGCCGCAAGTTTTACCCATCCTGAAATCAATGAGGCCATTGGCGTTCAACAATTTCTCAAGGACAAACCCCGGCCCGATACCGTCGAGCGGGCGATGTTTGAACTCAAGATGCAAATTGCATCGGCCATCATTTCCCAGCGGATAAGCCGCCGGTCGCGTTCAGAGGACATTCCCTTTCTGGGCGGTGGTGTAAATTTTGCCTTAGGAATCTGCGATAATTATGCCGCAGTCGGCTTTGGCGCAGCCGGCAAAGACGGTAGTTGGCGAGCATTGCTGCCATTTACAGAACAGGCTGTCCGGCAAGCCCTGCAATATGGTTTTGACGACACCGAAGTTGCCGAGCAGATAAAGCGCCTCGACACCTCTTATGAAAACAACGCCAAGGCAGAGGGCACAGAGCAAAGCGCTTCGATCGCCAACGCATTGGTCGGACTTGACGATGACGTCTATAATTCAGACGCCTACCGGTTGCTGCTATGGCGGCAGTTGCGTCCGTTCATGACGAAAGCTGCGATCAATGCGGAATTCGCAAAATGGTTTGGCCAGATGACGGCCCCGCAAATGTTTCTGTCGACGAAGCAGACGTCAGGGACGCAGTCCGATGATATCTTGGCCGCCTATGCCGCAAGCCGCGCTGTTGCGGTGGCTGCGCCCGTTGCGCGCCAGGCATCAGCATTTGCCTATACGGATTTTGGCCCCGCCGGCACCGTCGTTGCAGATACAGTCATCCCCGACCTTGGCATTCGCACAATCCGCTTTGCCAATGGCGTTTTGCTGAACCTCAAAAAAACCGATTTTGAGGACAATCGCGTGCGATATTCCCTGCGGATCGATGGCGGACAATTGCATTTTGCGAAGGACGCAGCGGTGTTGGCTTGGCTGATGTCCGGCGCGTATGTTTCCGGCGGTCTTGCGGCGCATGATTTTGAAGATCTGCGCTCCTTGCTTGCCGGGACAACCGTCACACCCGCATTCGGGGTAGCTGAAGACTATTTCGGCGGCACTGGTGCGGTTGCACCTGTGGACTTGGAACGCCAGTTGCAGGTGATGGCCGCGTACACCAAATATCCCGCCTACGCCGACAGTGCCTTGCGCTTGTTCCGCCGCCCATTGCCAGAAATCTACGCGCGACTGGACGCAACTCCGGGTTCGGCATTGAGCATCGCCATGGCGCGAATCATGACGGACAATGACCCCCGCTTTGCACTTGCACCGCTTGATGACATCCAAGCTGCCGATTTTACGAAGCTGAAATCGGCGTTGGGTGATGCGCTGATCCAGAACAGGTTGGAAATCGCAATCGTCGGCGACCTCGACGAAGCCGCTACAATCGGTGCTGTTGCCCGCACTTTTGGCGCCATGCCCACCCGAACGGGCACTGCAGATATGACAGCTCAGGACGCACGCTGGAGCACCGCAAGCGGGAATTTCGATATCCCGCACAAGGGTGAAGCCAATCAATTGGGGTGGCGCCGGATTTGGCCCACCACGGGTGACCGCGATCAGAAGCTGACGCAGTCGATGGACCTGTTGGCACGTGCCGTAACCCTTCGCCTTACCGACGAATTGCGGGAAAAGCTGGGCGCGACATATGGTGTGCAGGCAGGATCAGAGATGTCGGATATCTATCGCGACCGTGGTGCATTTTCGATTTCGACATCAGGCGACCCCAAGGACCTCGCCGCCATCGAAAATACGGTTGATCTGGTCATGGCCGAAATCGTGAAAGCACCCGTTGATAGCGACCTGTTCGAGCGCGCACGCAAACCTGTGCTCGAAAGCTATGCCGACTGGAAAAAGCGCAACCCGACATGGTTGGGGGTTGCAGCAGAAGCGCAAACCAATCCCGACAGGCTGAACCGGTTCCGGCAGAACGAAAAAACGTTCAATTCGATTACGGCACAGGATTTATGGGCACTGGCCAAGCAGTATCTCGGCAAACCCGCACAGTTCACATTCCGCGCCTTACCTGACGCGGCGATTGCCAAACCGATCATGGCGCCATCCAATCCGTAAAAGCGCCGTACGAAACGCGTGTAAAATCCTGTTGGGCGCGAGCTTACCCTTGAATCGCGCGGCGCGCCTTCTATAGGAAAGGCGAACAACCAAGCAGATAGGGCCCACATGAAAACCCGTATTTTTGTCACTCTGAAGAACGGCGTGCTCGATCCGCAAGGGAAAGCCATTCACCACGCGATCGAAGGCCTTGGGTTTTCGGGCGTTCATGATGTGCGGGCGGGCCGACTGATTGAGATTGAACATGAGCCTGGCCTGTCCAAGGCTGATCTGGAATCCATGTGCACGAAATTATTGGCCAATATGGTCATTGAGAATTTCGAAATCGAGCAAGCATGATGCGCGCTGCCGTCATTCAATTTCCCGGATCGAATTGCGACCGTGACATGGCGGTTGCCATTCGTGACATCACCGGCGCAGACACAAGCCTTGTGTGGCACCGCGAAAGCGCATTGCCATCCGGACTAGACCTCATCGCAATTCCCGGCGGCTTTTCTTATGGGGATTATCTGCGTTCTGGCGCAATGGCGGCACGTTCACCCGTGATGCAGGCGGTCATTGCCGCTGCGGGTCGCGGTGTCCCTGTCCTTGGTGTCTGCAATGGTTTCCAGATCTTGACCGAGGCAGGCCTGCTTCCCGGTGCATTGATGCGCAATGCTGGCATCCGTTTCGTCTGCCGCACCGTCGGTCTGACGGTCGAAAACAGTCAATCCATGTTTACCAGCGGCTATTCAGCCGGTGAGAAAATCCACATTCCGGTGGCCCATCATGACGGCAATTTCTTTGCGGATGACGCGACGCTTGATCGCTTGGAAGGCGAAGGCCGCGTTGCGTTTCGTTATGCCGAACCCGTCAATGGTTCCGCGCGCAGTATTGCGGGTGTTCTCAATGACGCAGGCAATGTTCTCGGCATGATGCCGCATCCCGAACGGATGATTGAGGCCATGCAGGGCGGATCAGACGGCCGCAGATTATTTGAGGGGCTGATCCGCGAAATCGCCTGATAAATCAGGTGTTGCGTCAGATTTTTTGGCGCGCGGAAACATAAACCGACCCAACAGCAGGATTATCGTCGGCCAAATCATGGTATTGTAAAGATCGTGCATCGCGGCGTCGATTGTCGCCTCGCCCGGCGCCTGACCCTGCAGATCGGCATATTCGTTGAACAATTCGGCGACGAGCACGATCAACCAACACCAAACACCGTCGGGCCTGCGGCGCAGAACAATCGCTGAGCCAAATAATATCAACAATGAACCGTGGATATGCATGGCATCGTTGGTGAGACCCACCGCGTCAATCAATCGTATTTTATAGCCGATCCAATATTCGGATAGATGCTCCAAATAATCCTGCATGACGTCCTAAACTTTGGTTTTGAAGGGCGAAAAATTTGTGCCCTCGTCGAAAATATCGACGCCCTCTTTACGCTTTAACCAGCCTACCACGACATATGTTAGGGGGGTCAGCACAACTTCCCAGCCCACTTTCAGCAGCCAGTTGGTAATCATAACGCTGATCACCTGCTCTTGGCTCCATAGGCCCCAAAAGGCGAGTGGGTAAAATATGATGCTATCGACACCCTGCCCCACCACGGTCGACCCAATGGTACGCGACCACAGATGCTTGCCGCCTGTCCAGATCTTCATGCGCGCCATGACATAGCTGTTCACAAACTCGCCCGCCCAAAAAGCGGTGATGGACGCAATCACGATCCGCCATACTTGTCCGAACACGCTTTCATAGGCGGCTTGCCCTTCCCAGCCCGGGGCTGGCGGCAAGGCAACAACAACCCAGCTCATGAACGCCATAAACAACAGGGCAGCAAAGCCCGCCCAGATGACGCGCCTTGCGCGGGCATAGCCATAAACTTCGGTCAGGACGTCGCCGATGACGTAGCCAAGCGGGAAAAACAATATCCCTGCCCCGAATATCCATTGCTCCCCGCTTATGGTCACCGCGGCCGGTTTTGCAGCGCCAATGATATTGGACAGCAGCAAAATGGCCACAAATGCGGCCATGACGAAATCATAATAGCGGAACTGGCGTCCGGTGACGGCACTTGCGCTTTCGGTTACAACGGGAGCATCTTGCATAAAATGACATAAGCAGCTTTGCGTTCGCAGGCAAAGCCGTTATTGCGCCTCTCAGCGCGCGCCCTTAGCTCAGCTGGATAGAGCGCGAGACTTCTAATCTTGAGGCCACAGGTTCGACTCCTGTAGGGCGCGCCAATTGCGAACATAACCGCGAACATTTTGCGGACCATCTTTTTCTCCCGAGACAGCTCCGGCCAGTACGTTGGTATCTCCAATGATGCGGACCTTTTCTTTGCTCACTTCGATGCGCGTGATGATTGATCGCAAATATGCAAGGCGGGCCTGCGCATCACCCTTCAGCAGTTTGTCCTGCGCAAGTTTAGCGAACGCCGCGATCCTGTCGGGCGTCAATTCCTGGCTGTTGGTGGCTTGCACGTGGATCCGATCAAGCGAGGTTTGAACGATGTCGCGTTCTTGCTTGATGGTTGCGATTCGCACCTTGAGGTCATCGTCGAGCTCGACAATGCCGTCTTCGATGGCACGGTAAAGGCGCGCAAGCTTTTCATGTTTGTCCTTGCGTTCAGCTTCTAGCCGACCCCGCCGATCATCTAGGGCAGCATCTTTGGTCTTTGTCCGCTTCACGAGCGCCCCAAGAATTACAGCCATCCGCTCAGGATTAAATAGCTGCTGGGTCACATTGTCCAGTATTAGCCCATCCAGCTTTTCAAGCGGTATGTTGCCACCCTTGCAAACAGATCGGCCGCCAAGCTTACAGCCAGCGCAGCTATAATAGCTGTATATTTTACCGCGACGACGCGTGCCCGACTTAGTCATGCCTGAGCCGCATGAAGCACATACAGCAAGGCCAGCTAGCAAGGTTGGTCCGTTGACCACACGTGGCGGCGTGACCTTTGGGTTATTGGATGAAAGCCGTCGTTGTACCTGCTCGAACAATTCCATGGGTACAATGGTCGGGATGTTTATCACGATCACTTTGCTGGGGTCGTGCTTTTGTTTGGTTTGGAAGTTTTTCACACCGTAGGGCCACTTGCCTGTTGCGTAGCATTTATTGGTCAGAATGCCGTGAACCGGTCCTATGCCAAACGTAGCACCAACACGGGTTCGGTAACCGTTGGAGTTCAACCATTCGGTTACCTTTTTCACACCAATGGGGCCGCTCTGTCCGTCTCCTTCTGCATAAAGCCGGAATATCAGACGGACCGTCTCGGCATCAACAGGGTCAACCTCCAAACCCTTTTTCATTTTGGCTCCGCGCAGCTCTACGTCGCAGATGCGATACCCAAGTGGCGGCTTAGCGCCATTCCAAAAGCCTTGCTTTGCATTCTCGCGCATCGCAAGCGTAACGTTCTTACCGTTCTCGCGAGATGTGTATTCGTCAAAGATGCCAATGATCTGACGCATCAGGGTCTGTGAAGGATCATCACCTGCAAATTGCCATGGACGGGAGCCAGAAGATACCGCAGCGCTGGTTAGAAACATTGGCATATCATCAAAAACAGGGGCGACAATGCCCCGCTATTCTTGAGGCCATCGCTGCGTGGATCGTCCATATTCGCGGAGACAAAAACATAGTGGATGACCCCATGCGCAATAGGTTCAGCGCATTATGGCAAACGTCCGGCGAGGCGCATATTGCATCCGCGCTTTTTGGTAATGGCGGGCAATTTGCGCAATATTGGGAAGCGAGGGAGGAAGACCTGACGCTGGTCAATCATTGGGTTTCGCAAGCGACGTTGGCGGGATAGCACTGACAGCTGCCCAAGGCTCCTTGATGTCAAAAAAACAGCTAAAAAACCGCTAAAAACCAAGCCCTTTCAGGCGCAGCCTGCCCGTTATCTGTATGGCGATCAGCTGATCTTTGGACTGTCTGGTGCGTGGTGCAGTCTGGTTCGGCCAGGCGTGTCCTATGGACGTGATTTCTGGGTACTTCATGAAAAGAACAGATCCCTCCATATAAGGGATTATAAGTCAGGCATTTTGATTAGTGACTTCACCCAATGCGCCAATGAACTGGTCGGTGCATCGATCCCAATCGAAACTCTGCGCATATGCAGCAGCGTCGGCTTTGCGCACACTAAGCGCGTTCTGAATGGCACAGGAAAGGTCGTCGCTTAAAGATCCGATCGGTCGTGGCAATTCGGACCAGGGGCCGCGACCATCTGGACCGATAATATCCAAAGGACCAGGGACGGGAAATGCAGCGACCGGAAGTCCAGATGCCAACGCTTCGATCATCACCAACCCAAATGTATCGGTTCGACTTGGAAATACAAAAACGTCTGCGGTGGCATAGGCGCTTGCCAGTTCAGTTCCCTTGAGCGTTCCCAGGAAAACGGCATTAGGATATTTTATTCTTAATTCAGACAAAGCAGGGCCGTCGCCGATCACGACCTTACTGCCTGCGACCTCCGCAGATAGAAAAGCTTCCAGATTTTTCTCCACGGAAACACGGCCCACGGAAATCATGACGGGATTGGGTAGGTTCGCCAACCGGGGATGGTCGGGCTGGTTTCCATGAAAAAGGCCATGGTCGATGCCGCGTGACCACAGGCGCGTATTGAGGATACCCCGCACTGAAAGCTCATCCATAAGACCCCTTGTCGCGGTCAGGACGGCACGGGATGGCTTATGGAACATCCGCATGATTGGCCAAAACCACTCAGCGGATAGCCCCGTTCGTACAGCAAGATAATCCGGAAAGCGGGTATGAAATGCCGAGGTAAAGGGCACATCATGCGCAAGGCACCATGCCCGTGCGCTCCAACCAATTGGGCCTTCGGTCGCGATATGGACAATGTCCGGAGCCATGGCATGTAAAGCCTTGCGCACGCCAAAGCGGGGTGCCAGCGCAAGGCGGATTTCCGCATAGCCGGGGCAGGGAATGGTGGTGAACCGGTCCGGCGCGATCACTTCGACGGTATGTCCGCGCGATTTCAGCCGGTTGACCGTTTCGGTCATCGTCCGGACAACGCCGTTGACTTGCGGCAGCCAAGCGTCCGTTGCGATGGCGATCCTCACGCCGCGATCGAAGCCCGCTTTTCGGCAGCTTTACGGACATGCTCGGCCCAATCGATAATCGCCATGGATCCGTCCTTCGCCTCGGTCAACGCGGTGCAGCTTTCGACCCAGTCGCCGTCGTTATAATAAGTAATCGATCCAAACTGCCGGATTTCGGCAGAATGGATGTGACCGCAGACAACGCCCTGAACACCGCGAAGCGCGGCCTCGCGCGCCACCACTTCTTCATATTGCCCGATAAACTGTACCGCGTTTTTGACGCGCATTTTCAGATAGGATGAAAGCGACCAATAAGGCATGTTCAACCTGCGGCGCACCGCGTTGAGAACGACGTTGGCTTTCAACAGCAGCGTATACGCTTGGTCACCCAAAAAAGCGAGCCAGCGGGCATATAGCACGATGCCGTCAAAGGCATCGCCGTGCGTCACAAGCAAGGCACGTCCGTCGGCGGTCTGGTGGATCGCCTCCAACTGCACCTCAACGCCGCCAAAGCTCAGGCCTGCATAATCACGGAACATTTCGTCATGGTTGCCGGGAATATAGACGACGCGGGTCCCGCGATGCGCCATTTTCAGCACCCGTCTGATGACTTCATTGTGCTGGTCTGGCCAATACCAACCCTTGCGTAACCGCCAGCCATCGACAATGTCGCCGACCAGATAAAGCGTCTCACATTCGATGGAATGCAGAAAATCGCTCAGCAGACCCGCCTGGCACCCTGCTGTCCCCAAATGCACATCAGAAATCCACACCGTGCGAAACCGCATCTTTGGTTGGTAGCTTTTGGGTTCGGGCTTATCGAACCATGCCGGCAGTTTTGGACCTTTTCCATCGCTTTTAAAAAGCAGGCTGTCGCTTAATTCAGTGGTTGTCATATTGCCCATCCCCCCGTTGTCTTAATGAATCCCTAAACGACGGATGAGTCATGTGCGTGGCAGATCAATGACAGTTTTTTTGCCATTAAGAATTGCCAATTGTCATTATCGGACCGCAGGCATCTCTGCGTCAGGCAGAAGCGCACCCATGGCTTTGGCAAGCGTTGGTGCGATGGAGCGCATGTCGATTTCGCCCAGGCTGCGTCCCTTGGCAACGCCTTTACCTATCATCATGAAGCTTGACCGCATCAATGGGCTATGGGGAAAATATCCGTGCATGCCCTTGCTGCCAGACGCGCTCACCAATGGCGCATCCGGTCCCTTGAAGCCGCCTGCATACGCATTGGGGGCATAGCTGATGTAAAA
>NZ_JBILOS010000072.1:0-10200 GCF_044374345.1 Sphingorhabdus sp. | reverse complement strand
GTTTAACTAAAGGACATTGCCGATGACTGAACAAACGATCTCCAAGAAACCCCTCACGCTGCTTCTGGCGGCACCACGCGGTTTTTGCGCTGGCGTCGACCGCGCCATCAAGATTGTCGAGCTCGCGCTCGAACAACATGGCGCGCCGGTATATGTGCGCCATGAAATTGTGCACAACCGCTTTGTCGTCGACAGTTTGAAGGCCAAAGGCGCGATATTTGTCGAGGAACTGGACGAAGTGCCCGATGGCGCGCATGTCGTATTTTCGGCGCATGGTGTTCCTAAATCGGTCCCCGCAAATGCGCAGCAACGCGGCCTTGCCTATTTCGATGCCACCTGCCCTTTGGTGTCAAAGGTACATAAGCAGGCCGAACGGCAGGTTGAAGCCGGCCGTCACATCATTTTCGTTGGCCATGCAGGCCATCCCGAAGTCATTGGCACATTCGGCCAAGTCCCCGCAGGCGCGATGACATTGGTGGAAACCGCGGAGGACGCCCGCAATATTCAGCCTGCGGATGCCGACAATCTCGCTTTCCTGACGCAGACAACTTTGTCGGTCGACGATACCTTCGAAATCACATCCATTCTTGAATCACGCTTCCCCAACATTGTCGGTCCAAAGGGTGAGGATATTTGTTACGCGACATCAAACCGGCAAGAGGCAGTAAAAGCGATTGCCGATAAATGTGACCTCGTCCTCGTCATCGGCGCGCCCAACAGTTCGAACTCGCTGCGCTTGGTCGAAGTGGCCGCGCGCTCGGGTGCAAAAGCGCATCTTGTGCAGCGCGCCGACGATATCAGCATGAACTGGTTTGACGGTGTGGACACGCTTGGCCTGACCGCAGGCGCATCTGCCCCTGAAATATTGGTCCGCGAAATCATCGATGCGCTTGCCGCGCATTTTGACATCGATGAACAGCAGGTCACAACCGCCGAAGAGAGCATCACCTTTAAATTGCCACGCGAACTGGCCGGCGCGGCGGCCTGACTTGGCCGTTTATACGCAATTGGGGCCTGAACAGGTCGGCGCCTTTCTGGCGCTTTATGATGCCGGTGAACTGGTGTCGCTCAAGGGCATTGCCGAGGGCGTTGAAAACAGCAATTTCTTTGTCGAAACAACGCAAAGCCGGTTCATCCTGACCATTTATGAAAACCGCGTGGATCCCAAGGATTTGCCGTTTTTCTATGCGCTGCTGAAACATTTGCACGAAGCGGGGTGCAAGGTGCCGCGGTTCATGTCCGACCGTAACGGCAATTGGTTGCAGACCATCGCTGGAAAGCCTGCCTGCCTCATTGAATTTCTCAATGGCGTGTCGGTCACCGAACCATCGGCGGCACAGGCGCACTCCACCGGCGCGGCGCTTGGGCAAATGCATAAGGCGCTGGCGGACTTCACGCTGTCGCGGCCGAACAGCCTTGGCATCTCTGCATTCCGGCCACTTGCCATGCGCTGCACCGCGCAAGGTCTCGACGCCATTTCCGAAGGCCTAGCTGCACGGATATTTGCGGAATGCGATTATTTGGAGGCGCATTGGCCGACCAATCTTCCCGTGGCGGCGATCCATGCGGACCTGTTTCCGGACAATGTCCTGATGCTGGGTGACAATGTCACTGGCCTGATTGATTTCTATTTCGCCTGCTCCGAAATCCGCGCTTATGACCTTGCGGTCACGCACAGCGCATGGTGTTTTTCGGGCGATGGCAAAGTCTTTGACGCGGATGTGAGTGCGGC
The DNA here is from genome assembly GCF_044374345.1 of Sphingorhabdus sp. Lineage (GTDB taxonomy): Bacteria > Pseudomonadota > Alphaproteobacteria > Sphingomonadales > Sphingomonadaceae > Sphingorhabdus_B. The sequence goes on along the minus strand of NZ_JBILOS010000072.1, from coordinate 8,468 downwards.
CATGTTGGCAGGCTACACCCAAGCCGTGCCGATGGATGCCGCAACGCGGGACGCCTTGCCGATATTGCTGCGCGGTGCCTGTTTGCGGTTCACATTAACGCGCTGTTACGACTGGATTAATACGCCAGCCGACGCGCTGGTCACGCGCAAAGATCCCTTGGCGTTCCTGCGGCGGCTGGAATATTACAGCGACCCCAAACAGATTGATGCCCTATTGGCCCAATTGCCATGAAACAGATTGAAATTTTCACCGATGGCGCGTGCAAGGGCAATCCCGGGCCGGGCGGCTGGGGTGCGATCATCCGTTATGGCAAGCATGAAAAAGAAATATCGGGCGGCGATCCGGACACCACCAACAACCGTATGGAAATGAGCGCGGTCATTCAGGCGCTGAACGCCCTTGTCGAACCGTGCAGCGTCAAACTGCACACCGACAGCAAATATGTCATCGATGGCATCACAAAATGGATCTTTGGCTGGCAACGCAATGGCTGGAAAAACGCGGCGAAACAGCCGGTGCGCAATGCCGACCTATGGCGTGAGATGGTCGAAGCGATGGCGCGGCATCAGGTGGAATGGATTTGGGTCAAAGGGCATAATGGCCACCCCGAAAATGAACGCGCAGACCGGCTCGCCAGCGATGCGGCCGATGCTGCAGGCAACAAGGTTGCGGTAAGCTAGTTTAAAAACGCCCTGGCGCATATAGCGCCGCATTAACGCGGTCGGGCGCTATTATGGCATCGTTCAGTAACGATCCCGCGAGCTGCGCTGCGGCGGGCGCGGTCTGAATGCCAAAGCCGCCCTGCCCTGCAAACCAAAAGAATGCATCATGCGCCCCATCGCGGCCAATGACGGGCAACCGGTCAGGCGCAAAGCTGCGCAATCCGGCCCATTTACGTTCAACCCTGCGGATGTCCCAGTCGACAACCTGCTGCAGCCGATCAATGGCAAGCGCGATATCATATTCTTCAGGTGCGGCGTCGCAAGCCGGCGTCGCGGTCTCATCATGCGGGCTCAACCACAAACGTCCGCCCGCATCGGGCTTGAAATAGAAACTGCCATCCAGGCCAATGACGAGCGGCAGGGCCGCAGGCACATCGGGTGCGACCGCCAATTGCGCAATGGTGCGCCGATAGGGCTGAATACCCAAGGGCGCAACGCCCGCCATCTGCGCCACATTATCGGCCCATGCCCCTGCGGCATTGACGATGATATCTGCGGTGCAATTCAGGCTGCCCGCTTGGATATGCCACATGCCGTCACGCCATACGGCACGTTCCAGCCGGCTGTTGCAATGTGGTTGAACGCCCTGCTTGCGCGCTTGGCGCAGATAGGCAGCGTGGAGCGCGGCGACATCAATATCCGCACAGGCCGCCTCCCATAGCCCCGTCGTCCATCCGCTGCGCAGACCGGGCACATGTCGTTCCAAATCCTTGCGGTCGCTGCGTTCAATATGCACACCGCTTGACGCGAACTCCGCCAGCATCGCATCCGCCAACGGTTGCTGCTCTGCCGTGCCGATATGCAGCCCGCCGCGCGGCGACATCAATGGACCGTCGTGAAAATCCTTGGGTGGGTTCGCAAGAAACGGGCCCGACGCCGTTGTCAGCGGTTGAACGTCTGGGCCACCATAGCATTCCACCCAGAACGCGGCGGACCGGCCCGTGGAATGATATCCGGGATGCGTCTCTGCCTCAATCAGGACAACCGACTGATATGCGGACAACTGCGCCGCAAGGCTTGCCCCGGCGATTCCCGCACCGATTATGGCAATGCTAAAATCGCTCATGGCCGGGGCGCGTGCTGGTCCAAAAAGGCGTCGATGCGTTTCAGGCACTGGTCGCGCACGCCATCTGCCTCACGCAGCAGTTCGTGCGCGGCCTCTTTGCCGAAAATCAGCGTTTCCGCATGTGGCAGCCTTTTGCTGTCTGCGATGACCCGCTTTGTGCTGACCAATTGATCCGCCGTTGTCGCGAGCAACAGAATTGGCGTTTGCACCGCCTCCAGCGCGCCGGGCCGTTCCAGCAAGCGGATGGACGCCATGGCGCGCTCCACCCAGTGCCAGCTTGGCGGCCCAAGCTTCACCTCTGGACGCAGCGCCCACCATGCAATCTCGTCTTCATAGCGGTCGTCGTCATGCGTCAGCATTTTGCCGCGCATGCTCATCGGCGATAATGGCTTTTCACTGACTTTCCATGCGGCTTGCTTGCCCTTGCCCAATGCCACAATCAATTTGGCAACGGCATGGTTGAGCGCAAGCGGCAGACCGGCCGTTTGAATGCCCAGCATCGGCGCGCTTAGCGCTACCGCGTCGGGATCAATCGCCTTTTCCACCAAAGCGCGCATCGCCAGTTGCCCGCCCATGCTGTGCGCGATCACAACATGCGGCGCTGGCGTGGTGCGTTTCCATGCGTCCCAAAATGTCCGCAAATCGGCAATCCACGTCGCGAAATCATCAATATGGCCGACCTGGGGATCATCCAGCAACCGGCCCGAAGCACCCTGCCCGCGCCAGTCGATGGCGGTAACATGCCATCCCGCATCGGCATAATAAGCCAATGTTTCCAGATATTTTTCATAATGATCGCCGCGACCGGGCAAGAATAATAAGGATCCACGCGGCGTGGTCGACGCCTGCCAATCAATCCGCCGGATCGGCCAACCATCGGCGGCGTGCCACATCGTCTCTGCGGCATTGGCCGGAATTGCGCGGCGGTTCATCGGTGTTTTCGGTGCGTGCATGGTTACTTTTTGGTAATCTTTCATGGTTAATGCTGTGCAGATGACCAGTGAAACTCTCGCTTACGCAACCCTTGGCGGCTTGGCAATTGCGCTGTTGATATCAATCTACACCGACATCAGATACCGCCTTATTTTCAACAAGATAACCATCGCGATCGCACTTGGCGCGCCATTATTCTGGCTGGCCAGCGACGGGTTTACCCTCACAGATATTGGCATTCACCTTTTGACGGCAGCGATTACGTTCATTGTCTTTGCGACCGCGTTCCATTTCGGCGCGATGGGTGGCGGCGATGTGAAGCTTTTTGCCGCTTTGGCCTTGTGGTTCCACTGGGTCGAGGTCATCCGCCTCATCTTATACGCATCGATCATCGGCGCGGTGGTCACCATCATTTTCCTCGCGATTCACAAATGGAAACGCGGCGAGGGCCGCGCGCGGATTCCCTATGGCGTGGCGATCGCGCTGTCCGGGCTTTGGATCATCGGTGAACGGATTTTTAACCATTTTACATGAAATAGCATGGTTCGATCAGGGGACCTTTCAGGGGACAATAGGTAATGGATAGGAAAAAAGTCATATTGCTGGTGGCTGCGCTTTTAATCGCGGCAGTGACCGCCCTTATGGCGCGCAGCATGTTCAACGGTGCATCTGCTCCCCAATCTACAGCGGCCGCCGCGCCGGCCCCCGTGCCAGCCGGACCCAAAGTCCTCGTCGCGACCAAGGCATTGCCCGTTGGCACGATCATCACCGCCGACAGCGTGCGCTATCAACCATGGCCGAAAGAACTGATCGAAGCCGCCTATTTCAAAGAAGGCGACGGTGGCGCATCCATTGACAGCCTTGTCGGCACCGTCGTCCGCAATGCCGTGACCGCTGGACAGCCACTGACCCAAGGTTCCCTTGTTAAGCCCGGTGATCGCGGTTTCCTCGCCGCTGCGCTTGGACCTGGCATGCGCGCCGTGACGGTGCCGGTGTCGGCATTGACCGGTGTTGCTGGCTTTGTCTTCCCCGGCGACCGTGTTGACCTTGTGCTCACACAAAATGTCGAAGCAAGCGCTGGCCCGCCGCTGAAGGTTTCCGAAACCATCGTCCGCAACCTGCGTGTGTTGGCGACCGACCAACGCGCAACCCCTTCCGTCGATGACAAGGGCAATACAGTCGTCTCTGAATATAAATTGGTGACGATTGAAGCGACGCCTCGCATCGCGGAGAAGATTACGGTCGCGCAATCAATCGGCACGATCAGCCTTTCCCTGCGTTCGCTGGCCGACAACGCCGCCGAACTGGAACAAGCGCTAGCCTCTGGCGATATCAACATCCCCGAAGGTGCAACCGTAGATCAGGAACGGGCGATCATGCGCCAGCTGGCACAGCGTCCATCCGCAACCAAAGGCAGCTATGCAACCGGCGGCGATGTCTCGCGCTTCCAACGCAGCAGCATGCCCGAACAAATGCCATTGGCGGTCGCAGCCGAACAGGCCCGCACGCAAAAGCAAGTCGAGAAAATTATGAAGGGTCCAGTGGTCCGTGTGTCGCGTGGCGGCAATGTGACCGAAATCGACATTAGCCGGAGATAACAACAATATGGCACGTTTCACCACATTTAAATCGGGCCTTGCCGCCGCGGTTATGACCGCAGCCATCGGCACGGGCACGTTGGTCGGCGCGTTGGTCGGGATGCCAACAGCAGCGTCGGCGCAATCGGCAAAAGATGGCAAGTTGCTCATCTTGTCCATCGGACGCGGGCAACAGGTCAATCTGGGGGCTAGTATTACCGATGTGGTGGTCGCAGACCCCAGCATCGCCGATGTCGAGGTAAAGACCGGACGCCAGATCTACATTCTGGGCAAGGGCCCCGGTGAAACCACGGTCTACGCGACCGACGCCGCTGGCCGCACCGTGTATCAGGCAACGGTCCGCGTCGGCAGCAATATGGACTCGATCTCGCAAATGCTGGCGCTAGCGATGCCCGATTCAAAGATTGTTGTTACCACAATGAACGGCGTCATCCTTTTGACAGGAACGGTCGATCAACCCGAAGACGCGGCGGAAGCCGAAGCTTTGGTAAAGGCATTCACCGGCGGAAATACACAAGTCGTAACCCGGCTGAAAAACGCAACACCGCTGCAGATCAATTTGCAGGTCCGCATTGCTGAAGTCAGCCGTTCGCTGATGAAGGAAATTTCGGGCAATCTCAAAACCCGCGATCATGGCGGGACCGGCATCCTTGGCGGCGCGTATCAAGGACGTGACATCGCGGACATCAGCTCGGTCATGAACGCCGATGACCTTCCGCTGGTTGATGCTTCGTCGGTATTTGGCCTGCCTACAGGCGCCATATCGCTGCCGTTCAATCCAGCGACCGGACAGTTTGTAACAAGCCCATATACACAGTATAAGTTTAAGGTTCCTGCGGGCACAAATGTGCTGACGGCGGCGGGGCGCTTATTTGGCATGGATGTGGCCGCTGCTTTCGATCTATCGGAAAAGGCGGGCCTGAGTTCAACCTTGGCCAACCCTAATCTGACAACGGTATCCGGCGAAACGGCCGAATTTTTGGCGGGCGGCGCTTTCCCGGTGGTGACATCGTCGAACAATGGCACCAACGTCGAATATAAAAATTACGGCGTCAACCTGACCTACACGCCAACGGTGTTGTCGGATGGCCGGATTTCGCTGCGGGTGCGTTCGGAAGTCTCGGATATTTCATCGACGGGTGCCGTACGTTTCGGCGGCCTTGAAGTGCCGGCGACGACGACACGAATGGCCGAAACGACAGTTGAGCTTGGTTCGGGTCAAAGCATGATGATCGCGGGATTGTTAAGCAACACAATGGGCAGCTCGGTCGACAAGATGCCCGGTGCGGGTGACCTTCCCGTGCTTGGCGCACTTTTCAAATCGAACGGTTGGCGGCGTAACGAAACCGAACTGATGATCGTTGTCACGCCCTATTTGGTAAAGCCCGTGTCCGATAGCGAGATTGCTTTGCCGACAGATGGAATGCATTCGCCAAATGACCTTGAACGCATTTTGCTGGGCAAGGTGACCAGCGACAAGGGCGACAAAACCCGCCCGATGCCAACGATTGCGCCAAGCGTGTCCAATGGCCCCGAACTGGGATCCGTGACCGACGCACCCGCGCCGTTGGCCAAGAAAGTCAAATCGCAAGCCTCCGCGACCGTCCCAAGCGGCCCCGGCTTCAGCTTCGACAATTGACCGTCCGTTCAAGGAGACAAGATATGCAAAAGGTAACATTCCTGATCGCTGCAAGCCTTGGCCTGGCCGGTTGCGGCACAATGCCAACCAACACATCCATGTATTCGGTGCACCAAGCCGTTGTGGAACGCACCAATTACACCATCGACCTTGCCTCCGACGGCGATGGCATTGCCGTTGCCGACCAGAAGCGATTGAACGAATGGCTTGAAACGCTGGATCTGCGTTATGGCGACCGCATTTCCATCGATAGCGGAGATGGCATGGGCAACGACAATGCCGCCCGTGATGTGCGCGCAGCCGCGGCAGAACGCGGTATCATGGTCACTGAGGGCGCACCGGTAACGCCGGGCGTAATCGTACCCGGCAATATTCGCGTTGTTGTCACCCGGTCCCAAGCATCGGTACCGTCCTGTCCCGACAATCGCACGACGTCGGGCCACAACTTCAATGCAGGTAACAACAGCAATTATGGCTGCGCCATAAATTCCAACCTTGCCGCCATGGTGGCAGACCCCGAAGATCTGGTGCGTGGACGCGATAGCAAGCGGATAGACAGCAACAGCGGCAACGCAGCGGTAAACGCTTACAAGAAAAAGGCCGGAGGCAAATGATGAACGCTCCATGGAAATCCGGTAACTCCGGAACGCGCGACCCGATTAACGCTTATGTCTGCGACGACCTCACGCTGGATGTCATTCGCGCTGTGTGTGAGGAAATGGGCTGGAACCAGGACAAAGTCTATAAAGGCGGCCTGCGCAACGCCATTCAATCACTATCTGTTTCCGCAAGCCCGCAAATATTGCTGGTCGATTTGTCGGAATCGGGTGATCCGATCAGCGACATCAACAGTCTGGCCGAAGTGTGCGAGCCCGGAACAATCGTCATTGCGGTTGGTCAGGTGAATGACGTTCGCCTCTACCGCGATTTGTTGATGTCCGGTCTGCAGGATTATCTGTTGAAGCCACTGAGCCCTGACGCGCTACGCGATTCATTCGCCAATGCACAAGCCGCGTTGACCGCACCGAAAGCCGATGAGGGCAATGTGGACCGGCCACATGTGTCGACCGCCGTCATCGGAACCCGCGGTGGCGCGGGCGCGTCCACCGTCGCGGCATCACTGGCATGGGCATTTTCGCAAGTACATGGCCATCAGACAGGCTTGCTCGACCTTGATGTGCACTTTGGCACAGCTGCGCTTGCGATGGATTTGGAACCCGGCCGCGGCTTGACCGACGCCATTGATAACCCAAGCCGCATCGACGGATTGTTTATCGAACGCGCCATGATCAAAGCCAATGAACGTCTGTCGATCTTGTCCGCAGAAGCGCCGATGAGCAGCCCGGTATTGACCGATGGATCGGCCTTTTTCCAACTGCAGGAAGAATTTCGCGCCGCGTTCGAAAACACCGTCATCGATATGCCACGCAGCATGCTGATTGCGTATCCGCATCTTATGAACGACGTGAATATTGCGGTTGTCACAACCGAACTGACGCTGGCTTCAGCACGCGACAGCATTCGGGTTTTGGCATGGCTGAAACAAAATGCGCCGCAATGCAAAGTGCTGGTCGTCGCCAACAATGTTCAACCAGCGGTCGTCGAAATCAGCCGCAAGGATTTTGAAAGCACAATCGAACGCAAGATCGACCTACTTTTGCCAGCGGACCCCAAGTCGGTGGCGCAAGCGGCGAAACTGGGCCAGCCAGTTGTTGAAGCCATTCGTGCAAGCAAGCTTTCCACTGGCATCATATCTTTGGCCGAAATCGTTGTTAGCAGCTTTGCAGACATGGCTGACGCGGCGCCTGCGGATGCCAAGATCCCACCGAAAAAGACTGTTTTTGCCAGTTTCAAATCGATGTTGAAAACGAAGTGAAGCGCGCATGGGACCAACCAGGACATAGGTAGCAGAGCGGATGACAATGCAGGCATTTATGATCGCGGCTGGAACAATCTTGTTCTTTGTTCTGGTGGCACTCGCCTTTGCAGGGCCCAATAGCGGCAAGGCGACGACACGCCGTCTTAGCGCTATCAAATTGCGTCATTCGGACAGTGCCGACGTGCGCGTGGAAAAGCAAATGCGCAAGGTGGTTGCTGCGCGCCGTCCGCTCATTTTCGCCGACGGCCAGCAGATCAATTATGCCGATAAGCTGCGCTTGCGCCTGGCGCAAACCGGTAAAAAATGGACGTTGCAGCAATATATGTACGCGTCGGGCGGACTTGCTTTTGTCATCATGGCTATTCTCTTGCTTAATGGCGCCCCTTTTCTTGTCGGTGTTTCTGGCGGGCTGCTGATCGGGGCTGCCTTGCCGCACATGGTCGTCAACTTCCTCATGGGGCGGCGTATCAAAAATTTCACCACGAACTTTCCCGACGCGATCGAGCTTTTGGTGCGTGGTTTGAAATCAGGCATGCCGGTGAGCGAAACGCTGAGTGTGATCGCAAAGGAAATTGCCGGCTCTGTTGGCGAAGAGTTCAAGTTGGTCGTCGAGAAAATCAAAATCGGCAA
>NZ_JBILOS010000045.1:0-15727 GCF_044374345.1 Sphingorhabdus sp. | reverse complement strand
CCAATGCCGCGCAGCGACAATGAACTGCCCTCTTTGCCTTCAAATTTTGCCGAAGCGATGGCTGCGTTCAATGCTTGCGCGGTTGCGGCATCGACTACATTGCCTGGCAAGGTCGCGTTGCGCATCACTATCACAAGCGCACCCGATGTTGGCGCCGTGGTCGCAAAATTAATGGGTCGTGTCTGCGAATGCGCTGCTGTTGATGGTGCTATGCCCGATCCAATGACATCGGCCTGCGCAAATGCGGGGGTGATTGCTGCGCTTGCCAGTGCAAGGGCTAAGAAGCTGCGAAACATAGAGGGACTTTCCTTTCCGTAAATCTTGGTTATGCCGGTTATGTACGCAAATGGACCGATGTGACAAGGTCTCATTGCAGGGAGAATAAGATGCGTAAATTTTTATGGGCGTCTTTGGCGCTTGCCGGTGTGGTAGCTGGTGCAGGTGCGTTGTGGGAGCCATTGGCCGCGACTGAATATGAAACCGCCAAGCGGACCTATGATGCCGAGATTGTGCGCGACGAATATGGTGTGCCGCATATCAATGGCGCGACCGATGCGGACACGGCTTATGGCCTTGCCTACGCCCATGCCGAAGATGATTTTTCGACGATAGAAGATGTCATCGCCATGACCCGCGGCCGTTATGGGGCCTTGGCTGGCTCGGACGGGGCGAAGGTCGATTATGTCATGCATCTGTTGGGCGCGCGGGAAACCGCTGAAAAGCGCTATATGGAATTGTCGCCTGAGGTCCGCGCAGTGGCCGAAGCTTATGCCGCCGGACTCAATCATTATGCATCGAAGCATCCGGGCGAAGTGCGCTTGTCGAAACTGTTTCCGGTCACCGGACAGGACATCGTGACCGGCTTTGTTCTGCGCGCGCCATTTTTCTATGGCCTTGATGGTGCAATCGGTGCGCTGACCGAAGGCAAGCCGCAGCCCAAAGAGAGCGCAGCACCAATGACGCCAATCGGGCGCGATCCCGAAATGAACGGGTCCAATGCCTTTGCCCTCGCGCCAAAGCGTATGGCCGATGGCAAGACCTGGCTGATTTCCAATTCGCACCAGCCCTATGAAGGACAAGTGGCATGGTATGAGGCGGTGACGCATTCGGGCGAAGGCCTTCATATGGCAGGCGCATTGTTCCCGGGATCGCCCTTCGTACTGTTGGGGCATAACCGCCACCTTGGCTGGACCAACACGGTCAATCGCCCGGACCTGATTGATGTCTATAAATTGGTGATGAACGATGCGGGTGACAAATATCGTTATGATGGCAAATGGCTGCCGCTCAATTCAAAGCGCGTCTGGTTGCCCGTCAAGTTCGGGCCCTTCAATCTGCCGGTGCCACAGACAGTGTATCGATCAGTACATGGTCCGGTTATCAAGAATGATAAGGGCTATTTCGCCATCCGCTATGCCGGAATCGACAGCGTAAAGGTCGTCGAGCAATATTACCGGAATACCAAGGCGACGAATTGGGACGAGTGGACGAAGTCCATGTCGATTGGCGGGATTCCTGCCACCAACTTCATCTATGCCGACAAAACCGGCCGCGTTGCCTATATCTACAATGCGCTCTTCCCTGATCGCAAACCGGGCTATGATTACACCAAGCAGCTTCCGGGCGATACGTCCGCTGCCATGTGGTCCGGCCCTGTCGGCTTTGATCGCTATCCCAAGATTGTCGATCCAGCATCAGGCTTTGTGCAGAACGCGAATAACACGCCGTTTCTGGCGGCTGGCCCGGGTTCGGAAATGAACCCGGCGGATTATTCGCCGTATCTGGGTATCGAACGTGGCATGACCAACCGGGGCCTGCGCGCCACCGAGCTGTTGGCGGCGGATAGGTCGATCACGCCGGAAGAGCTGCTCGCGATCAAGATGGACATGACCTACAGCAAGCAGAGCTGGGTCGGGCCATGGATGGCGTCCTTTGCCGCGTTGGACCTGAAAGATGCGCCGGAACTCGCCAAGGCGCAAAAGCTGTTGGCCAGCTGGGACTGGTCAAGCGATGGCAAGGGCGATGCTGACGCATTGGCTGAAAGGATCATTCGTTTTGGTGCACGCCCGAACTGGCGCGGTGACCCAATGCCCGATCCCCGCAAAACGCTTCAGGAAGCGGTTGATGAATTCAAGAAGCGCTTTGGCAGAATTGACCCGCAGCTTGGCGATATTCAGCGGCTGCGGCGCGGCAATGTCGACTTGCCGATGTTCGGCGGAAGCGATGCCCTGCGCGCGACGACGATGTGGGATGCCGATCAAGCAGATGGCAAGGTCCGCGTCCGGCATGGCGACAGCTACATCATGCTGATCCGTTGGGACAAAAATGGCGGCGTTATATCGGAATCCATCCAGCCTTATGGTGCGGCAACCACGCGGCCCGAATCGCCGCATTACACCGACCAGATGAAGCTGTTTGTCGCGGGCAAATATAAGCCCGTTCATTTCGAATGGGCCGACGCCGTGAAGCATGCAAAGCGCCGTTATCGGCCCTGAACGGCGTTTGTCGAAAATGTGCAACCGCCAGATTGTGTTTGTCCGTTTTGGCACTATCTCTGGCGACAGTAGAAATATCTTTGGGAGCATATCATGATCCGTAAATTGACCCTCGCGCTTATGTTGTCTGGTTCGGTGTTGGCCGCGCAGGCACCGGCATTTGCGCAAACCGCAGCACCCGTTTCAAAACTGGTGGAGGCCGTGAATATTCCGCATGAGAAATTCACGCTCGACAACGGCCTGACGGTGTTGGTGCATGAAGACCGCAAGGCGCCGATCGTCGCGGTTTCCATCTGGTATGGCGTAGGGTCAAAGCATGAACCCAAAGGCAAAACGGGCTATGCCCATTTGTTCGAACATATCATGTTCAACGGCAGCGAAAACGCGCCGGGCGATTATTTTGAATATACCAAGAAAATCGGCGCCACCGACTTGAACGGCACGACATGGCTCGACCGGACAAACTATTTCCAGACTGTGCCGACGACTGCGCTGGAATCGGCTTTATTCCTCGAAAGCGACCGTATGGGCTTTTTGCTCAACGCCGTGACGAAGGAAAAGCTCGATAACCAGATCGGCGTTGTTTCGAATGAAAAGCGTCAGGGCGACAACCAGCCATTTGGACTGGTCGATTATAAGCGTTCGGAAACCTTGTTCCCCGTTGGCCACCCTTATCATCACGACACCATTGGCAGCCTGGAAGACCTGTCGGCGGCATCGCTGGATGACATGAAGAACTGGTTCATCGACCATTATGGTCCAAATAATGCGGTGCTCGTGCTGGCAGGTGATATCAACGCCGCGCAAGCCAAGCCGCTTGTTGAAAAATGGTTCGGCAGCATCAAGCGCGGCAAAGATGTCGCGCCCGTCAACGCGCCTATACCCACGCTGGAAAAGCCGGTTAAAATCGTGATGAAGGACAAGGTTCCGACCACACGTATTTATCGCAACTGGGTGGTGCCGGGATTGGCCGACCCTGATGCAAATGCGCTGTACATTGGCATGAGCGCGCTTGGTGGCCTGTCCAGCTCGCGTCTGGACAATATCCTTGTGCGTCAGGAACAAAGCGTCGTGGGCGTTTCGGCATATCTGATCCCGTTCGTGCACGGCAGCCTGATTAACATTCAAGCGGATGTGAAGCCCGGCGGTGATGCCGATGCGGTTGCCAAGCGGTTGGATGAAATATTGGCCGATTACATCGCCACGGGGCCAACCGCTGAGGAAGTGCAGCGCGTCGCCGCCAGCAATATTGCCCAGCAAATCGATGGCCTTGAACAGGTTGGCGGATTCGGCGGAAAGGCCGTCGCGCTTGCCGAAGGTCAGCTTTATGTGGGCGACTCGAATTTCTACAAGAAAGAGTTGGAGCGCCTCGCCACGACAAAGCCCGAAGCAGTAAAGGCGGCGATGCAAAAATGGCTGACCCGCCCCGTGCTCGAAATTCGCGTCGAGCCAGGCGAGCGTGAGGCGTATAAGGAAGTGGCCGCTGGATCGGGCAGCCGCACCGGCACGCTGACATCGCCTGCTTTTTACGCGCCCCCCGGAACCGAAGATACGCTTGTGTCTGCGCCTTTGGCGTTTCAGGACCGCAGCAAATTCCCTGAACCAACGGGCTCTCCAGCGCTGGATTTTCCGACCGTTGAGGAAACAACGCTTGGCAATGGTATCAAGGTTTTCTTCGCACGGCGGGCAGCCGTGCCAACGGTCCGCGTCGCGGTCAGTTTCAACGCGGGCTATGCGGCTGATCCTGCAGACAAGCGCGGTATCGCGTCGATGATGTCGACCATGATGTTGGAAGGTACACAGACCCTTACATCGACCAAGCTTGCGGAAACCGAAGAGAAATTGGGCGCTGACGTCAATGTTGGATCGTCGCTTGACCGGACGGTTGCAAGCCTGCGTGCGGTAAAGCCAAATTTGGGTCTGTCGCTCGACCTTTTGGCCGATGTGATTAAAAATCCGGCCTTCGCGACCAATGAACTGGAGCGTGTCCGCGTTCAGCAACTGACGCGGATCAAGGCGGAAAATAACCAGCCGCAGGGCATTGCCGTGCGCCGCATGCCGCCATTGCTGTACGGAAATGCACATCCTTATGGCGGGCCGCAAACGGGTAGCGGCTATGCCGAAACGGTTGCGAAGATCACGCGTGCCGATGTCGCCAATTTCCACCAGTCATGGATACATCCGGCAAAGGCAGAAATCTTTGTCGTTGGCGATACCACGCTGAAAGAAATCAAGCCGATGTTGGAACAGCGCTTTGGCAAATGGAAGCCAACAGCGGCGGCTGCACCAGCGAAGAATTTCTCCGCGGCCATCCCTGCGCCGCAATCCAAGATTCTGCTGATTGACCGGCCAAATGCGCCACAGTCACTGGTCCTTGGCGGCGTCGTGCTGGATGCAAAGGGATCGGACGATTTGCTGACCTTGCGCGCAGCGAACGAAGTTTTCGGCGGTGACTTCCTGTCGCGCATCAATATGGACCTGCGCGAAACCAAGGGTTGGTCTTATGGGGTGCGTAGCCAAGTCAATGGCGCGGAAGACCGCGTGCCATTTTATATGTTTGCGCCAGTCCAAACCAACCAGACAGGACCATCGGTCAAGGTTTTGATGGACCAGTTAAAGGACTTTAATGGTGCAAAGCCGGTCACTGCGGAAGAACTGGAAAAGACCATCAAGGGCAATGTGCTTGAACTGCCGGGCAGCTATGAACAGTCGTCCGCCGTTCTGGGACAGATGCAGTCTGATCGTTTGAACAAGCGTCCATTCGATTATGCCGAAACACTGGCGGGCAAATATAACGCCCTGACTGCCAAGGCGCTGAACGACGAAATGCGCGCAAAGGTTGATCCGTCCAAAATTACATGGCTGGTCGTGGGCGATGCCGCCAAGGTGAAGCCACAGCTTGAAGCACTTGGATTGCCAATTGAAATGGTAACCGAAGCTGCTAACACCACTGCAAGTAAAACAACCAAGTAAGGAGCAAGAATATGGCATCAGTTGATGGTCAATGGGACGTAACAATCAAAAGCCCAATGGGTGACCAAAAGGCCGTTTTGACCGTCAATAGCGACGGCGGCAGCTTTTCGGGCAGCATGTCGGGTGGCCTTGGTGCAATGGACATTGCCAATGGCACCGTCGATGGCGACACGTTGAGCTGGGGCATGGACATCACTGTTCCAATGCCAATGCATCTTGATGCAACCGCAACCGTTTCGGGCGATGCTATCACCGGTGAAGTAAAGGCCGGTGCCTTTGGTTCGATGGGCCTTTCGGGCACACGTAAGTAAATTTAATCGGGGCCGGTTTCCGCGCCCTGAATTGAGATACATGGCCGTCTGCCCTTTGGGGTGGGCGGCCTTGTTCTATTGTGGCCGAGTGCTACTATGTCGATTGATGGCGTTTCTTCCGACTCGCTGAACAGGCAGGAGCCTTGGCATGAACCAGATCGCATCCGCATCGCAGCGTCGCATGTCGTTATTGCGCTGGGCGTTGATTGTCATTCCGCTCACCATGTTTCTTGGGTTTCTCTCTGGCACCATGTCCGGGTCAACCGCCGACAATGCGTGGTATCAAGCCTTGATTAAGCCAGATATTCAGCCGCCGGGCTGGGTGTTCGGTGTGGTTTGGCCGACATTATATCTTCTGATGGGCCTTGCCTTTGCGATGGTGCTCGCCGCGCGTGGCGCGCGGGCCCGCAATGTGGCGATTGGCCTGTTCCTGTTGCAATTTGTGATCAACCTCAGCTGGTCGCCGATGTTTTTTGGCCAGCATCAAGTGACGGCTGCGTTTTTCACCATCCTTGTGATGCTGGGTGTCGCTATTGCTACAACCTTCGCATTTGCGCGCGTTCGCAAGGCTGCGGCATGGTTGATGGTGCCTTATTTGGTGTGGATTAGCTTTGCCGCGATACTGAATTTTCAGATCGATCAGTTGAATCCTGATGCCGAAAGCCTTTACGTGCCCGCTAAGAGTTCCCAGATAGGCAAAAGCGGTTAATCTCCCGACCGCAATGGAGTGAATGACATGCAAAGCGAAAAGCGCATTTTTGATGATTTGGCCAAGGTACTGAATGG
This sequence comes from Sphingorhabdus sp., assembly GCF_044374345.1. Classification (GTDB taxonomy): domain Bacteria; phylum Pseudomonadota; class Alphaproteobacteria; order Sphingomonadales; family Sphingomonadaceae; genus Sphingorhabdus_B. The sequence continues at coordinate 9,162 of NZ_JBILOS010000045.1, read as the reverse complement.
CGTTGCCGGAACAGTTGCCGGCATGGGCCGCGAAGCCGAAGCGAGCATGCGTGACCGCGCCCGCGAATGGGCCGCCGGTCTGGACCTCGTGTCGCGCGAAGAATTTGATGCGGTGAAAACACTCGCGGCCAATGCCCGCGCCGAAGCCGATGCGCTTGGCAAAAGGGTGGCTGCGTTGGAAGCCGCGCTTAAGGCAAAAGGCGGCGCTGCGCCCGCAAAGGCCAAGCCTTCCAAATAAGTTCATAATCCGTCCGGTTTGAACTTTTCCACAGTCGGCCCACAAGCTTGTGTTGCGCAGCGTCGCAAGTTGCTTGCGCGCGAGTCAGTCAAGAGGCAGACTCGCTGACATCATAACAGGCGCAATTTTATGCACGACGCAGACGAACAATATGAGCAATTTGAACGGGACGAATCCGCGCCCGTAGACATGCTCGCCGCATTGTTCGAAGCGCGTGGCTGGTCGTTCGAGCTTGAGGGCGAGGACGAGATTACCGCCGAGTATAAGGGCAGCTGGGCCAGCTATCAGATCCGCGCGATCTGGCGTGAAGATGACAATGCGCTGCAGCTTATCATCTTGCCGGATATCACCGTACCCGTGGACAAGCGCGCGAGCGTGTACACGGCGCTCGGCCTTATCAATGAACAATTGTGGCTTGGTCATTTCGACATGTGGTCCGCGAACGGCATATTGTTGTTCCGCCATGGCAGTTTGATGGCGCCCAATGGGTTGTTGGGTGTGGATCAGGCACAAACCATCATCGACGTCGCGATTGACGAATGCGAACGTTTCTACCCGGTGTTCCAGTTCATCATCTGGGGCGACAAATCACCCGAAGAAGCCATCGCCAGCGCACTCATCGATACGCATGGTGAAGCGTAACGTCAGGCCGCGTCTTCGCGTTTGGCTTTAATCAGATAGTGCATATGGCCCATGGCAATGGGCTTATCCCGATCATCCTGCCATGCGCGGGCCTCGACATTGGCCATCGTGCGGCCAAGGCGCGTTACCTCGCCCACGGCATAGGTCATCTGACTTAGCCCGCCGCGCATGAAATCGACCGTGACATTGACTTGTTTGATGGCGGAATTGCTCCCCTTCGCCTGTAACGCGCGGTGCACGGCGGCGATGGCCGCGATTTCCAGCAATCCGGATATGGCGCCACCATGCAGATACCCAGGGCGACCTTGCACACGGTCGGCAAAGGGCATGCCGATAACCGGCGCGCCGTCGATTTCGTCGACGATCGTCATGTCCAAGGCTTGGGCATAAGGCGGCAGAGCAATTGGGCTATCGGTCATGATATGCGGTCTCCGATACGGATGAATGTGCCGCTTGCATGGGCCAAAGGCTCGTCCGGATTGCCATTATGGGCAAAGCCGCGAACAAAGCCGATGCTGTTGGTCAAATGATAGCAGATGCCCCGGCCATATACCCGTTCGCCCGAAGGTGACGGTCGCAGATAGTCGATCCGCAGGTCCATCGTCACTTGCGGCCTAAACTCACCTAGCTTCGTCCAAATAGACATGCTGGTGGCGTTGTCCATTAGGCTGATGATCACGGCCGACGCGAGGATACCTGTATCGGGGTCGGCAACAAGGTCTTCACGCCAGTCGATGGCGAGCTCCACCCAGTCCGCGCCATGGCCAACATATTCCATGTCGAGAAACCCGCCATGGCCAAATTTGCCCATCATCTTGTTGACGAGGGCGGGGTCGAATTCAGCGCCTTTCGGCACGATGCTGCCCAAGTCGGGTTTGCCAAACGCCATTTACTTACTTTCTAAGGTTGGCCGCAGCTGCGGTGTCACACGGGCTTTTGAAAGCTGCTCATAGGCATATCCCGCCTTTAATACAGCATGGTCATGCCACTTGGGCCCGATGAAGCTTATTCCGACCGGCAGCCCAGCGGACAGACCCATGGGCACGGTCAAATGCGGAAAGCCGGCAACGGCTGGCAATTGACTTGCGCTTGGCCCCGAAAAAGCATCGCCTTTGCCAAGCGTGGAAAGCCATGCGGGACCATTGGTCTGGGCGACGATGACATCAACTTTGTCACGGGCAAAAAACTGATTGAGCGCGCCCGACGCAAGGCCGCGCGAGGTTGCCAGTGCTTGCAGATAAGCGGGATCGTCTAGCCCTTTTTCCTTGTTGGCGGTTTCAAATATGTCCTGCCCAAAATGCTGCAATTCCGTGTTGGCATTCGCTTTGTTGAACGCAATGACATCGGCCAGCGTCTTATGGGGAACGAGGCCTTCGGGTAGGCCTTGCAAATAGCTTGCAAGGTCCGCCTTTAATTCTGTCAGCAGAACCTTGAATTCGCCTTGGCCGATTTTCTGGCGGTCGATCTTGCTGCCGTCCAGCATGACGACGTCCGCGCCGCCAGCCTTCAATGCGGCAAGCGCGGCATCAAATAATGCGGCGTCAACATTGGGTGCACGAAGAACGCCAATGCGCATGCCTTTTAGCCCATCGACAGAAAGGTCCTTGCTGTAATCGCCGCGCCATGTGTCCGCATCGGCGGTTGCTGCGTCCTGAGGGTCGGTGCCGGCCATGGCCGTGAGCATGATGGCTGCATCACGGACCGAACGCGTCATGGGGCCTGCAGTGTCCTGACTGTGGCTGATCGGAACGATATAGCGGCGCGAAACAAGACCGACGGTCGGTTTGAACCCGACCACGCCGTTGACGCCAGCGGGGCAGGTGATCGACCCATCGGTTTCGGTCCCAATGCTGCCCGCCGCAAGGCCCGCAGCCATTGCCGCACCACTGCCGCTGGAGGAGCCGCAGCTGTTTCGGTCAAGTGCGTGCGGATTTTTGGTGAGGCCGCCCACTGCGCTCCACCCGCTGGTGGAGTTACCCGACCGGATATTGGCCCATTCGCTCAAATTGGTTTTACCAAGAATGACCGCGCCCGCCGCGCGCAGCCGCGCAATCAACGGTGCATCGCGATTGGTGATATTGCCGGCCAAGGCCAATGACCCTGCGGTCGTCGCGATGGGTCCGGCGACTTCGACATTGTCCTTCACCAACACCGGAATGCCATGCATTGGCCCGCGATATGTGCCAGCGCGCAGTTCCGCATCCATCGCGCGCGCCTGATCAATCGCATCGGGGAAGGTGGCGATGACCGCATTCAGCATGGGGCCGCTGTCATCCACCGCTGCAATCCGCGCCAGATAGGCCGTCGTAATCGCTTCGCTGTTCAACGCGCCATTATCAATGCCATCGGCCAATTGCGACAGGTCCAAGCTTTCGATGGGACCAGCCTTGGCAAGATTGGCGGCGGCCACTTCGGTCGATGGCGGCGTTGGGGCCATTGCGGACACCGACGACGCAAAAGCGACGCAGCTTAAGATGAGTGCAATTTTAATCTTCACGTCGCATCTCCCTTGGCCAGTTCGGCACCCCGGTCACGTGCGGCGCGCAATGTATCGGTCATCAGTTTGTTCAACGCCGCATCCGAATCCAGCACGGCGAGCCCTGCGGCGGTTGTGCCGCCCGGACTGGTCACGCGCCGCGCCAGATCAGCGGGCGTTTCCGATGCGGTCGCGGCCAATATCGCTGCGCCCTCGGTCATTGCCAGCGCCAGTTGTGCCGCAATATCCCGCGGCAATCCAGCGGCTTCACCACCTTGGGTCAGTGCATCAATAAAGCGATAAACAAACGCTGGCCCGGACCCGGCAAGCGCCGTGACGGCGTCCATATGCGTTTCGTCGTCGATCCAGATGACTGCACCCAGCGGAGCCAGTAACGATACCATCTCTGCCCGTTGCTGCGCATCGTCATGTGGCGTAAAAACACCCAGCGGGGACTTGCCAATCGCGGCGGCCAAATTGGGCATCAGCCGGATGATGCGCGCATCGGGAAAATACCCCGAAAGCGTATCGGTCGTGGTTCCGGCCAGTATCGATATCAATGTCGCCCCGGGGGCGAGAATTCGCCCTATTTCGGGCGTCAGTTCAGCCAAAAGCTGCGGCTTGATACCCAATATGACGACATCAAAGCGCATATCCAATGCCGCAGACGACCGATGGAGATGGACGCCCTCTGGCAGCTTTTCCGCAACCGGATCGATGATGTGGAAGGCTGCGGGTGCGACATCGGCAGCAAGCCAACCGCGCAACATGGCACCCCCCATATTACCACAGCCGTAAAAGCAAATTTTAGAGGGGAAAGCGGACACAATGAAGACCTTGCGACTATTTACGCTGTCGTCATGCCCTATCCTTGCGCCAACGGCAACCGCAGGAACAAGGACAAGCCTTCGGGCGGTACCACGGGTGGTGCACTTGCGTGCCGAACGGCATCGGCACGTGCACGATTGAGGATAGCCGCTGGCACGCCGGGATCATGAAACACATTGTCCGCTTCGCCAAGCAGGCGGGCGGTGAGCAACGTAAGGTCGTCGGGATCGGTGGAGAGCAACGCAATTTCAATCAACCGGTCACCCTTGGGATTGTCGGCCTGCATAATCCAATTGTCGACCGTCGCGTCGTCATGCGTGCCGAACGGGTCAAGCATGCCACCGGCGGCGAAGCCCTGATCCAATGCACGTCGGCGCTCGGGCCCTTCGGACCAACGCGCGCGGATTTTGCTGCGGGCGCCGGAAATAGCTTCGGCCAGCGGACCCAATGTTTCAGGTAGCAATGTTTCGATACGCTGGCGAATGGCCTTGGCCATGCCAGCTGATGCGCCGCCGGTGCCGACTGCAATCAACACAGGGGTCCGGTCGACAATCGCGGGTGTCGTAAAATCACAAATTTCGGGGCGGTCGACGACGTTGACGAGCAAGCCACGGGCTTTCAATTCGTCCGCAGCGATGCGGGCGTCCTCTTCTTCGGCGATGGCGACAAAGGCAATCCGTGCCGCACGATCGGCGGCATCAACGCAGATACCGCCCGCGCGTTCAATCAGCCGCCGTTTCGCATCCGCCATTTCGCCTTCACCGACCAAAATGACATTTCGGCCCTTCAGATTTACGAAAATGGGGAGCTGGTCCAAATCTCGATCCTTATTTCAGCCAGTCGGGCACATGTTCTGCCGCAAGAATGGTCTCGGGCGAAATGCGTTCCGCCACCACCGCGAATTTATCGCCGTCGACGAGCACTTCGGGAACGAGGCCCCGGCTGTTATAGGTGCTTGCCATCGTCGCGCCATACGCGCCAGCGGTGCGGAATATCGCTAGGTCATTGGCCTCTACGACATCGATTTCGCGGCCCATGGCAAAGGTATCGCCGGTTTCGCAGACGGGGCCCACAATGTTGGCGGTCATTTTGCGGCCATTTGGTTCGACCGCGTCAAAATCATGCCACGCGTCGTATAGCGCGGGCCGCGCCAAGTCATTCATCGCGGCATCGACAATCGCAAAGGGTGCATTGCCCGATCCGGGCTTCACGCGAATAACGCGCGTCAGCAGGACGCCCGCGTTTCCGGCGATGACACGGCCGGGTTCGAACATCAAACGCACGCCCCAGTCCTTGGTCACCCTCGCAACCATCGCGCCATATTCGGCAGGTTCAGGCGGATTGTCGCCATCGCGATAGCGCACGCCAAGGCCGCCGCCCAAGTCAACATGGGTGACTTTATGGCCTTGGTCGCGCAAATCCTGCACCAGCGCACCGACTTTTGTGAACGCTGTCTCCAGCGGCTCAAGGCTGGTCAACTGGCTGCCGATATGCACCGCAACGCCGCGCATATTCAGTCCAGGCAACGCATTTAAGCGGCCATAAATTTCCGTCGCGCGGTGAATGCCCACGCCAAATTTATTGTCGGCTTTCCCCGTTGAAATCTTGCCATGTGTGCCGGCGTCGACATCGGGATTGATGCGCAGCACGGCATTCGCCTGATAGTTCAATGCGTCCGCAAGCGTCGCGAGCTCGCGGCCTTCTTCTTCGGACTCGATATTGAATTGCCCGATACCTGCCTTCAATGCGCGGACGATTTCTTCGGCCGTCTTGCCAACGCCCGAAAACACAATGTCTTCTGGCGCCATGCCCGCAGCAAGTGCGCGGTCCATTTCGCCGCCCGACACAACATCCGCGCCATAGCCCTGACGCGCGAGCACCTTGAGCACAGCCAAATTCGGGTTGGATTTTACGGCAAAGGCCAAATGCGGGTTATCAAGGCCCGACAATGCGTCGCGGAACACTTGCGCGTGCCGCTCCAGCGTTGCGCGCGAGTAGATATAGACAGGTGTGCCCACCGCCGCCGCAATATCGGGCAGGGCGACATCTTCGGCGTGCAACACGCCATTTTTAAGGTCAAAATGGTTCATAGGATGGGATACTTATTTGGAAGGCGTTTTTTCGGACGAATCGGTCTGTTCGGGATCAAACCGTTTGGGTTCTTGTCCCGGCGGAATGTCGAACGGATCATCTCCGCGCCGTTCGGACCGTTTCAGCAGCTCGTCGGTGCGCCCTGGCCGTGCCTGAACCGATGGGGTCGTGAGAATCTTCGCCGTTTGCTCGGTGGTCTGGCCATAAGCTTGCGGTGGCATGCTATTGCCTGTGCGGGGTTCCAGATCGCCCACTTTGCCGCAGCCCGCAACGCACAGGGCGATGCCAATGATGAAGGTGGTGCGCGCCGGTTTCATGCCTCAAGTTCCTTTTTGGCAATATTTATGGCTTCTTTTACGCGCATAGGTGCCGTGCCGCCAGCACTTGTCCGGCTGTTTACCGATCCTTCGATCGACAGATCGGGCAAATTGCAGCCAGCCAGCGCAGGATTAATGGCCGAAAGATCGTCCACGGTGATTTCGGACAGGCTTATGCCGCGCGCTTCGCAGGATTTAACGACGCTGCCGGTAACATGATGCGCCTCGCGGAAGGGCATGCCAAATTCGCGCACCAGCCAGTCGGCCAGATCGGTAGCGGTGGAAAACCCGCTGGCGGCAACATCGCGCATGCGCGGCGTATTAAATGTCACATTGGCAACCATGCCCGTCATTGCCGCGATGGACAAAGCCAGCAGGTCATATGCCTCAAACACCGGAGGTTTATCGTCCTGCATGTCCTTGGAATATGCGAGCGGCAGGCCCTTCATGGTGATCATCAGGCTGTTCATGCAGCCAATGATCCGTCCTGCATGTCCGCGCACCAGTTCAGCCGCGTCGGGATTGCGCTTTTGCGGCATGATGGAACTGCCCGTCGACCATGCGTCGGGCAGGCTGATGAAACCATAAGGCTGCGACGCCCATATGATCATTTCTTCGGCCAAGCGCGACAGATGCAGCGCCGTTTGCGCGGCGGCCGTAAGGAACTCAAGCGCGAAGTCACGGTCGGAAACCGAGTCCAGACTGTTCGCCATGGGGCCGTCAAAGCCAAGCGCCAATGCCGTTGCGGCGCGGTCAATCGGAAAGGATGTTCCCGCAAGTGCGGCCGCGCCCAAGGGGGACTGGTTCAACCGGCTGCGGCAATCGGCAAAGCGGCTGCGGTCGCGCTTCGTCATTTCATAATAAGCCATCAGATGATGGCCAAGCGTGACGGGTTGGGCGACCTGCAAATGCGTGAAGCCGGGCATGATGCTATCGGCATGTTCTTCGGCACGTGTCACCAGCGCCGACTGGAATGCGCGCAGGCCCGCATCGATTTCATGGGTCGCATTGCGCACCCAAAGGCGGAAGTCGGTGGCGACTTGGTCATTTCGCGACCGCGCGGTGTGCAGCCGTGCCGCAGGCTCACCCACCAAAGCACGTAACCGCGTTTCGGTGACCATATGAATATCTTCAAGCGTGAGGTCTTCGGGCACGCCATTGGCTGCATATTCGGCGTAAATGCTATCGAGCCCGCTTTGGATCGCGGCATTGTCTGACGCCGTTATAATCCCGTTTGCAGCCAGCATATCGGCATGCGCTTTGCTGCCGGCTATGTCTTCCTGCCAAAGACGCTTGTCGAATGGGATGGAGGCATTTATCTCGCGCATGATAACGCCAGGGCCTTCGCCAAACCGGCCGCCCCACATGCTATTGGAATCAGAGATGCGCTTTGTAATTGCCTTAATCCTTTTAGTGCTGGCTGGGTGCGATAAAGAAAGCCAACCCAAGGGGCAAGCGCAACCCGCATCCACGGCCAAGGCAGGGGCATCTGACACGGCGGAAATTGCTCTTGAAAGCGCCAATGGCATGCGCGCCACGCTCAGTTATCAATTTGCGGGCCAAAAAGCACCATCGGCACCTTTTGCCGATGCGCAGGGTCAGGATGTCAGCCTTGCTGATTTTGAAGGCAAGCCGTTGTTGCTCAACATCTGGGCAACATGGTGCGCACCCTGCAAAGCGGAAATGCCGACGCTGGACGCGCTGGCGAAGTTGGAGAAAGGCCGCATGAACGTGATTGCCGTGTCGCAAGATCTTGAAGGACGCGCACCTGTTGTCGCCTTTTTCACGGAAACAGGGGTCAAGAATTTGGTGCCCTATACCGATGCTGATAATGCACTATTGACGGCGTTCAACAACGCGATCGCGCTGCCCACCACCATATTATATGACAGCGATGGCAAAGAAGTGTGGCGCGTGACCGGCGGTGTGGAATGGGATGAGGCCGAAATGGCAAAGCTGCTGCGCGCAGCGGACTAATAGGTCCTGACCCTACATCAATATCCGGCGGACGCGCTGCTTTTCCAATTTTCGCACAGGCAGTGATTCGGTCGGTGACCGCACGACCACATGTTTGTGGCGGGGATCATTGCAATTGGTGATTTCCGCTTGCTCGGTTTCCCGGGCAAAGGCTGTGTCGGGTAAAAACCCTGCCGACAATAGGATGAAGCCTGTGCCCAATGTTGCAAAAAGTCGCCGCATGGCGACAAAATGCCAGCAGAAAACTTTATGAACGATGAATGGAAAAAGGGTGTCCTGCATTTTTGGTGCCTCGAACGGTCATTATCCAAAAATGGTGGGCGCTAACGGGCTCGAACCGCTGACCCTCTCGGTGTAAACGAGATGCTCTACCAACTGAGCTAAGCGCCCCACTAGGGGAAGCGCGCCTTTGCCAAAGCGTTTTGGCTTTTGCAAGCCTAATCAGATGATCGGAGCGGAACGGATGCCGATTGCGACAAAATAATCATCCAGCTTGGCAGATGTTTCGTCCGACAGTTCAATGAAAACCCGCCGTGCATCGGCTGGATCCTGACGCCGGACGAGCATACCGCTTTCGGTCATTGCGGTAATCC
>NZ_JBILOS010000035.1:0-20583 GCF_044374345.1 Sphingorhabdus sp. | reverse complement strand
ACACAGGCTGGAAACCGACACATGCTGCCCTTCTTGCCCTGCAGCCTTTAGGTCTAGCAAAATATCCCAGGCCGGGTCCGCGAACAGATCGGGCGGAAAATAACGCTCCCGCATACGGCGCAGCTTGATGATCTCGCGCAGCATTTGGGGGTCCGTCGCGTCCGCGCGCATAGCACTGGTGGATGGAAATCCCTGAAACCCACCCAATGGCGCTGGCCGAAAGGAAATAGCTTTGTCGGATACCGACGTTTTGGGTTCCGAATCGGCCATGCGGGCAAGAGTGCGGGCAAATTCTGCAAGCTCGTCGCTGATTCGGTGCAGCGATCCGAATGGAACATCACGGTTCGTGTCATGCAGTCGGTCCATTTCGCCCCGTCCAAACGCCCCCGCCAAAATCGGCATCGCCTCAATGTAGTCAGCGTCGACAAAAAAATGGCACTGGCCTTGCGGAAGCGCTGCATAAGCGTCCTCGAGCCCGTCCATATTGGTCCACACCAACGCAGTGCTCCGATGCATTTGAAGATACCGCGATATGCGCGCTAGGAAATCTGCGGGTATATCCATTTTGGACGTAAAATGGACCAAAATGAAATCCGTCCGCTGTGTATCGTCCATCACCAGCGCGGTGCAGCCCATTAAGGACAATAATCGCTTGAGTTCAGCGACGCGTTGCGCCGTGCCGCCGACGATCATGGCCGTGCGGCCATTAATGCTGGAACCGAAGGTGGACGGGGGTTTTGCCATATATATTCTCCCAGAAATGCGAATAGGGGCCTTACGTCGCGAACGCGCGATGCTTGCGGTGCGCGCCATGTACAATTTATATCCATTTTGGAAGTAACAGTTTTGGCCGACTGGTTGTTTGCAAGGCGCCCCTGATGCGCTAATCCCCCTGTTCATTGCGCCTGCGCATACGGGCCGCAAAATGCAGAGGAGCATATTTAGGTGAAAACGGGAAAAATCATGTTGAGCGCAGCGGCGCTTTTAATGTCAGGAGTTGCGATGACGGCGGTTGCACAAGCGAAAGAAATGAAGTCCGGCCAATCGGCCAGCGACCCCGTGTTGCTTCAAGAATGGACCGGGCCTTATGAAGGCGTGCCGCCATGGGACAAGGTTAAAGTTGCGGACTTCCCGGCCGCGTTTCAGGCAGCCATGAATGCATCAAAGGCCGAGTTTGAAGCGATGCTCGCAAAGCCCGAAGCCATCACGTTCGACAACACCATCACCGCCAGCGAACTGTCCGGCGAAAAAATCGGGCGTTTATTCTCGATCTGGGGTGTGCATTCATCCAACCTGTCGAACCCCGAAGTCCGCAAAATTCAGGCGGAATGGGAACCAAAGGTTAGCGCGTTCTTCTCCGAACTCTCGCTGGATGCCCGTTATTTCCAGCGCGTCAAATATCTCTACGATCAGCGCGCCAATCTTGGACTAGATGCCAAACAAATGCGTCTTTTGGAGCGGACCTATGACGGTCTGGTCCGCAATGGAGCGATGCTCGATGCGGGCAAGAAAGCAGAAGTCATCCGCATAGAGACCGATCTTGCCAAGAAATTCTCTGCTTTTTCCGAAAAGGTTCTGGCGGATGAAGAAACCTTCATCCTCATAACCGACACGGCGGACCTTGCTGGCCTGCCCGAAAGCTATGTCGCGGCGATTCAGGCTGCGGCCAAGGCAAAGGGCCAAACCGGTTGGGCCGTCGTGAACACCCGTTCTGCCGTGCAGCCTTTCCTTGAAAATTCAACGCGGCGCGATTTGCGTGAAAAGGTCTGGCGTGCATTTACGATGCGCGGCGATAACCAGAACGCGAACGACACCAACGCGACCATCGCCGAAATATTGAAACTGCGTCAGCAGCGTGCCGAAATTCTGGGCTTCCCCACCCATGCCCATTACCGCATGGCCGACACGATGGCGAAGGACCCGAACAAGGCGATGGACCTGATGATGAAGGTCTGGCCTGCTGCTGCCGCCCGCGTCAAAGAAGAAGTGGCCGACATGCAGGCGATCGCCAATGCGGACAACATCACAATCGCGCCATGGGATTATCGCTTCTACGCCGAAAAGGTGCGCAAGGCGAAATATGACCTCGATCAGGAAGCCGTTAAACCCTATTTCCAGTTGGATAACATGGTCGACGCGATGTTCGACGCGGCCGGCAAGCTATATGGCATGAGCTTCACGGAAAACACAGGCACAGTCCCTGTGTTCGAACCCAAGGTACGGACATTTGAGGTCAAGCGCGATGGCAAGGTCATTGGTCTGTTCTACCTCGACAATTTCGCGCGCGCCGGCAAGCGTTCGGGCGCGTGGATGACCACCTATCGCAGCCAGCATAAATTGGGCGGCAAGAATGACATCGTGCTTGCATCAAACAACAACAACTTCGTCCCCGGCGCCGATGGCGTGCCAACGCTGATCAGCATTGATGACGCGTCGACATTGTTCCACGAATTCGGTCACGCCATTCATTATCTGAACTATGACATCACATGGCCGGGCCTTGGCGGCACGCCGCGCGACTTTGTGGAATATCCAAGCCAGGTGAACGAAAACTGGTTGCTGACGCCTTATGTGCTCAACACTTATGCCAAGCATTATAAAACAGGTGAGCCAATTCCGGCGGCCTTGGTCGAAAAAATCCGCGCGAGTGATACCTTCAACCAAGGCTTTTCGACCGTAGAATATCTGTCGAGCGCCATTTTGGATATGAAGCTGCATAACCGCAGCGAACCCGTAACCGATCCGCGCGCATTTGAACGTGATACGCTGGCCGAAATCGGCATGCCCAAGGAAATGGCGATGCGCCATCGCCTGCCGCAGTTTAACCACTTGTTTGCCGATGATGGCTATTCGGCGGGTTATTACAGCTATCTCTGGTCCGAAACGATGGATGCCGACACATGGGCAGCCTTCACCGAAAAAGGCGATGTCTGGGACAAGGCAACAGCCGAGCGGTTCCGGTCGATGTTGCTGGCAACGGGCAATGAAACCGACCGGATCGAAGCCTATCGCGCATTCCGTGGTCGTGATCCTGATGTGAAATATATCATGAAAAAGCGGGGTTTCCCGACCGGCGAATAACGCTTTTTTCAGATTAAAAGGGGGCTGCGCAGGCGAAAATCTGTGCAGCCCTTTTTTGTTGATTTCCCGAGCGCCCATACAGAAAATACGCTATTGTTGCGTGCGGCCTTGGCAAAACGCGGGCGTCCGCCAAAGGAGATGTGAGATGCGTGACCTATTCTTCGGCAAAGAACCTTGGTTTCGTGCGAAACGTTTCGGCTATGGCGCTGGCCTGCCGTTCAAGTGGCAGGGATGGGCCGTGCTCGGCTTTTATCTTCTTGCGATGATTGGCTTGGCGCTGCTTGCGGACAATGATCAAGCGATACCCACAATAGTGACGGTCGCGCTCATGTTGATCGTGACCGGCATTTTCACCATCATCGTCCGCAACCACACCGAGGGCGGCTGGAAATGGCGCGGGCTTTAAGGGTTAACGCAGCGCTTGGTCCAACAAGCGCGCGAGCCTGATCCCGCCGCGTTCAACCTGCTGGCGTAATGCGGCGCGTGACGCAGCGATGTCGGCTTCGTCAATGACGACGGGTGCGGTCGGCTTTGCGCCACATGGGTCGCCATCGACCGCGCGGGGGTAAGCAATCTCTTTCGATATCGCCCAATTCTCCTCGCTCCAAAGGCGCGCATTGCCTTGTTTGACAGCGGCTTTCTCCGCGGACGAAAACGTGCGCACAATCGCTGGCGCAGCAGACAGCGCGCGGTCAGCCAGCAAGCCATCCCACACCATATGCAAATTATATCCCCGCATATTGCCATAAATGACCTTTAGGTCATTGCCGCCGCGGTCCGCACGGTCACCGGCGTGCAATGGCTGGTGAATGTCACCCACAAAATGCACGAGAAAGGCCAGCGCCTGCAAACGGAGATGCGCAGGCAGCGCCTTGTTCGAAAGCAACGCAAAGTTGCGGTCGATCTGCGCCGACACACAGTTCCCGTCGGCGCACGCGCTGTTCAGGTCGAACGGCTTGCAAATATCGACATTCTGATAATGCCAGCTGTTGGTGTAGCCCCAGCGACGGCGATCGCCCTTGATGCAATCGGCCCAGACGCTGACGTCGCCGATATTGCGCATTGTGCATTTGGGCGTGCCGAGCATCGGCGCTGCACGCAACAGACGTTGCATATTTGCGCGCGCATTGGGCGACATATTGGCCTCGGCAATGTGCGCCACGGTTTCATGCCCATATTCCCAATAGGCCTGGGCAGGGACAATTGGCGCGACAAGGACGAGAAGAGCGATCAGCAAGCGTTTCATGCGCGCGCCATAGTTGTAACGGCGTGTAAATCAAAGCAACAATCGCGTGTTGGAAGTATAGGATGATGATTGCGGGAATATTCCAAGCCGCCTATATCCCCCCAATGTCTTCCATTCGCCCTTGGCGCGATATCGCGCGTCGTCAGTCCCGCCAAATCATGGTGGGTAATGTCCCCGTTGGTGGAAATGCCCCGATTTCGGTGCAAACGATGACGAATACGCTGACCAGCGATGCCGCCGCGACCATCGACCAAATCCGTCGCTGTGAAGATGCCGGGGTCGATATCATCCGCGTGTCCTGCCCTGATGTCGAAAGCACCGCTGCGCTGAAACAGATTGTGCGCGCCGCCAATGTGCCCATCGTCGCCGACATTCATTTCCATTATAAACGCGCGTTGGAGGCGGCGGACGCTGGCGCTGCGTGCTTGCGGATTAACCCCGGCAATATCGGTTCATCAGAACGCGTGAAAGAGGTCGTCAACGCCGCCAAGGCCAATGGCTGCGCGATCCGCATCGGGGTGAACGCCGGATCCTTGGAAAAGGACTTGCTCGAAAAATATGGCGAGCCTTGTCCCGAAGCGCTGATCGAAAGCGCGCTTGACCATATCAAGCTGCTGCAGGACCATGATTTCCACGAATATAAGGTCGCGGTCAAAGCGTCCGACGTGTTCCTTGCGGTTGCCGCCTATATGGGGCTGGCCGAGGCGGTTGATTGCCCGCTGCATCTGGGGATTACCGAAGCGGGCGGGTTGATTGGCGGCACGGTCAAATCATCCATCGGCATGGGCAATCTGCTCTGGGCCGGAATTGGCGACACCATACGCGTCAGCCTGTCTGCCGAACCCGAAGAGGAAGTTCGCGTTGGCTATGAAATCCTCAAAGCATTGGGCTTGCGCACCCGCGGCGTCCGCGTGGTCAGCTGCCCCAGCTGCGCCCGCCAAGGTTTCGACGTCATCCGCACCGTACAAAAGCTGGAAGATGCGCTGAGCCATATCAAGACGCCCATGTCGCTTTCCGTGCTTGGCTGCGTCGTCAACGGCCCCGGCGAAGCCCGCGAAACCGACATCGGCATCACTGGCGGCGGCAATGGCAAACATATGGTCTATCTGTCCGGCGTGACCGATCACCATGTCGAAAATGACGACATGGTCAGCCACATCGTCAAATTGGTCGAAGCCAAAGCGGCCGAAATTGACGCCGGCACCAGCGTCAGCATGGATACGCTGCACGGGAAAGTGGCTTGAGCCTCTCCATTCGCGCGGCGACGCCCGCCGACATTTCGCTCATTGGCCAGTTCATCCGCGACCTCGCAGAATATGAAAAGCTTGCCCATGAAGTGCGTTTTGATGAAGCGGTGATGGCGCAAAAGCTGTTTGGACAGCGCCCCTTTGCCGAGGTGTTGATCGGCGAGATTGACGGAACCCCGCAGGGTTTTGCCTTGTTCTTCCACAATTTTTCGACATTTGAAGGGCGTCCGGGGATTTATCTGGAGGATTTGTTCGTGCGGCCCGACGCGCGTGGGTCTGGCCTTGGCAAGGCATTGCTGGGTAAGCTTGCGGCGCTGGCGGTGGAACGCGATTGCGCGCGGCTGGAATGGTCGGTGCTCGATTGGAACACGCCCGCGATTGATTTTTACAAGGCGCTTGGCGCACGTCCGATGGACGAATGGACGGTGTATCGGGTCGATGGCGATGCCCTGACCGACCTTGCGGCGCATAGCATTTAGCCATGGCTGAATTGCACCCGCGCCCCTTTATCCCCTTCATGGTCGCGGCCGCCGGTATCGGCACATTTTCGCTGATGGACGCGGCGATGAAGGATCTGGCGCTCTCCATCGGGGCGTATAATGCGGTGATGTGGCGCAACTGCGTGGGCGCTTTGTTGATGGGCGTTTTGTTTGTTGGCACGCGGCAGAAATGGCCGCCCGTACATCTGCTGAAAATTCATCTGTGGCGCAGCATCGTCGTCGCAGTGATGGCGGTCAGCTTTTTCTGGTCGCTTACGAAATTGCCCTTGGCCGAAGCTATTGGCCTAAGCTTCATCGCGCCGGTCATTGCGCTATATCTTGCCGCCGTGATGTTGAAAGAAACCATTGGTAAAGACGCCATCTGGGCGTCGCTGGCGGGTTTGGGCGGCGTTGCCATCATCATGGCGGGCCGGTTGAGCGGACATTATACGATGGACCATGTCTGGGGCGCTGCTGCGGTTTTATTTTCGGCGGTGGTGTTTGCCTATAACCTCATTCTCGCGCGGCAGCAGGCGCAGGTTTCTGGTCCAATCGAGATCGCCTTTTTCCAAAATCTGTTTGTGGCGTTAACGCTTGGCCTTGTCGCGCCATGGTTTTTGCAGCCCTTCGGCATGTCTGACGCCCCAATGGTAGGCAGTTCCGCGGTGCTGGCGGTTATCTCGCTGCTCCTATTAAGCTGGGCTTATGCACGTGCGGAGGCGCAGATTTTGATTCCGGTCGAATATACCGCCTTTGTCTGGGCGGCATTTTTCGGCTGGCTGTTCTTTGCCGAACCCGTCACCTGGCCTGTGCTTTTGGGCACGGCGTTGATTGTCGGCGGAAGCCTGATTGCGGCGCGGGCAAAACCCGTGCCGGTCAATCAGGTGGAGATTGCGACGGTGTAGGGGCGGGGTGGAAGCCTTTCCTCCACCCGACCCAAGTTCAGCAGGACGTGCTTACGCCGTCAGCGCCGAATAGATCATCGTCTTGATTTCGCGGCGCACCGGATAGGTGGTCGATGGCAGCAATTGCGTCATGAAAATCATGATGATGTCCTCCACCGGATCGACAAAAAAGGCGGTGGAATACATGCCACCCCAATAAAAATCGCCGTTGGAACATGGCGCCAATGTCGCCGCGCTGTCGATGGTCGTGGCAAAGCCAAGGCCAAAGCCAATGCCGGCCATTTCGGCCTCGCTAAACAAAGACTTCGACATTTGCGTCAGGTCTTGGCCGCCCGGAATATGGTTGGCGGTCATCAATTCTATCGTTTTGGGGCTCAAAATTTGTGCGCCATCCAGCGCGCCGCCATTGAGCAGCATCCGGCAAAAACGGTGATAGTCGGCTATGCTCGACGCAAGGCCGCCGCCGCCCGAGTTGAACGTCCAACCCTTGGCCCAGGCACTTTCGGACCCGGCCTTGTCGATCAGCTTCATCTTGGTGTCGGGGTCAAAGCCAAAGCCGTCGGGGATGCGCGATGCCTTATCGGCGGGCACTTGGAAAAATGTATCGGCCATGCCCAGCGGCGCAAAGATATGCGTCTGGAAATATTCAGGCAGTGATAATCCGCTGATCCGTTCCACCAATATGCCGACAATGTCGGTGGCGACGGAATAATTCCACTGCGTGCCGGGGTCGAATTCCAGCGGGATTTGCGCGAGCGTGTCGATCATGCTTTGCGATGTATTTTTGGTCCAGCTTTCCACATCGGTCTTGCGATAGGCCGCGTCGATATTGCCCTGTTCCTGAAAGCTATAGGTAAAGCCAGCCGTGTGGCGCAGCAGATCGACGATGCGCATCTGGGTCGTTGGCGGGCGCGTCATAAACGGCACATTGCCGCCGCCGCCCACAAATACGCCCAGTTTCGCAAATTCCGGAATATATTTGGCAACCGGCTCGGTCAGCGCAACCTTGCCCTGTTCGACCAGCTGCATGAACGCGACCGAGGTGATGGGCTTGGTCATCGATGCAATGCGGAAGATCGCGTCGTCGGCAACGCCTGAATTCCACTGAAGCGCAATATCATCACCGCGCCCGACCAGCAGCGCCGCAAAGGGTAATTTCCCGCTGTCGAGATATTCGGTCTGAATGAATGCAGGTATCCGGGCAAGCCGGTCTGGACGGAAACCCAATTCTTCGGCGTTCATACGGCTGTTTGTCCTGTTAATTGGCGGGTTACGGGGTGCGAGCTGGAAAGGCCGCCGTCGACGGCAATCGCTTGACCATTGACGTAGCTGGCCTGATCACTCGCAAGGAACAAGGCGACATTGGCGAGTTCCTCTGGCTGTGCGCCGCGGCGCAGCGGGTTGAGGCGACCGATCTTGTCGGTCACGCCCTTTTCCTTGGCATAATCAAATGTCGGCTTGGTCATGCCGGTTTCGGTCAGGCCGGGGCAGATCGCGTTGCAGCGGACATTGGTGCCCGACAATTGTTGTGCGCTGACTTGCGCCAGATTGATGACGCCGGCTTTCGATGCCGAATATGGCGGGCCGCCTGCACCCGAACGAATGCCCGCGACACTTGCGGTCAGGATAATCGAACCGCCATTGCCGGCATCGGCCATGACCTTGCCCGCATGCTTGACCATCAGCCAAGGGCCAATGAGGTTGACGCGCAAGACGCTGGTGAAATTTTCGACTGTGTTGTCGAAGATACCTTCCATGCCGCCGGAAATGCCAGCGTTAGCAAAGGCGATATCCAGATGGCCGTGCAGTTCGATCGCCTTTGCGACAATCGCAGCGACATCCGCCTCATCGCCTGCGTCCATCTGGACGGCGGTGGCGGCGTCGCCAATCATGGCGGCAGTGTCATGCACCGATGCGGCCATATCGCCCAAAACGACCTTTGCGCCCTCGGCCGCAAAGCGAATGGCCGATGCGCGGCCAATGCCGGAACCTGCGCCTGTGATAATCGCTACTTTGCCTGCTAATGCGCCCATTATCCTACTCCTCCGCCGCTGATTGTCACGCCGCCGTCAATAACCATTGTTTGCCCCGTCATAAATGCGCCCGCCGGGGAAGCCAGAAATACTGCCGCGCCCGCAATTTCATGGGGCTCACCAATACGCTTCAGCGATGCGGTCGATGTCGATCGTTTCAATGTTTCGGGGTTGTCCCACAGCGCCTTTGCAAAATCGGTCTTGATCAAGCCCGGCGCGATGCAGTTCACCCGCACACCTTTTGGTCCATATTCGTCGGCCAGATTGCGTGCCAGCTGCATGTCCGCTGCTTTGGAAATACCATAAGCGCCAATCACGGACGATCCTTTCAGGCCACCGATTGACGATATAATCGTAATGGACCCTTCGCCGCGTGCGATCATTTCCGGCACAACCATGGAAATGAGCCAGTTGTTGGCGACGATATTGTTGGTCAGGATTTTGCTGAACGCATCATCGCTAATGTCTGCCATCGGGCCGTAATATGGGTTCGAGGCCGCGTTGCAGACCAAAGCTGTGATCTTGCCAAATGCTTTGCGACTGCCATCGACCAAAGCCTGCAGACTTTCCTTGGACGAAATATTGGCGGCGATCGCGACTGCAGTGCCTTCGCCATATTTCGCATTAAGCGCGGCGGCGACTTCATCGCAGACGTCAAGCTTACGGCTCGAAATGACGACCTTCGCGCCTTGCTCGGCCATTTCTTCAGCGATTGCCTTGCCAATACCGCGCGATGATCCGGTGATAACCGCGACCTGCCCTCTCATGTCAAATAACGACATAGCAGTCCCCCATGAAAGCCAACTTTACGCCCCGGCTTGCTCGGCAAATTTCCATGCGGATTGCGCGAGCGGGTACACACGTTCGGCCATCGCTTGTGCATGGGCCGAACTTGCGGTGCCATCAATGACGCGTTTTTTGATCCCCTGAATAATCCCCGCCAAGCGGAAGAAGTTATAGGCAAAATACCAGTTCATATCGGGCACGCCGTCGCGGTTCGTTGCCGCGCAGTAACGTTCGACCATGGCGTCGAGTTCAGGGATACCCAATGCCGCGCGGTCCAAATCCATGACGCCGGAGCGCCCTTCATTGTGCGTGACCCATGCCATCGCGACATACGTGAAATCCGCCAGCGGATCGCCAAGTGTCGACAGTTCCCAGTCGAGCACGGCGACAACATGCGGATCCTTGGCATCGAAAATCATGTTGTCGATGCGGTAGTCACCATGGACGACGCTGGTGCGGGTTTGTTCGGGCAGCGTTTTGGGCAGCCATTCGATCAACCGCTCCATTTCGGGCATCACTTCGGTTTCCGCCAAGCGATATTGCTTTGTCCAGCGGTCGACCTGACGTCCGAAATAATTGCCGGGTTTGCCAAAATCGGACAGTCCGGCGGCGTCGATGTCCACATTGTGCAACGCGGCCAGCGTGTCGATCATCGCTTCATAGGTTGCTGTGCGCTCGGCCGGGTTCGACCCCGGCATCGCGCCGTCCCAGATCGTGCGGCCTTCGACCATATCCATGATGTAGAACCAGCTGCCGATGACGCTGTCGTCGGTGCACAGGCCATAGGGCTTGGCGACGGGAAAGCCTGTCGGGTGAAGCCCGGCGATGACTTTATATTCGCGGTCCACGGCATGCGCGCTGGGCAACAATATACCCAGTGGCTTGCGGCGCAGCACATAAGACCCACTTTTGGCGTTCAGCCGGTATGTCGGGTTGGATTGCCCGCCGGCAAATTTCAGCGCCTGCACGGGGCCTTCAAAACCCGCGACATTGGCGGTCATCCATTCGGCCAGCTTGGCTTCGTCCAATATGTCCGTTCCGGTTGGTGCAACGGTGCCGGTAAAGGCCGTCTGTGCATCAATGGGTGTCGGCGCTGCGGTCATTGGTCGAATACGATAACCGAACGGGCCGCATCACCGCGCTTCATTTGGTCAAAGCCTTCATTGATACGTTCCAGCGGAATGGTCTCCGAAACGATGCTGTCGAGATCGAGCATGCCGCGCATGTAGAAATCGACGAGGCGCGGAATATCAACAGGGAAGCGGTTGCCGCCCATGATCGCACCTTGCAGTTTCTTGCCCGACAGCAAATCCATTGCGGACAGACCGACCGAATGCTGCAGCGGCATCATGCCCAGGATCGTTGCAGTCCCGCCGCGCTTGAGCGACTTGACGGCAAGCTCACCCGACGCGGGACGACCGACAGCTTCAATCGCATGATCGACGCCGCCCTTGCTAAGCTCCTGAATTTGCTGGGCTGCATCTGCATCCATTGGGTCGATGACATCGGTCGCACCCAGCTTCATCGCCAGTGCACGCTTTTCGGGCATCGGGTCAGCCGCAATGATGCGGCCCGCACCGGCAATTTTTGCCGCGTTAATCGTTGCAAGACCAACGCCGCCACAGCCGATAACTGCAATGGTTTCACCGGGCGTTACTTTGCACGCGTTGAAAATCGTGCCTGCGCCTGTGGTGACAGCGCAGCCAATGACCGATGCCTTATCAAGTGGCATTTCGGGGTTAATCGCAACGCACGCATGTTCATGCACCAGCATCATTTCGGCATAAGCCGACAGGTTCAGCATCTGGTTGACGATGCTGCCATCGGGGCGTGTCAGGCGCGGGGCTTCGCCGGGCTTGCGCCGCGTGTCGCCGCCAAGGCACAAGGACATCCGGCCAGACACGCAATATTCGCAATGGCCGCAAAATGCGCTCAGGCAGGTGACAACGGCGTCCCCGACCTTAACCGTGCGCACTTCGCTGCCCACAGCCTCCACAATACCCGCCGCCTCATGACCCGGAATCGCGGGCAGGGGGTGGGGATATGCGCCTTCGATGAAATGCAGATCGCTATGGCAAAGCCCGCAGGCCGCAGTGCGGATAAGCACCTCATGCGGCCCGGGGTTCGAAATGTTGATCTGTTCAATCTGAAGCGGTTTGCCCGCTTCAATCAGGACGGCAGCCTTCACCGTGTTGCTCCCATGTCACCGCTCGACATGCCTTCTTTGCCGCGGCCGCCATGCTTGCCCAATTCCATACGGGCAATGGCACGTGCGTGCACTTCGTCCGGACCATCGGCGAGGCGCAAGGTGCGCTGATGCGCCCATGCATTCGCCAGACCGAAATCGTCGGACACGCCGCCGCCGCCATGCGCCTGAATGGCATTGTCGATGATGTTCAACGCCATCGTCGGTGCCTGCACCTTGATCATCGCGATTTCCGCAGCCGCTGCCTTGTTACCGACCTTGTCCATCATGTCCGCCGCCTTGAGGCAAAGCAGACGGGTCATTTCAATGTCGATACGCGCACGTGCGATGCGTTCTTCCCACACGCTATGTTCGGCAACGGTCTTACCGAAAGCAACGCGCGACTGCAGCCGCTTGCACATTTTCTCCAGCGCTTCTTCAGCGACACCGATGGTGCGCATGCAATGGTGAATACGGCCAGGTCCAAGGCGCCCTTGCGCGATTTCGAAGCCGCGGCCTTCGCCCAGCAACATGTTCGACGCCGGAATGCGGACATCCTTCAATTCGATTTCCATATGGCCATGCGGCGCATCGTCATATCCGAACACGGGAAGGTGACGCAGGATTTTAACGCCCGGCGAATCGAGCTCCATAAGCACCATCGATTGCTGCGCATGGCGCTTGGCTTCGAAATCGGTCTTGCCCATGACAATCGCGATTTTGCAGCGCGGGTCGCCCGCACCTGATGACCACCACTTAACGCCATTCAAGACATATTCGTCACCTTCACGGCGAATCGATGTTTCGATGTTGGTTGCATCGGACGACGCAACGGCTGGTTCGGTCATCAAGAATGCCGAACGGATTTCGCCGTTCATCAGCGGGATCATCCACTTTTCTTTTTGCTCTGCCGTGCCGTAGCGCAGGAACACTTCCATATTGCCGGTGTCGGGCGCGGAACAGTTATACACTTCGGATGCAAAACCGATGCGGCCCATTTCTTCGGCGCACAGGGCATATTCCAAATTGGTGAGGCCGGGGCCGTCGAAATGGACGCTGTCATCGACATGCACGCGGCCCGACGTTGGCGGCATGAACAGGTTCCAAAGACCAGCGGCTTTCGCCCGCGCCTTTTCCTCTTCAACCACTTGAAGCACTTTCCAACGGTCGCCCACGGCCTGTTCGGCATAATAATCGGCAACGCGCGGACGCAGGAAGCGTTCGTTATGGTCGCGAATGCGGTCCCGCCAGTAAGTTTGTTTGTCGGTGAGATCGAAATTCATGACTCATTCCTCTTCCATATTTAATTGAATAGTTAACTGGCAGACTCTGCCGATGTGTTCAAGGCGCGCAAGCGTTCATTATGACTTTCACGCGAAATTGGGAAATGCCGCAGGATAAGAATGCCAATAATTCCAAGGACGGCCACTACGCCCATATAATATAACGCCAGCCCATCAAGGACAGCGACATCCACTTTGCCCGGCGCTGCATTTTGCGGGAACTGGGCAAAGCTCAATATCATGCCAGCGGCAAAGGTGCCGATACCAACGGCGCATTTCTGCATGAAGAAATAGCCTGCGAAAAACAGCCCTTCGGAACGCCTGCCCGTTTCTTGCTGCGATGCCTCCACGACATCGGCCATCATCGACGATGTCAGCATCATCATGCCAATAGCGGTGCTGTTGGAAAAAAGGAGGAAGGAAAACATGAATGCGGCTGACGGGTCCGATGGCCCACCGGGTACAAGGTCCAGCAGCCAACTGGCGTACAAAGCGGTGTTGAAGCTGATCGATAGCAGGGCAAGCAGGATAGCGCCGTTTTTCTTGCCAAGGCGCGCAGACAGCGGCGGAACAATGAAAAATGCGATGATGACCGTGCCGAACAGGAGAAGCGCGTAATAGAGCATCTCCATCTGCTGTAGCTGCCACAGAAATGCGAGTTGATAGTTGCTGAGCGCAAAGGTGAGGCCCTGATTGATAAGGGCGAACAACGCGGCCGATACCAGCCAGAGGAATGCTTTGTTGGACAGGGTTGCCTTTACCTCGGCAAGCGCATGGCCAATGCCTGCGCCGCGCGGGGCAGGGGGGGATTGCTTCGCAACATGGCGGTGCTGGCCTAATGCTGAAATCAGCACGGCGCCGGTCATCATCAGCGCGCCCCAGACGGAATACGCATCATATCCGGCAGGGTCGCTCACCCCCTTCTCGCCGGTAAAGAAAATGCCATAGGCGAAAATCAGCATCAGCAATCCGCCGGCCCAGCCAAACAGAAAACGGTACCGCATCAATCGCGTGCGTTCGTCATAATCGCCGGTGAGTTCCGGAACCAAAGCAATCGACGGGACTTCGCACATAGCCACCAATGTGCGCGCCAATACCGCGGTGCAGAACAGCCAAATGATCGTTCCGGTTTGCCCCATTTCGGGCGGGTGCCATAGCAGCAGCCAGATAATGCCGAGCGGGATTGCCGCGCCATATAACCATGGCAGGCGGCGGCCCCATTTGCTTTGCGTGCGGTCGGACAGCTCACCAATGATCGGGTCGGCAAAGGCATCAAAAATCAGCGCCGCCATAATGACAGTGCCGACAAGCCCTGCGTCGATGCCCAGCACCTGATTATAAAAAATCAGCAGAAAAACCGAAAAGCCATTGTCCTTCACGCCATAGGCTACCGAGCCTAGACCATGCATGACCTTCAACGATCGGGGAAGTGGGACTGCTTGGGTCATGGAAAGTTAAATGACGCTGCGCGAAAGGGTAGTTTTTCCGTCGAATCGCACGTTGTGTCTCTCCTGTTTCCTGCCTTCATGCTAGGCTTGCTTCTTGGCCTGTCAATCGCGATGCAAATGACGTTACGGCATGCTTCACTCACCGATAAGCGCTTGCGTTTCTGCGCGTGACCGCCCAAAAATTCATCACGCAATTAAAACAGGAGAGCATGATGTCCGACCTTGAAACTTTCCGCGCCGAAGCGCGCGCCTGGCTGGAGGAAAACTGCCCAGCTGAAATGCGCACGCCGGCAAAGGGTGACGAAGATGTCTGCTGGGGCGGCCGCAATTTTGTGTTCCAATCCGACGCGCAAAAGCTGTGGCTCGAACGCTGCGTGGCGAAGGGGTACACCGTGCCCGATTGGCCCAAAGCTTATGGTGGCGCTGGCCTTAGCCCGCAGGAAACCAAAGTCTTGCGTCAGGAAATGGCAAAGCTTGGTTGCCGTTCGCCGCTGAACAGCTTTGGCATATGGATGCTTGGGCCCGCACTGCTAAAGTTCGGCACTGAAGAGCAAAAAGTGCATTATATGGGCCAGATCGCGCGCGGCGAAATCCGCTGGTGTCAGGGCTATTCCGAACCCGGCTCGGGCAGTGATCTTGTGTCGATGCAGACCTTTGGCGAAGACAAGGGCGATCATTGGGTCGTCAATGGCCAGAAAATCTGGACGTCCTATGCGGACAAGGCCGACTGGATTTTCTGCCTCGTGCGCACCGACAAGACCAACAAATATCAGGGCATCAGCTTCCTGTTGTTCGACATGGAAACACCCGGCGTTACGACCAAGCCCATCAAGTTGATTTCGGGCAATTCGCCTTTCTGCGAAACCTTCTTCGACAATGTCGTTGTCCCCAAGCATCAGATCGTTGGCGAATTGAACCGCGGATGGGATGTTGCGAAATATCTGCTCGGGCATGAGCGCGAGATGATTTCGGGCATGGGTGGCGATGGCGGCGTGACCTCCATCGGTGCGGCTATGAAGGCTGTATTGTCCGAAGAACCCGTGCTGCGCGCGCAAATGGCATTGTTTGATGTCGAGAATCTGACGTTCCGTGCACATGGCGAACGGTTCATGGACGAATGGAAAACCGGCAAGGCGCATCCCGCTTATTCCAACCTGATGAAATATGTCGGGACCGAGCTGAATAAAAAGCGCAACGAACTGGTGATGTCGATTGGCGGAACGCAGGCGCTTGAATGGGAAAGCGAACGTTCCAACGGCGGGTCAAAGGCACGCAATTGGTTGCGGACCAAGGCGAACTCGATTGAAGGCGGCACCAGCGAAGTCATGCTGAATGTCGTATCCAAACGCATCCTCGAAATGCCGGGAGCTTAAGAATATGGCGATGACATTGAACGACGACCAGAATATGTTGCGCGAAAGCGCGCGTGATTTCATGGCGAGCGAAGCACCCGTCACCCATTTCCGCAAATTTCGCGACATGGGTTGCAAGGATGGTTTCAGCCACGGCCTGTGGAAGCAGTTTGCCGAAATGGGCTTCACCGGCATCCTCATTCCCGAGGCGGAAGGCGGCATGGGCATGGGCCAGATTGAGGCTGGAATCGTGCTGGAAGAAATTGGCCGCAACCTGTCACCTTCGCCATTTCTGACGACATCGGTTGCCGCTGTTGAGGCGTTGAAGCTGGCCGACAAGGCGATGCGTGACCGCTGGTTCCCCGGCATTTTGGCGGGCGAAACGGTTATCGGCATTGCGATTGAAGAAGGCGTAAAGCACCGGCCCGAAAAAATTGCCTGCGTTGCCGAACGCAGTGGCAATGGCTTTAAGCTGACCGGGCACAAGCAATTTGTCGTGCAAGGCACGTCGTCGGACATGCTGATCGTCGCGGCACGGACCGCAGGCGCGGCGGGAGAGACCGACGGCCTGACATTGTTCGCCGTCGACAAGGATGCGGCGGGCCTGTCGATGGAGGCGGCACGGCTTGTCGATTCCGCAATGGCCGCGCATGTGAAACTCGACGGTGTTCAGGTCAATGCCGACGCTGTCATTGGTGACGTTGACGGCGGCTGGGCTGTGCTTTCCAAGATACTGGATGCTGGCCGCGTTGGTGCGGCCGCCGAAATGGTCGGCGTTGGCACAGGCGCCATGGACATGACGTTCGATTATCTGAAAACCCGCAAGCAGTTCGACCGCGTCATCGGTGAGTTCCAAGCGCTTCAGCACCGCGCCGCGCATCTCTATGGCGAAATGGAAGGCGCGCGTTCGATTGTGCTGAAGGCGCAATCGTTAATGGATGAAGGCCATGCCAAGGCGGAGCTATATGTTGCGGCCGCCAAGGCGAAAGCCGGCCTCGCATGCAATCTTGCGGTACGCGAAGGCGTGCAAATGCATGGCGGCATTGGCATGACCGATGAATATGACATCGGCCTCTATATGAAGCGCGATCGCGGACTGAACGAATTTTTCGGCGATGCATATTATCACGCAGACCGCGTGGCGACGATGAACGGTTATTGAGACGAATTGGAAAAAGAACCGCAGCCCTGATCCGTCAAGGCGAAGCCTTGGCGAAAGTCGAAGGGCGTTGAGAGGTCTGCGCAACCGCTGGTTGGCACCCTTCGACGGACGCAGTCGCGTTGCGACTGCTGCTCAGGGCTACGGTTCATACGGCTTATTTTGTGCAAAGGATTAGACATGGACATTCAAACTTTATTCAACCTCAATGGCCGCGTGGCCCTGGTCACCGGCGGATCGCGCGGAATCGGCAAGATGATTGTCGAGGGCTATTTGAAAGCCGGCGCGGCACGCGTGTACATCAGCGCGCGCAAGGTCGACCAAATCGAAGAAACCGTTGCCGAGTTTGGCAATCAGGTCATTGGCCTGCCTTGCGATCTGTCGACCGTTGACGGCTGCCTTTCGCTCGCGGCACAAATTGCCGAGCGTGAGGAAAAGGTCGACATTCTGGTGAACAATGCAGGTGCAGCATGGGGCGCCGACTTTGGTCAATTCCCCGAAGCCGGCTGGGACCGCGTGATGGACCTGAACGTCAAATCCTTGTTCTTCCTGACGCAAGCTTTGCATCCGCAGTTGAAAGCGGCCGCGACATTTGATCGGCCCGGCAAGGTCATCAACATCGCGTCGATTGACGGCCTGCGCATCAACCCATGGCAAACCTACAGCTATCAGGCATCAAAGGCTGCGGTCATTCACCTGACCCGCCGTTTGGCCGCCGAGCTGGTCAAGGACAACATCCTTGTGTCGGGCATTGCGCCCGGTGCATTCCAGTCGGACATGAACAAAGCGGCGCGTGACCATGCCGAAGCTGTCGGCAAAAATATCCCGTTCCCGCGCATCGGAACGCCCGAAGACATGGCGGGACTCGCGATTTTCTTAGCGGCGCGTGCTGGCGATTATATCGTTGGGGAGACAATTGCGTGCGACGGCGGCATCGTCAACGCATCGCTTCCGGGTAATGGAATTGCGCCTTAACGGCTTTTTTTACCCGTAAATTCGAATGCATTTGACGCATTTCTAGGGAAAATAGGGTGAGTTGCAAAACGTGCAACTCACCCTATTCTTTTCGCAATTGCAGCAAAAACCCTCCGTCCCTATTTGGCTCTCAACGGCAAGCGATTGCCGACATACAGATTGACCGGGCGGCTCTCCTCCTCCTCTCTCCCTCGCCCCCGGACAATATTACGGCCTCCATGCACTGCGTGGAGGCCGTTTCTGTTTTGCCCAAAAAGTTGTTCTCCATATTGTCCACCGCGAACTGGCCTACCTGTGGATAACTTGGCATTTACCGCTTTGCGCGACTCGAAAAGCATGAGACCTTCAAGTCATCAGGCAGACAGGCTGTGACGCAAAGTGGAACCGGAAACGGGAAAGCAGAGCGGAACAGAGTGGATGCAGGATCACCAAATCAGCAGGCAATCGGTCGCAAGACCGGGAATGTGGCAGAGGCGGTGGGTACGAAGAAAACGAATATCATGTGCGGCTGATCGCAAGAAAAGCAACGCCAGATAGGATACCCAAAGTACCAAGGTGAACCGAAATGACTTTCGGGTCAGATTGGGGAACCGGACGTCAGAAAGCGGAAAGAATGGCCCTAGTGGCCAAGGACTTCCAAAATCAGACGCAGTGGGCGCTGGTAGCAATACCAGCGCCCATTTATTTTATGTGGCACAAAAATCGCCGCATCGCTAAGGCCGTTTCATGTCTGAAATCACGCCCCAAATCGTCGCCGACCATGGTCTCAATGAAGAAGAATATGCGCGCATTTTGCACGCCATGGGCCGTGTGCCCAATATGGTTGAACTCGGCATATTTTCGGTGATGTGGTCGGAACATTGTTCCTACAAATCCTCACGCATCCATTTGAAGAAACTGCCGACACAGGCGCCTTGGGTCATTTGCGGCCCCGGTGAGAATGCCGGCGTAATCGACATTGGCGAAGGCCCGAACGGCAGTAAGCTTGCCGCGATCTTCAAAATGGAATCGCACAACCACCCATCGTACATCGAACCCTATCAGGGTGCGGCGACGGGCGTTGGCGGCATCTTGCGCGACGTGTTCACAATGGGCGCGCGCCCCGTGGCGAATATGAACGCCCTGCGCTTTGGACGCCCCGACCATCCCAAGATGAAGCATCTCGTGCAGGGCGTGGTTGCGGGCATTGGCGGCTATGGCAATTGCGTTGGCGTTCCCACCGTGGGCGGCGAAACCAATTTCCACCCGGCTTATGATGGCAACATCCTTGTCAACGCCATGACCGTTGGCGTCGCGGATCAGGACAAGATTTTCTATTCGGCCGCAACCGGCCTTGGCAACCCGATCGTCTATGTCGGATCCAAGACAGGCCGCGACGGTATTCATGGCGCAACCATGGCATCGGCGGATTTCGGCGCAGACATTGAAGAAAAGCGCCCGACGGTTCAGGTCGGTGATCCATTCACCGAAAAGCTGCTGATTGAGGCATGCCTTGAACTCATGGCGTCGGATGCGATTGTCGCGATTCAGGATATGGGCGCGGCTGGCCTGACCAGCTCAAGCGTCGAAATGGCGACCAATGGCAAGGCCGGCATCATCCTCGACATGGACAAGGTGCCGTGCCGCGAAGAGGGCATGACCCCCTATGAAATGATGCTATCGGAAAGCCAGGAGCGCATGCTCATGGTGCTCAAACCCGGCCGTGAGGAATTTGCGAAGGCCATTTTCGACAAATGGGAGCTGGATTTCGCGGTCATCGGCGAAGTCACCGACACCGGCCATATGGTGCTGACGTGGAAGGGCGAAGTCGTCTGCGATATTCCGCTTGGGCCATTGGCCGAAGACGCACCTTTGTACGACCGCCCTGCGGCGTCGAAGGAAGAATATAAGGCTTGGGCCAATGTCAAACCGCTTGGCGATGTTCCCGCCAGCACCGACATTGGCGCCGATTTGCTCAAGCTGATGGCAAGCCCGGACATCGCGTCACGTGCATGGATTTGGCAGCAATATGATAGCCAGGTCGGCGGCGACACGGCGCAGCTTTCGGGCGGTGATGCCGCCGTCGTGCGCATTCAC
Source organism: Sphingorhabdus sp. (assembly GCF_044374345.1). Lineage (GTDB taxonomy): Bacteria > Pseudomonadota > Alphaproteobacteria > Sphingomonadales > Sphingomonadaceae > Sphingorhabdus_B. The sequence continues at coordinate 328 of NZ_JBILOS010000035.1, read as the reverse complement.
GGCACCAACCGCGCGCTGGCGATGAGCACCGATTGCACCCCGCGTTATTGTTATGCCGACCCGTATGAAGGCGGCAAGCAAGCGGTTGCCGAAACCTATCGCAACATCAGCGCGGTCGGCGCAACGCCGCTTGCGATCACCAACTGCCTCAACTTTGCCAACCCGCAGCGCCCCGAAATCATGGCGCAAATCGTCGGCTGCCTCGAAGGGATGGGCGACGCGTGCCGCGCGCTCGATTACCCAATCGTGTCGGGCAATGTCTCGCTCTACAATGAAAGCAAGGCGACCGGCGGTGGCAGCGCGATTTTGCCGACGCCAGCCATTGGCG
>NZ_JBILOS010000152.1:0-2965 GCF_044374345.1 Sphingorhabdus sp. | reverse complement strand
TCGCGTCCGGGGCATCAAATCGCAAATGGTCCAACTCATGCTCCCCAGAAATTCCGTTGGCCGTCGCGACCCATTTGTTACTTTGTGTTTTGTATATAGCCGTTTAACCGGCATATTATCAAAAAAGCAAAAGCACAGCTTTGCAACGAAAATCATCGGGGGGCGGATGTTCGAAACAACCAACAGCGCGGCGCAAATCGGCATATTTGTCTCGCTCACCATGCTCATCGCCATCCTTACTTACTGGAAAGTGCACGGCAAAGGTGCCCAGCGCGCGCAGGACGCAGGTTCCACCAAAGAGGTGTTCCTTGCAGGCGGCGGGCTCACATGGCTGTTTGTCGCAGGCTCGATTACGCTCACCAACCTGTCGACCGAACAACTGGTTGGCATGAACGGCAACCAGATGCTGCTGCTGGCGTGGTGGGAGATTTCGGGTTTCGTTGGCCTACTGATCTTGGCCTATGTTTTTGTGCCGATTTATTACCGCAACAATTGCACCACGGTGACAGAATTGCTGGAACGCCGGTACAAGGGCGGCAGCATACGCACGGTAATTTCGGCGCTGTTTCTGCTTGGCAATATCCTGATCTACCTTCCCGCCGCGCTCTATTCGGGCAGTCTGTTCTTGAAATCGATGTTCGGCGTCGATTGGTCGCTGATCTGGTTTGCCGCACCGATGGCGATTATCGCTGCCATCTACACCATCACCGGCGGCTTACGCGCAGTTGCGGTTATGGACACCTATTCCGGCATCGGCGTGCTGGCGATTGCGTTTTTGGTGGTCATATTGGCACTGGCTGCGGTCGGCTTTGACCTGTCCACTGTGCCGGCCGAACGCACATCGATGATTGGCAGCATCGATTCCCCCATCCCGTTCCACACATTGTTCACGGGCATGATTTTCATCCAGATATTCTATTGGTCGACCAATCAGAATATCACCCAAAAAGCGATGACCGCGCCGACCGTCAAAGAAGCGCAAAAGGGCGTACTCGCCGCGGCCGCCGTCCGCATCCTCATCATCCCCGCCATCGTCGTCATTCCGGGCGTCGTCGCCTATAAGCTGTTCGGTAGCTTGGGCGATGCGGCATATGGAAAGCTTGTGGCGCATGTATTGCCCGGTTGGATGTCCGGCGCGTTTGCCGCCATGATGATGGCCGCCGTTATCGCGCACACCAGCGCCATATTGAACAGTTCGGTGGCATTATACGCGGTCGATTTTCATGACAAATTCATCCGCCCGGTTGCCAACCACTGGCGGCTTGCGGCGATTGTGTCGATCATTCTAACCATCACGTCGATTTTGCTGGTCCCGGTCTATGAAAACGCAAAAAGCATCATCAACCTGTTGCAGCAGCTCAACGGCCTGTCATCAATGCCAATCCTGTCGGCATTCATTACCGGCCTGCTGTTCCGGAATATGGATGCACGGGCCGCGATTGCCGGATTGGTTTGGGGCGTTGCGCTTTATGCGTTCCACAATTTCATTTTGTACGTACCCGACACGCTTTATGCAGGCGAAACATTTTACCAGCATATGGGAATCGGCTGGCTGCATTATATAGACGTCATGGCGATTGTCCTTGTGACCTGTGTGTTGACCGCATTGACGGTGAACCGCATCATCTTTGGCAATCGGGCCGTGTTTATCTGGAGCAAGGAAGGACGCCGGCTTTCGGCGATTGAGGCATGAGCGAATATATCATTGTTATCGACGAAGGCACGACATCAACCCGCGCCGTTCTGTTTGCCGCCGACGGCACTGCCGTGGATAGCTGCCAACGCCCGCTGACCCAGCATTATCCGGCGCCTGGCCTTGTGGAGCATGATGCCGAAGAAATCTGGAAACTGACGCTGGAATGCGCGCAGACCATCATTGCAAAAGCAGGCGGCGCAGACCGCATTGCGAGCATTGGCATCACCAACCAACGCGAGACCATTGTGTTCTGGGACAAGCACACGGGCAAGCCGCTTGCCCCTGCGATTGTATGGCAGGACCGTCGCACCGCAGACATATGCGCGGCGTTGAAGGAACAGGGCGAAGAACCCGTTGTTCAGGCCAAAACCGGCCTGTTGCTCGATCCCTATTTCTCTGGCTCCAAAATCGGCTGGGCCTTGGAAAACTGGCCGCAGCTAAAGGATGCTGGCGCGCATCTCGCGGTTGGCACGGTCGAAAGCTATCTCGTATTTCGCCTGACGGGCGGCGGCCATATCACCGATGCAACCAACGCATCACGCACAGCGTTGATGGCGATTGGCAGCGGCGGATGGGACGATGGCCTTACCGACCTATTCGGCGTGCCGCGCGACATATTGCCCGAGATAACCGACTGTGCAGGCGATCTTGGCACGACATTGCCGGGGCATTTTGGCGGGCCAATCCGCATTGCGGGTATGGCGGGGGACCAGCAAGCCGCCACCATCGGCCAAGGCTGCTTCGCCGTTGGCCAGACCAAGGCAACATTTGGCACGGGCGCATTTGTGCTGACGCAAACGGGCACGACATTGCGCCAGTCACGCAACCGTCTGCTGTCGACCATCTTATATCAATTGGGTGGTGATCGGCATTACGCACTGGAAGGATCGGTATTTGTCGCAGGAAGCCTCGTCCAGTGGCTGCGCGATGATCTCGGGCTTATTGCGCACGCTGCGGACACCGAGACACTGGCACGCAGCGTTCCCGACAATGGCGGCGTATATCTTGTGCCGGCGCTGTCGGGCCTTGGCGCGCCGCATTGGCGCCCCGATGCGCGGGCCAGCATCAGCGGTCTGAGCTTCTCGGCGACCAAGGCGCATGTCGCCCGCGCCGCGCTGGAGGCGATGGCCCACCAGACCCATGACCTGAAAACAGCATTTGCTGCGGACGGTGCCGATTGGGCTGAACTGCGCATCGACGGTGGCATGGTTGCCAATGATTGGATGGCACAAGACCTCGCCGACATGCTCGCCATAGATGTCGAACGTC
>NZ_JBILOS010000151.1:0-2991 GCF_044374345.1 Sphingorhabdus sp. | reverse complement strand
ATTAAAGCGCGCAGGCGGTTTGCTTCCTCCAATGTGACGAAACTCAGTTTCGCATCGTCGCCATCGCCGCCGCCGGTTTCAAACTTGACCTCACCCAAACCCATCATGCGGGCGAGCGGTTTTTGTTCGATGCTGACATCCTGAATACGCTCATAGGGGATGGAGCGCGCCGTCCGGTTCAAAATCCCTTTCTCGACACGAATGTCGTGTTCGCCGACGAAATATTGAAACCGCAGCCATGCCAACCAGCGGAAGAACAGGCTGAATAAAAGAACAACCGCGATGACGATGGGAATGAGAACCGGATTGTCGGCTTTTCGGACACCGAAGATCGCGGCGACCATCGGAAACACCAACTGCGGAAGGCCGGAGACAAAGCCCACCAGCAAGCCGCTAATATGCAGCCGTTCGCCATCGCCAGCAGGCGTCAGGTCCTCGGCCGCATCAACGGTTTCGTTCACAAGCTGTCCTGCCGGATCGCGGCGCGAATGGCCTCTCGCATCGCCAGCGCGTCGGCATTGGCCAGACCGGGCAAGGCAACTTTGCTGTTGTGGTTGCCCGCCGTATGTACCGTCAGCGTGGCGAGGCCGTAGCGCCGGTCAATTGGCCCTTGGTCAACATCAATATGCTGGATGCGCCCGAACGGGACGATGGTATCGCGATAAAACATGTAACCGCGCACAATGCGCAGCCGGTCGGTGCCCATATCATAGCCCCAATGCCGATATTTGCGTGCCGGGACGGTGAACGCGACAAAGACATAGAAAAGCAGCATCGGCACGATGAAGCTGCCCGGAGGGGCGGCTTGCGCAACCTCAAGCACGCCTGCACCAATGACAAAGGGCAGCAATCCAATCGCTGTCGCAATGCGTGTCGTGGTCACGAAAGCGGGGTCGAGCGGGGTGAGTTCCGTCGCGATATTTTCAGTCATGGCACCGATATGCGCACGCTGTGTTGCGTTGGCAAGACGGTTAACGATATCCCCGATAGGGAAAGTTACAGACCTAACGCGCCAGCGCGGTGTTCGCTTCGTCGACCAGCTTGGCGATGATGTCGACCACGGGCCGTTCGACATGAACCATACCAACCGACTGGCCGGCCATGACCGAGCCATATTCAACATCGCCGTCAATCACCGCGCGGCGCAATGCCCCTGCCCAATATTTTTCAATCTCAAGCTGTGCCGTTTCCATGTCGATTTCGCCGCGGTCAAGCATTGCGGCAACCTCGACCTGTTTCTTGGTGAACTCCTCAGTGCCCTTGTTCTTCAGCGCGCGGACAGGAATGACGGGCAAACGCGGATCAATCTGGACGCTGGCGACCGCATCGCGGGCATTGGCGCGCAGGAACGCAGCCTTGAAATTCGGATGTGCAATGCTTTCATGCGCGCAGACGAACCGCGTGCCTAATTGCACACCCGCCGCGCCCATTTCGAGATAGCTTGCAATCGCGCCGCCACGGGCAATGCCACCCGCGACAAAAATGGGCAGCTGTTCGCCCAGCTCTGGCAGGATTTCCTGCGCCAAAACGCTCGTTGCCACGGGGCCGATATGCCCGCCTGCCTCACTGCCCTCGATAACCAGCGCATCCACGCCGGACCGCGCAAATTTCTTCGCGAGCGTCAGCGCAGGGGCAAAGCAGATAACTTTCGCGCCGAACGCCTTGATCGCCTCAATGCTGCCCTTGGGCGGCAATCCACCCGCGAGTACGACATGGCTCACGTCATATTTCGCGCACACATCAATCAGTTCCATGATTTGCGGATGCATGGTGATCAGGTTCACACCGAATGGCTTGGACGTCAGCGCCTTCGTGGCGGCAATTTCCGTATCCAGCAATTCGGGCGTCATCGCCCCGCACGCAATCACCCCAAAACCTCCAGCGTTAGAGATAGCCGACACAAGGTTCCGCTCGGAAACCCAAGACATCGCACCACACATAATGGCGACGTCGCAGCCAAGGAATTCCGTGCCGCGTTGCATGAGGTGTTGAAGTTTGGTCATAGCGCTCTCTTATCGGTCGCTAGTTGGCAATGAAAGCGGTTTACTCAGCATCCAACCCATAAGCGGTGTGCAACACGCGCACGGCCAGTTCGGTTTCGTCCTCGTCGATCAAAACCGAAACCTTAATTTCGGAGGTCGAGATCGCCTGAATGTTGATCTTGCGGTCGGCCAAGGAGCTGAACATCGTTGAGGCAACACCTGCGTGGCTTTTCATACCGACGCCGACGACGGAAATCTTGGTCACCTTTGTATCGGGGATCAGGCGGTTGTAGCCGATGGAATCGCGACGGTTTTCCAAGATGTCGGTGCAGCGCACAAGGTCCGCCTGTGGGCAGGTAAAGGTCACGTCGGTCTCGCCTTTGTCGCGGCCGACATTTTGAATGATCATGTCGACGTTGATATTTGCGTCGGCAAGCGGCGAGAAGATGTTCGCCACCGCGCCCGGACGGTCGGGCACGCGCGTGAGGGTGATCTTCGCCTCATTCTTGTCGGCGGCAATTCCGGTGATCAGTTGGCGTTCCACTTGATACTTCTCCAATTCTGCGTCGGTCACAATCATCGTGCCGGGGATACTGTCTGCGTCAGGCGCGCTTTCATCAACGAATGACGACAGCACTTGCACGCGCACGCCTTCCTTCATCGCAAGGCTGACCGAACGGGTCTGCAAAACCTTTGACCCGACTGATGCCAGTTCAAGCATTTCTTCGTAGGTCACGGCCTTCAGCTTACGTGCGCGGGCCACGATGCGCGGGTCAGTGGTGTAAACGCCATCAACATCGGTGTAGATATCGCAGCGGTCGGCCTTCACCGCAGCGGCCACGGCGACCGCAGAGGTGTCAGACCCCCCGCGACCCAAGGTGGTGATGCGGTTATCATCGGTCAGGCCCTGAAATCCCGGAATGACGGCGATATTGCCCGCCTTCATAGACGCCAGCAATTCGTCGGTGTCAATCGAACCAATGCGCGCCTTGGCATGCGCGCTGTCGGT
>NZ_JBILOS010000071.1:0-10475 GCF_044374345.1 Sphingorhabdus sp. | reverse complement strand
TGCCAGCGCGGGGTCGGTCAACCAGACGCTGAATGCGTTGCAAAAGCTTTTTCTGTTGCGCAGCTGTTCGGACAGTTTTTTCAACAACCGCGACCGGCCATGCCTGTTGTATCAAATCAAGCGCTGTTCCGCGCCCTGCGTTGGCCGGATTGATGACCAATCCTATGACGGTCTGGTCGCCGATGCCAAATCCTTCCTCGACGGCAAATCTTCTGACGTGCAGGCAAAGCTGGCGAAGGAAATGGAAGGCGCGGCCGAAGCGCTTGATTTCGAACGTGCGGCCATGTTGCGCGACCGGTTGAAGGCGCTGACCTTCATTCAAGGGTCGCAGGCGATTAACGCGCAAGGCGTTGGCGATGCCGATATCTTTGCCTTGGCGCACCGCAATGGCGTGATGGGTATTCAGGCGTTTTTCATCCGCGGCGGGCAAAATTGGGGGCATCGTTCGTTTTTCCCGTCCCATGTTGCCGAAATGACTGAGGATGAAGTGTTCACCAGCTTCCTTGCGCAATTTTACGAAGATGTGCCGCCCGCCAAAAACATATTGCTCGACCGCGAATTGACCGAGGCCGATCTGTTGGCGGAGGCATTGTCCGAACGCGCCGAACGCAAGATTGAAATCAGCGTGCCGCAGCGCGGCGACCGCGTGCGGCTGGTGAAACAGGCGACGCGCAACGCCGAAGAGGCACTGGACCGGCGGCTGGCAGAGAGCACGACGCAGGGCAAGTTGCTGCAAGAGGTGGCGGACCTGTTTGAACTGCCCGAACCGCCCCGCCGCATCGAGATTTACGACAATAGCCATATTCAGGGCACCAATGCGCTTGGCGCGATGGTCGTTGCCGGACCCGAAGGCTTTATCAAAGGCCAGTATCGCAAGTTTAACATCAAACAGGCCGCGACCGACGACGATTTTGCGATGATGCGTGAGGTGTTCCAGCGCCGCTTTGCGCGCGCGCAGGAAGATGATCCCGACCGTGACAGCGGGCAGTGGCCTGACCTTGTGCTGATCGACGGCGGCAAGGGGCAGATGAGCAGCGTGAAGGCGGCGCTGGAGGAAATCGGTGTTGATGACGTGCCGTTGATCGCCATTGCCAAAGGCCCGCATCATGGCCGTGATGGCCGCGAGGTTTTTCACTTCCCCGACGGACGCGAATTGACCTTGCCGGTGAACGCGCCAGTTCTTTTCTACCTTCAACGCCTGCGCGATGAGGTGCACCGTTACGCCATTGGCGCACACCGTGCGAAACGCAGCAAGGCGATAACCGTAAGCCCGCTGGATGAAGTGCCGGGCGTCGGGCCTTCGCGCAAAAAGGCTTTATTGCTGCATTTCGGCACCGCGCGCGCGGTGCGCAATGCCAGCCTTGAAGACTTGCAGAAAGCACCCGGGGTGTCCGCCGCCGTGGCGCAGACCGTGTATGATTTCTACCATGCGGGCGGATGATGTGGCCTTGCAGTTGGCACGCAGCTGATTAGAATGGCGGGTAGGGGAGAACATCATGCCAAATATCCGCGCCAATAATATCGATATATATTATGAGGAAAACGGCCCAGCCGATGGTCCGGTCATCCTGCTCGTCATGGGTCTTGGTGCGCAGATGATTGCGTGGCCCGATGAGTTCATTCACGGCCTTGTAAGCAAGGGCTACCGCGTCATCCTTTATGACAATCGCGACGTAGGCCTGTCACAGCGGATGGAGGGGGCAAAGACGCCCCATCTGGTCTGGACGATGTTCAAGGCGCGAATAGGGCTGCCGGTGCGCGTTCCGTACACGCTGGGTGACATGGCGGCAGACGGCATTGGACTGCTGGATGCGCTGGGCATCGACAAGGCGCATGTGGTCGGCGCGTCGATGGGCGGGATGATCGTCCAATTGATCGCAGCCAATTACCCGCAACGGACGTTGAGCATGACCTCGATTATGTCGTCGAGTGGCAAGGCTGGGCTTCCCGGCGCGCGCCCCGATATCCAGCGCCAATTCATGGTCAAGCGCCCGCCAGACGCCAGCCGAGAGGAGGCTGTCGCGTTCGGAGCCGAGCTGGTCAGTGCGTTTTCCTTCCCCGATCCAGCGCGCCCTGAAAATGCCCACGCCGAAATGGCCGCCAAAGCGTTCGACCGGGGCTATTATCCGGTTGGCACGCGGCGGCAGTTGCTGGCGATCATCGCCGATGGCAGCCGCGTTGACCGGCTCAAGACGATTAAGGTGCCCACCCTTGTTGTCCATGGCGGGGCGGACCCGCTCGTGCCCAAAGAAGGCAGCGAGGATATCGCCCGCCACATCCCCGGCGCACGGCTGGAGATTATCGACGACATGGCGCATGATCTGCCGCCCTCGCAAGTTGGCCGCATATTGGATTTGATCGCTGGGCATGCCAAGCAAACGCATTGATGAAAATGCTGCACTGCACAATTTTCACTTGCGCGCACCGGTTGGTCGGATAATCTACGCCGATGACGACCAACCAATTGCTGCTTGAGGCTATCGCGCTCAAAAAATGTGTGACCGCCACCTATAATAATGTGGCGATGAAGCTTGCGCCGCACGTGCTCTATTCCAAGAACAATGCGCTGTTTATCGACGCGATTGCGCTCGAAAAGCATGGTGAACCGCCGCGTGAGAAAAAGCTGGGCGCGTTTCATTTGCTTGGCCTCAATGATTTGAAACTGACCGAGCAGTTGTTCGAAATTGATCCTTTATTCGACACTGGTGCCGAAAAATATGCAGGCGTGACCTTGTTCATGATCAGCGGCGAACACAGCGACGCAGGATAGAGCTTCCCCTCATGCGGCAGTGTTGGCATGAGGGCCTATGGACATAACGGCATCCGCGATCATTTGTGCAGTCCGTAATCACGGCGAGACCGGCGCCATCGTGCGCGCGTTTTCCGAAGATTACGGCATGCTCGCGGGCTATGTGCAAGGCGCGCGGGGGCGGCAATTGCGGCCTGTGCTGATCCCCGGCAATGTCATCACCGGCGAATGGCGCACGCGCATAACGGGGCAGTTGGCGCGCCTGACGCCCGAACCGCTGCACAGCCGCGCGCATTTGTTGGGCGAACCGCTGGCGATTGCGGCGATTGACTGGGTCACCGCGCTGACCGCGGCAACGCTGGCCGAAGGCGTGCCATACCCCCGCGTGTACAGCGCATGCGACGGGTTGCTGTCGGCGATTGAGCTTGCCCCTGCCGCACGGGTCTGGGCGGGGGCGATTGCGCAATATGAAACCTTGTTGCTGGCCGAACTTGGCTATGCCGAAGAACATGATGCAGACAGCGCGCCGGTGGCGATGATGGCGCAAAACCGCAAGCACTTGGTCGCGCATGTTCTGGGTGACCGCCGCGCCGATGTCATGGCCGCGCGCGAACGGTTGGTAGAGCGCCTGAAAAGGGCAGTTGCATAACCGCGCTGCACTTGGCAGGGGAGGCATGAATTCAACACCGTGGCCCTGAGCCTGTCGAAGGGCGCGTAAAGGCATCGCCATATCGACAGGCGTGCTTCGACAGGCTCAGCACTACGGTTTCTTTTGAGGAATGCCGCCTTGTTAGTTGCCTTATTACCCGGGGACGGAATTGGTCCCGAAGTCATCACCCAAGCACGTCGCGTATTGGACGCGTTGGCGATTGACGGACTGGCCTTTGAAGACGCGTTGGTTGGCGGCGCGGCCTATAAGGCAACCGGCCATCCGCTGCCCCCCGAAACGCTGGACCTTGCAAAGCGCGCTGACGCGATATTGTTTGGCGCTGTCGGCGACCCCGATTGCGATGCGTTGGAACGGCATTTGCGCCCCGAACAGGCGATATTGGGGCTGCGCAAGGAACTGTCCTTGTTCGCCAATTTGCGGCCCGCGACCTTGTTTCCCGAACTGGCGGACGCCAGCGCGCTTCGTCCCGAAGTCGCCACGCAGATCGACATGATCATCGTGCGCGAATTGAATGGAGATGTGTATTTCGGTGAAAAGGGCATGCGCAAAACCGCTGATGGCAAGCGTGAAGGCTATGACATCATGTCCTATAATGAGGATGAAGTGCGCCGCATTGCCCGCGTCGGCTTTGAAACCGCGATGGCGCGCGGCAAAAAATTATGCTCGGTGGACAAGGCCAATGTGCTCGAAACCTCGCAACTGTGGCGCGATGTGGTGATTGAAACCCACGCCGAATATCCGCACGTCGCGCTCAGCCATATGTATGTCGACAATTGCGCGATGCAGCTGGTGCGCAACCCTGGCCAGTTTGACGTGATCGTCACCGGCAATTTGTTTGGCGATATCCTCTCCGATCAGGCGAGCATGTGTGCCGGATCGATTGGCATGTTGCCCAGCGCCTCGCTCGATAGCAACCAAAAGGGTCTGTATGAGCCCATCCACGGCAGTGCGCCCGATATTGCGGGGCAGGGCAAGGCCAACCCGTTGGCGACAATCTTGTCCGCCGCGATGATGCTGCGTTACTCGCTCAACTTGCCGGAAATGGCCGACCGCATTGACGCGGCGGTCGCCAAAGCACTCGCCGCTGGTGCCCGCTCGCCCGATCTTGGCGGGACGATGTCCACCAGCGAAATGGGCGATGCGGTGCTTGCTGCCTTGACCTGAACCCTACACTCCCCGAAAAGCGAACTTATGAAGAAAACCACTGGCCAGAATCGCGAAATCACCCGGCATTGGCGTCCTGCCACACAGGCAGTGCGTGGTGGTACATGGCGTAGCGAACATGGTGAGACATCGGAGGCGTTGTTCCTCTCGTCTGGCTTTACCTATGATGATGCGGAAACCGTAGCGGCCCGTTTTGCGGGTGAGCAGGACGGCATGACCTATTCGCGGTTGCAAAACCCGACGGTGCAAATGCTGGAGGAACGCATTGCGCTGATGGAAGGGGCTGAGGCATGCCGCGCGCAAGCCACGGGCATGGCGGCAATGACAACGGCGTTGCTGTGCCAGTTGTCGCAAGGTGACCATGTGGTCGCCGCCCGCGCGGCCTTTGGCTCGTGCCGTTGGTTGACGGACACGTTGCTGCCCAAATGGGGCATCAGCACGACCACGATCGACAGCCGCGACAATGATGCGTGGAAAGCGGCGATTCAGCCGAACACAAAGGTTTTCTTCTTTGAAACGCCAGCCAACCCGACGATGGACATTGTCGACATGGCCTATGTCTGCGGCCTCGCCAAAGAACATGGCATCACCACGGTGGTCGACAATGCCTTTGCCACCAGCGTGCTGCAACGGCCGATGGATTATGGCGCAGATGTTGTCGCCTATAGCGCAACGAAGCTGATGGACGGGCAGGGCCGCGTGCTTGCCGGCGCGGTCTGTGGTTCGCAACAATGGATCGATGACGTGCTGTTGCCGTTTCAGCGCAACACCGGACCCAATCTGTCGCCATTCAACGCCTGGGTTGTGCACAAGGGTTTGGAAACGCTGGAACTGCGCGCCATGCGGCAGTCGGAAAACGCGCTTATTGTTGGCAAATTCCTTGAAGGCCGCGTGCCGCATATCATGCATCCCGGTCTTGCGAGCCACCCGCAGCATAATCTCGCCATGAGCCAGATGAAAGCGTGCGGACCGATTTTTGCATTTGAGGTCGATGGTGGCCGTAAACAGGCGCACGCCTTGCTCAACGCGTTGCAGCTGATCGATATTTCGAACAATATCGGCGATGCGCGCAGCCTGATGTGCCACCCCGCGTCCTCCACCCACCATGGCATGGGCCCCGAAGGCCGCGAAGCTATGGGCGTTGGCGAAGGCATGATCCGCATCAATGTTGGCTTGGAAGATCCTGCCGATCTGATCGACGATCTGGATCAGGCGCTCAGGGCTGCGGGGCTGTGACGAGCATCCTCGATTCCTTCTTTGCGGTCAGCGCAACGACCGAGGGCGTGACCGTCCGCGTGTCGCCCAACTTTCTGGAAGAGCAATCGGCGCCCGCGCAAGGGCGCTGGTTTTGGTCCTATCATATCCGCATCGAAAATGGCGGCGATGAACCCGTGCAATTGATGACGCGGCATTGGCGCATCACCGACGGTCGCGGCACAATCAACCATGTCGATGGCGATGGCGTGGTCGGCGAACAGCCGTTGCTGAAACCCGGCGAAAGCCATGATTATGTGTCGGGCTGCCCGCTGCCGACACCCAGCGGCATGATGGAAGGACAATATCGTTTCATCCGCGAAGATGGCACGACCTTCCTCGCCGAAATCCCACGCTTTACGCTGGTCGCCCCGGCCATAGCGCGTTGAGCATCCGATGAAGCGTACGCATCTGCCCTTAAATGGTTTGCGCGTGCTGGACGCTTCTGCGCGGCATTTAAGCTTTACCAAGGCGGCGGACGAACTTGCGGTGACGCCAGCGGCTGTCGGACAACAGATTCGCGCGTTGGAAGATATGTTGGGCGTCGTTCTTTTCCGCCGGACGCCCAAGGGGCTTGAGCTCACGGATGAGGCGACAAATGGCCTTGATGCCCTGCGTGCGGGCTTTTTGCAGTTCGAAGAGTCGGTCCGCGCGATGCAGGCGGGGCAATCCTCCAATTCGCTGACCATCGCTGCGCCGCGCGATTTTACCGCAAAATGGCTGGCCGCGCGGTTGGCGGCATTCAGCAAAGCAAATCCCGACACCCGCTTCACTTTGGTGGCCGCGGACGAGGTTGTCGATTTTACCGAAGCCAATCTCGACCTCGCCATCCGGCTGGCCACTGGCCCCGGCGAGCATGAAGGTATCAAGCTGGCCGCTGGCGCGTATGTGACCGTCGCTGCACCCGAAGGCGGGGCGGAAACGCCGATTAGCTGGCCCAATTGCCCCGTGGCCGACGGCGTGGCTGCGCTTCGCCTCGCCGACGCCGGCCTTGCGATTGACGCGGCCGCGATCGGGCTGGGCAGGGCCACCGTACCGTTGCTTTTGGCCGAAGCCGATTTGGCGAGCGGAAAAATACGCGCGGTCGACAATGCGAAGGAAAGCGAAGAAGCCTATTGGCTGGTCGCGCCCTTGCCGCAATGGCGGCAGAAAAAGGTCAAGGCCTTGGTTGAGGCTTTGACGGCAACTTAAACGCGGCGGCTGGGTAATGAACCCGCCCGATCACGCGTCAATCGTGTCCTCGTCCAGTTGCGCGGCATTTTCCTGAATGAAGTTGAACCGGTGCTCCGGATTTTTGCCCATTAGGCGGTCGACGAGGTCATTTACGACAGCACGCCGTTCATATTCATGCGGCAAAGTAATGCGGATCAGCGAGCGGGTCGCGGGGTCCATCGTCGTTTCTTTCAACTGGTTCGGGTTCATTTCACCCAACCCCTTAAACCGGCCAACATCGACTTTCTTGCCCTTGAAAACGGTCGCTTCCAATTCGGCGCGGTGCGCGTCGTCGGCGGCGTAGACGCTTTGGCTGCCATGCGTCAGGCGATACAAAGGCGGCCGCGCGAGATAGAGATGCCCGGCCTTCACGATTTCGGACATTTCCTGAAAGAAGAATGTCATCAACAAGGTCGCAATATGCGCGCCGTCGACATCGGCATCGGTCATGATGATGATGCGTTCATAGCGCAGATTGTCTGGGTTGCAGTCCTTGCGCGTGCCACAGCCCAGCGCGAGCTGAAGATCAGCGATTTCGTTGTTGGCGCGGATTTTGTCTGCGGTGGCCGACGCCACATTCAGGATTTTACCCCGGATCGGCAAAATCGCCTGCGTCTTGCGGTCACGCGCTTGCTTTGCGCTGCCGCCAGCGCTGTCGCCTTCGACGATGAACAATTCGGTGCCGGTTGGGTCATCCGATGCGCAATCGGTCAGCTTGCCGGGCAGACGCACCTTGCGGCCTGAAGTTGCGGTTTTGCGTTTGACCTCACGCTCTGCCTTACGGCGCAGGCGGTCGTCGACCTTTTCCAGGATGAAGCCCATCAACGCCTTGCCGCGTTCCATATTGTCGGCAAGATAATGGTCGAAATGGTCCCGCACGGCGTTTTCCACCAAGCGCGTGGCTTCGGGTGAGGTCAGCCGGTCTTTGGTCTGGCTTTGGAATTGCGGGTTGCGGATGAAAACCGACAACATCAATTCGGCTTCGTTGAAAATGTCTTCCGCCGATATCTGCGCCGCTTTTTTCTGGCCAATCAATTCACCAAAGGCGCGCAAGCCCTTGGTCAGCGCCGCGCGCACGCCCGCTTCATGGGTGCCGCCGTCGGGGGTGGGAATGGTGTTACAATACCAGCTGTACGAACCGTCGGAATACAGCGGCCACGAAATCGCCCATTCGACGCGGCCTTGCGCATCGGGGAAATCTTGCGTGCCAGAGAAAAACTCCGTGGTCGCGCAGGCGCGGGTGCCAAGCTGTTCGCGCAAATGGTCGGACAAGCCACCGGGGAACTGGAACACCGCTTCGGCAGGGACATCTGCGCTTGCGAGTTCCGCGTCGCAGCGCCAGCGAATTTCGACGCCAGCGAACAAATACGCCTTCGACCGCGCAAGCTTGAACAGACGTGCGGGTTTGAACTTCGCATCGGCGCCGAAAATTTCGGGATCAGGCGTGAACGCTATGGTGGTTCCGCGCCGGTTGGGGGTGGGGCCAAGCTCTTCCAGCTTACCGACCGGATGGCCTTGCGCGAAGCGTTGGCGATATAATTGCTTGTTGCGGGCTACTTCGACCAGGGTATCGGTCGACAGGGCGTTGACGACGGAAACGCCGACGCCATGCAATCCGCCGGATGTTGCATAGGCCTTGTCTGTGAACTTACCGCCGGAGTGCAAGGTCGTCAGAATGACCTCAAGCGCCGATTTGTCAGGAAATTTCGGATGGGGATCAACCGGAATGCCGCGGCCATTGTCGGTGATGGTCAGCCGGTTGCCAACGCCCAAATGCACCTCAATACGGCTGGCATGGCCGGCGACGGCTTCGTCCATTGAGTTGTCGAGCACTTCGGACGCGAGATGGTGCAAGGCGCGTTCGTCGATGCCGCCAATATACATGCCCGGGCGACGGCGAACCGGCTCAAGCCCCTCCAGCACTTCAATTGCGGAAGCAGTATAATCATTGGATGCGGCAGTGGCGGCCGCGCTGCCGCCAAACAGGTCATCGGTCATAACCATGCTATAGGCGCGGGGGAGTTGGCGGCGCAACAGCCGAACGAAACTCGGCTGTGGAAATAAACCGGATCAGCGTCTTTCCGGGGGCATGGACATAATGGCGAAATTGCCACTTGCCTGCGCAACCAACTTGTCATTCTGCGTGATACGGGCGGTTAAATGGGCAATGGTTCGGCCCTTATTGTCCAAAACGGTTTCGCACAGCAACTGGCCCTGCGCGACGGGCCGGAAATAGCTGATCGAGATATCAATTGTCGCGCACGCATATCCAGCATCGAGTGTCGAATAAAGCGCCGCGCCCATGCCTGTATCCGCCATTGCGTAGAGGACAGCGCCATGCACAACACCGTGCGGATTTAAATGCCGATCATCGACCGACAGCGAAAATGTGCTGCTGCCGCCGCCTTGTTGATCTAATGTTAAACCGATGAGATCCGCAAATGGATGATCCATGCTTTATCTCACCATAGCCTTAACGAACCCTTGGTCCGCCGAACGGCATTGGCGGCGGAGGACGGCGGACACCGCGTGGAAGCTGCGCCTGATAGGCACGGCCGCAATGTTCGACGCAGTACGGAAATCCGGGGTTTACCGGGACACCGCAGAAATGGAAATCGGCTTCACCGGGGTGACCCAAGGGCCAACGGCAAATGCGCTCGTTCAAATCCAGCAATGATGTTTTGTCCGCCATTTCGGGGCTTGGCTTTGCAGGGACAAGGCGGCGTGGCGGTGCTGGCGGAATGGGGGCTTGCTGATCGCCGGGGCCCTGACGCATGAAACCGCCAGGTCCGATCGACACAATACGTGGCATCGACGATGCGCGCGGCGCTGGTGCTTCGGCAGCGTCGTCATCTGCGCGCACGGGCGCGACAGGCTCAGCCACAGGGGCTGCGGCGCGTGGGCGCACAGGTGCCGCGGGGGCCGGAGCCTTTGCAGGCGCTGCAGCAGCCGGCTTTTTCGGCGCGGCTTTTTTGTCGGTGTCGTTGGCCTTCACAGGCGACGGGCGCGATTTTAGTCCCAAGCGATGGGCCTTACCGATAACGGCATTGCGGCTGACACCGCCAAGCTCTTCGGCAATCTGGCTTGCGGTCAGGCCTTTTTCCCAAAGCGCTTTTAACTGATCAATCCGCTGGTCGGTCCAGGACATAGAAACTTTCCCAATATCTAATGTGTTATACCGCAGTCGCGGCGCATTTGCGCCTTGCGGTTAAGCCTGCAAGCCGATAGTCGATTGCGCGATGACTATCCACCATAAAAGCGATATTGGCCCAGATAGGGACGCGAACCCCGTTGTGCAACTGCGCGACGGCGAACGGCACATCCGCACCGTAAACTGGATTGGGCTGCAAACCCTATATATGAAAGAAGTGCGCCGCTTCTTTAAGGTGCAGATGCAAACGGTATGGGCTCCGGCCATTACGACGG
>NZ_JBILOS010000150.1:0-3002 GCF_044374345.1 Sphingorhabdus sp. | reverse complement strand
AAGCTTTGGCCTTCGTGCTCAATGAAATTGGTCACGGATGGGCAGGGAAGCTTGTGGCTATTTCGGCTGCCGTGGCATTGCCTTCGGTTATCTTGATGATGATGTTCGGCCAAACCCGTATCTTTTTTGTAATGGCGCGTGACGGATTGCTGCCTGACATGTTTTCCAAACTTCACCCGAAATATGGAACGCCGCATGTCGTAACATTGTGCACAGGTATATTTGTGGCATTGTTTGCCGCACTTTTCCCTGTTGGCAAATTGGCTGACATTTCAAACTCTGGCACTTTGTTCGCATTCTTTACCGTTGCGGTCGGTGTCATGATCTTGCGTCGTACCAATCCCGACCGCCCTCGGCCATTCCGCACACCTTTGTACTTCTTGGTTTGCCCCTTGGCTGCCGCAGGTTGTGTGTTCCTGTTCTTCCAGCTTTCCGGTTATACGGAACTCATGTTCTTGGGTTGGACAACAATTGGGTTGGTTGTGTATTTCTTATATAGCCGCCGCCGGAGCCATGTTGGCCAGGGGACTGCGTAACATCGGCGCGCCGAAAAGCGGTTTAGCTGCGATTTGGTAAATTGGTTACCGGACGACAAAAGGGCAGGGGCGCTTCGGCGCCCCTTTTCTTTGCCTAGGTCCTGACCCTAGCTGCGGGGGGTGGCGGGAATAGGTTGGGTCGTGCCGGGACGCGTAAAGAGCTTCCCCTTTTCGCACCATAGGACCAATATCAGCGCGGCAAGCCCGCAACACAGAAAACCAAGCGCGACGGGAAAGACGCTGCCGTCGAATTGCTGGCCAATGATAGCGCCAAGCGAGGCAGCCAAGGCCGTACGCACGAAAGTCTGAAACGAGGACGCGGCGCCCGCGACATGGCCAAAGGGTGTCATCGCAATCGACGAAAAGTTGGAGCCGATAAACCCAACCATCGCCATATTGCCCGTCAGCAACAGTAGGAACAACGGCATCGATTTTGGCGCGAACTGGGCCGCGAGCAATTGCAGCGCGCCAAGGGTGATGAAGGTCAAAAGCGCGGTGTGCGAGACGCGGCGCGCACCAAAACGCTCCACAATCCGCGCATTGGTGAAGTTCGACACAGCAATGCCGATGGCAATGATGGCAAAGCCGATGGTGAAAAAGTCGGCAGCGTTGAACACCTTGTCAAACATTTGTTGCGAGCTGTTGAGATAGCCGAACAAAGCCCCCTGAACTATCCCTGCGCCAATCATATATCCCGCAGCGTTGCGGTGCAGGACGACGGCTTTCCATGCCTTTGCCAGCGCGTGGGGTTCAATCGGGATGACATTTTCGGGCGCAAGTGTTTCCGGCAAACGGAAATATACCCAAATGGCCGCCGCCACGGCCATAAAAGCCATCAGGTCGAATATCACCCGCCAGCCTGCAAACAACAGGACCATTTGCCCGATGGTTGGCGCGATAATCGGCACGATCATAAAGATCAGGAATATGGTCGACATCCGCCGCGCCATGGCGTCGCCTTCAAATTGGTCACGGATAACGGAGATGACCAGCACGCCCATCGCCGCCGCGAGCAAACCATGCGCGAAACGCATCGCCAGCATCATTTCAAAGTCCGGGGTAATCGAACAGGCGAGCGAAAAAACGGCGGCGCCAATGATGGCAATCAGCAATATCGGCTTGCGGCCATAGCGGTCCGACAGCGGACCATAGATCAATGCGCCAATGCCGGTGCCGGCCAGAAAGACGGAAATAATATACTGGATCTGGTTGGGATCGGTAACCTTCAGCCCCTGCGCCATGGCGGGAAAGGCGGGCAACATGGAATCAATGGCCAACGCGTTCAGCGCCATCAGCGATGCCATCATGATGGTCAATTCGCGCGGGCCGATGGATTTTTTTGCAGAAGCTGGGGAGGTCATGTTGCGGCTATGGGGTAGCAGCCGCAATAATTCCACCCGCTAAATCTTTAAATCAGCCCGGCGCTCCGCATGCTGGAAAAGCCGTCTTTGCCGATGATGATGTGGTCATGCACGGTTATCCCGAACTTCTGCCCCGCGTCTGCAATGTCCCGGGTCATGGCAATGTCTTGCCGGCTTGGGCTGCTATCGCCGCTGGGGTGGTTGTGGACAAGGATGATGGCCGCTGCGCCCAAGTCCATCGCGCGCCGGATGACTTCGCGTGTGTAAATCGCGGCCTGATCGACCGATCCTTCGCTCGCGATCTCATCGCGGATCAGCATATTTTTGCTGTTAAGATATAAGGTCCGCACGCGCTCAATGGTCAGATGCGCCATGTCGGCGCGCAGATAGTCCAGCAGTGCCTGCCATGATGACAAAATCGGCATCTCGCGGACGGGTGCGCTCAAAAGACGTAAGGCCGCGACTTGGACGATTTTCAGCGCAGCGACACTTGTTTCGCCCATCCACTTTTCGCGCATGATGCTATCGGCATCGGCCGTTAACAAGGCCGAGAGGCTGCCATATCGCGCGATCAGATCCTTGGCGATTTGCTTTGTGTCGCGGCGCGGAATGGCCAAGGCGAGCAAATATTCCACAAGCTCATGGTCGTGCAGGCCTTCGCCTTGCTGTTCAAAAAGCCGCTTACGCAGACGCGCACGGTGGCCGGTGCCATGATGTTCGATTTTATCCGCGCCGTCCGCCATCAGCACTGTCCTTTTGCGATAATGCTCTTTTTGGAGATTTTTGCGACGGGTGCAAGTCGATTGACGCGATTCGAGTGCGCCTAAATGGGACCTGCGCTGCCCGTAACAACTGAACCGCGTTCGGGACGACCAAGATATAAGGGTATCAGCCAAACGAATATAGCGGGCCGGGACAGCGATGCTTCGGCCCTTTCTATTGCGACGCAACATTCTTGGCGACGCGCTGTTGACTTGACGCAGGCGCTCTCCTAAAGCGCCGATGCCTAGGCGGGGTTGCCCCGATTGCGTGGCGGTTCCGTGTGTTTATTTGGATGGAATCACATGATGTCGGACAATTCCGGGCAGGATGGAAAAGGCAAAAG
>NZ_JBILOS010000009.1:0-37391 GCF_044374345.1 Sphingorhabdus sp. | reverse complement strand
ACCAAACCTTCTGCGTCAATGAGGATCCACGATTTCTCGACGTCCTGTGGACGGATCGATTTCGTAACTCTGGATAGCGTTTTCATCGCTAATCGCACCTTTCGAAATTTTAGTGTTGCACAGAATCACACAGGATCCTGCACGCGAAGCGGTGCCAATGGCGATGAACCGGCCAATAGTCAAGCAAAAGCAAGGGTTTTACGACGGGTATAATAATACCCGTCGGCGTTTAGGCTGTGTCGCGTCCCAAGACATGCGCGCCCCAAACCGACGCCGCGACCAAAAGGGCGCCGACCGCCTGATGCGATACGGCAAGGACGATGTTGACCCCCGTCATCACGGTCGCAATGCCCAGCAGCATCTGGATGCCGAACGCGCTATGGATAGCCGCAGAAGCCCCACGAACGCCCGCTTTCTTGACCCGCCGTGCCATGACGATCAGCGCAATCACCGCGACCCACGCCCACCAGCGGTGGACGAAATGGGTGAGATAGGGGTCATTTACCAAAGCATAAAATGCGCCCTTGGCGGTATCCACGCCATCTGGATAGAAACGGTCGTTCATCAATGGCCATGTGTTGGCGACATATCCCGCATTCAATCCGGCAACCCATGCACCGAAGAGCAATTGGATAAACAATATCGCCAAGATAATGCCCGTAAAGCCAGTGATACGCGCAGGCTTTGCCGATGGATTTTTCGTCAGTTCCTTTAAATCAAGCGCGGTCCAAATAAGGCCGCCCAAGATGGTGAGGGCCGTCAAAAGATGGACGGCAAGCCGGTAGTGGCTGACATCGGTGCGCGCGGACAGGCCCGATGATACCATCCACCAGCCAATGGTCCCTTGCAGGCCACCAAGCGCAAGCAAAGCAAGCAAGCGCAGCTTGTAGCCGCTCGGGATCGCCTGCTTGATCCAGAACCACGCCAGCGGCAGCGCAAAGGCCAATCCGATAATCCGCCCCAACAAGCGGTGGACCCATTCCCAGAAATAAATGAATTTGAACTCCTCCAGCGTCATGCCCGCCGGACCGTTAATCTCGGTATATTCCGGAATCTGTTTGTATTTTTCAAATTCCGAAAGCCAGCTCGCCTCGTTCAACGGTGGTAAGGTGCCCGTGATGGGTTTCCATTCGGTGATCGACAGGCCCGATTCGGTCAGACGCGTAATTCCGCCCACAACGACGATCGCGAAGACGAGAGCCGCCACGCTCATAAGCCATGTAATCAGCGCCTGAAGGCGCGATGGGCACGGATTGGCTGCGGTGTCAGAATGCGGAGCTTTGTTCATAAGCCGCGATATGCCCCTGATTTCAGCAAGCTGCAAGCGGACAGAGGTTGCAAAAATGGTCATAATGGCTGCAATTTATGCGATGTAATGTTGTAACGTCTAACGAATCGGTGTAGTGCGGCCGCAATGACGCAGGTATGGAAAAAATGGCGATGGGACGGGCTTGGCTTAAGCATTGCTGGCCTGTGCCTTGTACATTGCCTTGTCACCATGTTTTTGCTGGCGTTTTTGGCATCGGCGAGCGGTGTTTTGTTCAACTCGATCATTCATGAAGCCGGCCTGTTGCTGGCCATTCTCTTCGGCGTACTGGCCCTTGGTAAGGGGTTCTGGGATCATGGGCTGTTTACGCCAGCGATCGTTGGCGCAGCAGGCATCGGCATGATGGCGGGCGCGTTAACACTGCCACATGGCCTTATGGAGATCGTCTGGACCGTCCTTGGCGTCATCTGCCTCGCGTTAGGGCATTTTCTGAACCACCGCGCATCTGCCTGACGGGCAATTGACCGACTGGCTGTCAAAGCCTACATTATCAACATGGCAGTTCATCATCATCACGAGCATGCAGGCGCATCGCTTGCCCAAGCCGCCGAATCGGCGTTGGTCGAGGCGGGCGAGCAGTGGACCGATATGCGCGCGGATATCTTCGCCGTGCTCGCCACATTTGAAAAACCCGCATCGGCCTACGACATCGCCGATCTCGTTTCGCAAAAGCGCGGTAAGCGCGTTGCGCCCAACAGCGTTTACCGGATACTCGATCTGTTCGTGACCACCAACCTTGCGCGCCGTGTCGAAAGCGCGAACGCCTATCTCGCCAATTCGCATCCCGGCTGTTTGCATGATTGCATTTTTCTGATCTGCGACAGCTGTGGCACGGCCACGCATATTGATGACGATATACTGACCATGAACGTTCGCGCAGCGGCCGAACATGCCGGTTTTGCCGAGGTTCGCCCCGTGATCGAAGTCCGCGGAAAATGCGCCGATTGCGGGTAGCGCTGGCGCAATTACCCGTTCGACACCCCGATAAAAGGCCGCTAAGCTGACGTCATGACACATTCCCCAGACACGCCGTTACTCGACACGGTTAAAGTGCCCTCGGACCTTCGCAATCTTGCCGCGTCGCAGCTTCGCCAGCTCGCGGATGAATTGCGCGCTGAAACCATATCTGCAGTTTCGGTAACGGGCGGCCATTTGGGCGCTGGCTTGGGCGTCGTCGAACTGACGACCGCGATCCATTATGTCTTCAACACGCCCGATGACCGTTTGGTCTGGGACGTTGGCCACCAATGCTATCCGCACAAGATCCTGACGGGTCGCCGCGACCGCATTCGCACTTTGCGCACCGGCGGGGGGCTTTCGGGCTTCACCAAGCGCAGCGAGAGCGAATATGATCCGTTCGGCGCGGCACATAGCTCAACCTCTATTTCAGCGGCCTTGGGTTTTGCGGTCGCCAACAAGATTGCGGGCAAACCCGGCAAAGCCATTGCCGTCATTGGCGATGGTTCAATGTCCGCCGGCATGGCCTATGAGGCGATGAACAACGCCCAAGCTGCCGGCAACCGTCTGGTCGTCATCCTGAATGACAATGACATGTCGATCGCGCCGCCCGTTGGGGGTCTGTCGGCTTATTTGTCGCGTCTGGTGTCCTCCAGCGAATATCTCGGCCTGCGCAGCCTTGCGAGCAAAGTCGCCAAAAAGCTTTCGCGCCGTATCTATTCGGCTGCGTCAAAGGCGGAAGAATTCGCCCGCGGCATGGCGATGGGCGGCACCTTGTTTGAAGAACTTGGCTTTTATTATGTCGGCCCCATCGACGGCCATAATCTCGACCAGCTGATCCCCGTCCTCGAAAATGTCCGCGACAATGCCGAAGGCCCCGTGCTGATCCATGTCGTCACGCAAAAGGGCAAAGGCTATGCCCCTGCCGAAGCGTCGGCGGACAAATATCATGGCGTCGTCAAATTCGACGTGGTCACGGGCAAGCAGGACAAGGGCCCCGGTGGCGGTCCCCCTGCCTATCAAAACGTGTTCGGGGAAACGCTGGCCAAGCTCGCCGAAACCGATCCCAAGATTTGCGCGATAACCGCCGCAATGCCCGGCGGCACCGGCGTCGACAAATTCTCGGCCGCGCACCCCGAACGCGCGTTCGATGTCGGCATCGCGGAACAACATGCCGTCACCTTTGCGGCTGGACTTGCGGCACAGGGGATGCGTCCCTTCTGCGCGATTTACTCGACTTTCCTGCAACGCGCCTATGACCAGGTCGTGCACGACGTGGCGATCCAGAATTTGCCGGTACGCTTCGCCATTGACCGCGCTGGCCTCGTCGGCGCTGATGGCAGCACGCATGCAGGTTCGTTCGACATTACCTATTTGGCGACCCTGCCCAATATGGTCGTCATGTCGCCAGCCGATGAGGCGGAATTGGTCCACATGACCTACACCGCCGTCCTGCACGACAGCGGCCCAATCGCGTTCCGCTATCCACGCGGCAATGGCACGGGCGTTGCGATGCCCGAAGTGCCGCAGCAGTTGGAAATCGGCAAGGGCCGGATCATCCGCGAAGGCAAGAAAGTCGCCATTCTCTCGCTCGGCACCCGTTTGGCCGAAGCGATGAAGGCGGCAGAGACGCTGGATGCCAAGGGCCTGAGCACCACCGTCGCCGACTTGCGCTTTGCAAAGCCGCTTGACGAAAAAATGATCCGCCACCTGATCGCCACGCATGAGGTTGTGGTGACGGTCGAAGAGGCATCCGTGGGCGGCCTTGGCGCGCATGTGCTGACGCTCGCCAGCGACGCTGGCTTGATGGACGCCGGTCTAAAAATCCGCACGATGCGCCTGCCCGACATGTTCCAAGAACATGACAGCCCGCAAAAGCAATATGACGAAGCCGGCCTAAATGCCCCGCAAATCGTCGAAACAGTGCTAAAGGCGCTGCGCCACAACAGCGCCGGCGTGGAGGAAGCGAGCGCCAGCGCTTAACCCGCGCTGCGCTCTCAAAACTCAGCCCGGAATAACAGCCTGCGCGGTTTGGCCGTCGCCTTCGGGCGCGGCGATGATGTCGCGGGTGATGCTGCCCTTGTTGACCGTGTTGGTCTGCGGGTCACCGACCGAAGAACGAATACCCATTTCGGCATTGCCCGAAGTCGTTGAGATCGCGCGTTCAGCGGCGGAGCGCGGTGCGATGCCGCCAAACAAAGCGTCCAAAACCTGTTCCTGACCACCATCGGCCGGACGGATTGCCGTTGCCGCGGTTGGCTCCAGCGCGAAATCGGGTGGAACGACCAAAGGCGCAGCGCGGCCAACCGTTGGCGCTGCATCACCCGCCGAGGAACAACCCGACAACAATGGCAGGGTCGCAATCGCCATAGCGAGTAGGGCTGATTTCGTTTTCATATGCGTATCCATTTACTGGGCAGACTGCGGACGGGGCGCAGGTGCTGCGCCGCCGAACATGGCGTCCAAAACCTGTTGCTTCGTATCGCTATCTTGCGGGCGCGGCGCATCGGGTGTCGGCGTGGGCAAAGCAAATTCGGTTGGAACCTGAAGCGGCTTTGACCGGCTTACGGCAAATTCATCTGGCCGGTCACGGTCAAACACGCTGGTGGTGCCGCAGCCCGAAAGCGCGAGCAAAGCAACTGACGCCGCCGCAAACATATTGATCCGCTTCATGATTTCTCCACTATGTCAGCGCTGCTTTCGGGTTGCTGAACGTCAGCCCCGTCACCGCTTTGCTTGTCGCTTATCAGGAAGGCGCGGGCAAGCAATATCAGCACGCCAATGCTGATGCAGGCATCGGCAAGGTTGAATATGTAAAAGGGCCGGAATGCGCCAATGTGCAAATCGGCATAATCGACGACATAGCCATAGCGCACACGGTCCACGATATTGCCCAGCGCGCCGCCCAAAACGAGCGACAAGGCCAGCACATCACCGCGCAGTTTCTCGCGCCACATCCAAACGGCAACACCCGCGGTAATCACCGCCGTCAGCGCCACCAATGCCCAGCGTTCACCATCGTTATCGGCGGTCAGAAAGCTCATCGAAACGCCGCGATTTTCGGCATAGCGCAGGTCGAAGAACGAAATGATGTGAATGACACCGCGGCTTTTCAGCTGAAGCGGGCCAAGCATCGCATATTTCACGATCTGGTCCGCGATGAACACAAGGCTGGCCAGCATGATGCCCTGAAGGCGGAATTTGGAATTGGGGTTCATGCGTGCGTCCTAACCCACCAAAGCGGCATCGTCACCCTGAACTTGTTTCAGGGTCTTAATATTGCTCCGCACAAAGGTAGATGCGGAAACATGTTCAGCATGACGGGCTTTAGGCGATTTTTGTGCCTTCGTGCCTTTGTGCGAGCCCTTCATGCTTTTTGGTTCGCACAAAGGCACAAAGGCACAAAGAAGGTTATTACCCACCAACAACATCCGCACAGCGACCGCACAACGCGCCATCGTCGACAACCTCGGGAAGATGCCGCCAGCAACGCCCGCATTTGTGAAATGCTGTCGGCCTCACCTTGACTTCAAAATCAGGGATGCTGTCTACTTTGAACGGACCGACCCAATCACCCCATTGAAACTTTGCTTCATCTTCTGGCGAACATTCAGGAGCAATTATAAAGATTTCTGACATGTCAGCAAACGAGAACGCTGCTCCGCCGACGACTTGGATCGCGGTATTTGCTCCGTTGCTTGAACCGATTAGCTTGTCTCTTCTAAGCTGTTCGAGCGCAAAATTGTTTGCATGTCTTGCGTCACGCCGACGTTCCCATTCTGTGTTCAATTGCGCATTTAACCATGCCCCATCAACTTCGGGCCATTCCAAGAAATGCACCGAATCCGTCTCATCCGGAAAGCGGGACTGCCAAACCTCTTCGGAGGTAAATACCAACACTGGCGCAGTGTATCGTACCAGCGCGTGGAACAATATGTCGAGAACCGTGCGGTACGCCATCCGCTTCGGATCCGAGACAGAATCGCAATAGAGGCTGTCTTTCCGAACATCGAAGAAAAACATCCCCAAATCATCGTTGCAAAACTCGGTCAGCAACCGGACATAAGTGTTAAAGTCAAAATCATTGACCGCCGTCTTCAGCTTCGCGTCCATATCCGCAAGCAGATGGAGCATATAACGCTCCAGTTCAGGCATATCGGCAACCGCAACCTTTTCCGCGTCGGTGAAGCCGTCGAGCGCGCCGAGCAGATAGCGGAAGGTGTTACGCAATTTGCGATATTGGTCGGAAACGCCCTGCAGGATTTCCTTGCCGATCCGGTGGTCTTCGGTGAAGTCCACGGTCAACGCCCATAGCCGCAAGATGTCCGCGCCGCTGTCGCGCATCAGGTCGAGCGGGTTGATCGTATTGCCGAGCGACTTGGACATTTTCATGCCCTTTTGATCCATCGTAAAGCCGTGGGTCAGCACCGCGTTATACGGCGCGCGGCCCCGCGTGCCGCAGCTTTGCAGCAGGCTGGACTGGAACCAGCCGCGATGCTGGTCGCTGCCTTCGAGATAGAGGTCCGCTGGCCATTGCAGGTCAGGCCAACGTCCGCTTTCAAGGACGAAAGCATGCGTGCAGCCCGAATCGAACCAGACGTCCAAAATGTCCGTGACGCGTTCATAATCGGCAAGCGCATAGTCGCTGCCCAGATATTCCTGTGCGCGTTCGTCGCTCCAGCCATCAACGCCATTTTCGCGAATGCCCGCGATGATACGCGCGTTCACGCCCGCGTCGCAGAGATATTGGCCGGACTTGCGATCCACAAACAGCGTAATCGGCACGCCCCACGCGCGCTGGCGGGACAGCACCCAATCGGGGCGACCTTCGACCATTGCGGTGATGCGGTTCTGGCCCTTTTCCGGAACCCAGCGGGTTTCCGAAATCGCGGTCATTGCTTTTTCGCGCAATGTACCATCAGCCGTCGCTTTATCCATCGGCACGAACCATTGCGGGGTGCAGCGATAGATGACTTTCGCCTTTGACCGCCAGCTGTGCGGATAGCTGTGCTTGTAATCCGCCGACGCCGCGAGCAATCCGCCAGCCGCGTGCAACGCAGCGCAGATGGGGCCATCAGGCGCATTGAATTTGGGGTTAATGACGCTGCCCTCGCCGCCGAGCCAGAGCCAATCGGCGCGATATTTGCCGTCGCCTTCGACCGCGAAGACCGGATCAATGCCGTTCGCCTTGCACAGGTCAAAGTCATCCTCCCCATGGTCGGGCGCCATATGGACAAGGCCGGTGCCGCTCTCGGTAGTGACAAAATGGCCCTCGAGCATAGGACGCAGCTTTTCAAAGAACCCGCGGTGATCGGACAGCGGGTCGAGATGGTGCATCGGGTGGCGGACCATTGCGCCTTCAAGTTCCGAACCTTTAAAGCGCCGCAAGAAAGTTCCTGCCGCTAAGCCAGTCCGTTCAATGAATGCATGGTAAAGATCTTCAGCAACGATAACATTTCTGTCTGGGGCTCCGAGCGTATCCGTCTCGATAATCTCCCCGTCGACCAACTTGCGTTTGTGAATACCCCCCGTTGGCAGGAGATAATATGTAATGTCTGAACCATAAGCGATCGCCTGATTGACCGGAATCGTCCAAGGCGTCGTGGTCCAGATAACGGCATAAGCCCCCTCCAGATCCCGCGCGTTCGGTGCCTCCACGATCTCGAACGCCACATCGATCTGCGTCGATACGATGTCCTCATATTCCACTTCAGCTTCGGCCAAGGCGGTCTTTTCCACCGGCGACCACATCACGGGTTTTGCGCCGCGATAGAGCTGGCCGCTCTCGGCAAATTTCAACAGCTCCGAAACAATGGTCGCTTCGGCCTGGAAATCCATCGTCAGATAGGGATTGTCCCAATCGGCATTGATGCCCAGCCGCTTCAATTGTTCGCGCTGCGTGTCGACCCAATGTTGCGCATAAGCGCGGCATTCGGCGCGGAACTCGACGGCGGGAACCTCGTCCTTGTTGAGCTTTTTCTTGCGATATTGCTCTTCGACCTTCCACTCGATGGGCAGGCCGTGGCAATCCCAACCGGGCACATAAGGCGCGTCTTTGCCCAACAATGTCTGCGTGCGGACGACCATGTCCTTCAGGATATGGTTCAGCGCGTGGCCGATATGCATGTCGCCATTCGCATAAGGCGGGCCGTCATGCAGAATGAACTTCTCACGCCCGCGACGGCGATTGCGCAGCTCCGCATAAAAATCCTGCGCCTGCCAACGCGCGAGAATGCCCGGCTCCTTCTGCGGAAGGCCGGCCTTCATAGGGAAATCTGTTTTCGGCAGGAAAACGGTGTCGCGATAGTCGATAGGGTCAGTCATGTTGTGCGGGTGCCTAAAGGATATGGCGCTGCAAATAAAGCCTGTATCCGCGCTGTTGCACGCGCCACTTCATGTGGAGATGGTTTGGGAAGATGTATCTTACACCGTCATGCTGAACTTGTTTCAGCATCTTACTTTTTCAAGCGGTCCGGAATTAAGACCCTGAAACAAGTTCAGGGTGACGAAGCCGGGGAAGCGATGGTTTATCGCTCCGCCCACTACGCGCCTAATATCCGGCGGGCTTCGTCGCAGTCCTGCGCCATTTGCGCCATCAGTGCGTCCAGACTATCAAACTTCGCCTCTCCGCGGATGAAGGCGTGGAATTCGATTTCGATATTCTGCCCATACAGATCTTCGGCAAAGTCGAAGAAATGCGGCTCAAGCAATTCCTTGGGCGGGTCGAACGTCGGGCGAATACCAAGGTTCGCGGCACCGTTGAGCACGCGGCCATCGGGCAAGCGGCCCTTCACCGCATAAATGCCGTAGCGCGGGCGCAGATAATGGCCCATGTCGATATTGGCGGTCGGGAAACCCAATAGCCGCCCGTTTTTATCGCCATGCTGCACAATGCCCTCAACCGTGAACGGCCGGGTGAGCAAGGCGGTGGCCGTGGCGCAATCGCCATCCTTCAGCGCATTGCGGATGCGGCTCGACGATATCACGCCGCCATCATCCACCACTGGCCCCATGGCGGTCGACGTCAGGCCGTGCGCGCCGCCCAAATCGCGCAACACATCAATATTGCCGCCGCGCTTATTTCCAAAGGTAAAGTCCTCACCCGTGACCACCGCCGAAATGCCCAGACGTTCCATCAGCAATGTGACGATGAAATCTTCGGCGCTGGTCGCGGCAAGCTCTGCATCGAAATCAAACACCAGCATCGCGTCGGCACCGGCTTCAGCAAAAAGCCGCTGGCGCTGATCGAGCGTCGTCAGACGGAACCACGGCGATTCCGGCGCAAAAAAGCGCACGGGATGCGGATCAAATGTTGCAATAATCGCGGGCTTACCTGCTGCCTTGGCCTGTTTTATCGCTTCGCCAGCAACGGCCTGATGCCCCAAATGAAAGCCATCAAAATTGCCCAAGGCAACGACACCGCCGCGCAATGCGTCAGGCGTTCGGTCTTTGGCAGAAAGGCGGGGAATGGTCATTGCGCGGTGGCGACCTTTTCCATCGGTACCAAGCCAGCACGGATGACGCGCAATGCGTTTTCACCCATAACAGCGCGAATTTCGTCTGGCGTGAAACCCTCATCCATCAACGCTTGGGTGACTTGCGCGAGTTGCGAGGTATCGAAACGCACCGTGGTCGCGCCATCATAGTCCGACCCCAACGCGACATGTTGAATGCCGACGAGATCGCGCACATGCTTCATCGCCTTGGCCGCAGCACGCGGATCGGTGGAGCATATGGCGCCCTCCCAATAGCCGATGCCAATGATACCGCCGGTTTTGGCCACGCCGCGAACTTCGTCATCGGTCAGATTGCGGTTCACCTTGCACGTCGCCTGCACGCCGCCATGGCTGGAGACCACGGGACGTTTCGCCATGGCCAAAACCTCGGCAACGCCAGCATGGCTGAGATGCGCGATGTCGACGATCATGCCCTTCGCCTCCATCCGGCGCAATACATCGCGACCAAAGGGCGTCAGTCCGCCTTTTTTCAGGCCGTGCATCGACCCGCCCAATTCATTGTCAAAGAAATGGGTGAACCCCGCCATGCGGAACCCGGCGTCGTACAATCGGTCGAGATTCTCGATTTTGCCTTCAAGATTATGGAGCCCTTCAATGGTCAGCATGGCGCCGACGGTGCTCCGGTCCTTTTGCCGCGCGGCCAACAAGGCATCGATCTGCTGCGCCTTGTCCACCGCTTGCAATTTTCCGTCTGATCCGGTGACCGCATCATCGCGCTTCGCCGCGTGATATAGCGACCGCTCAACCAATGAGCGCCATGTTTTCACTGGCTGCAACTGGGCGAAGGTCAGCAAAGTGATGTTGTCGGTGTCCGCACCATTGCCATCATAATTTTGGCCTTTGGGTGTTTTGGTGACCGACGAAAAAAGCTGAAGCGCGACATTGCCCTCTTGCAAGCGCGGCAAATCCATATGGCCGCGATCCGCAGGCTTGCCCAAATCGCGGTTCCACATCAACGTGTCGCTGTGCAGGTCGACGATGTTCAATGTCTTATGCAATGCCTTGGCCTCATCGCTGACCTTGATCAGCGGTTGGCCGTCAATCTGGTTCATCGAACCTTCGACATAGCCGGGTAAAAAGCCGAAAAAGCCAATCGCAGCCGCGCCAATCAGCGTCAGCGGAATCCAGAATTTCTTACGCATTATGTCCCCCAATATACCGCGTGCTAGTTCTTTGGCCGCCGCACGAGCGTGACAAAATCAAACGCAGGTGCGCCGTTCAACGCAGCATGGTGTTCGCGGGACAGTTCTTCCCACTCCGCCATGTCGAAATCCGGGACCGACGTGTCGCCTTCGGGCTGCGCGGCAATCTCGGTCAATTCAATGCGGTCCGCGAGCGGCAGAAACAGATTATAGATTTCCGCGCCGCCAATCACGCACACATGGGGGCCATTGGCGAGCCTCAACGCGTCGGCCACCGAATGCGCGATTTCGGCGCCCTCTTCTTCCCATGCGGTATCGCGCGTCAAAACAATGTGGCGTCGGCCATCCAGCAGGCCGGGCAGGCTGTCAAAGGTCTTGCGCCCCATAATCATGGGCCGGCCCTTGGTTATCTGTTTGAAATGACGCAGGTCCGCAGGGAGATGCCACGGCATGCCGCCATCTTTCCCGATGACTCCATTGGCGGCGCGGGCGAGGACAAGGATGATTTCGGGATGATTCATAACCCCGCTTTGCCTTGAAAAACTTAGCGATACAAGCGGGTGACGTGGCCTATTTTTCGCCCCGGGCGCGCTTGTGCCTTTCCATAGAGATGCAGATGCGCCGCGGGGTCGGCCAAAATCTGTGCAAAGGCGTCGCCATCATCCCCGATCAGGTTCTGCATTTCGACACGCGCCGCCACCGTTTCGGTGCTGCCAAGCGGCAGTCCGCAAATGGCGCGGATGTGGTTTTCAAACTGGCTGGTGGCCGCGCCTTCAATCGTCCAATGGCCGCTATTGTGCACACGCGGCGCGATTTCATTGAACAAGGGACCGGCGCTGCTGGCAAAAAATTCGGCGGTGAATACACCGACATAATCAAGCTGTGTCGCAACCGCCGCCGCCATATCGCGCGCCGCCTGTTGCTGGCTTTCCACAAACGCGCCAGATGGCAGCGTCGACGTTGCCAAAATGCCGCCAACATGCACATTGTGCGGGCTGTCCCAAAAGCGGATCTCGCCATCTTGGCCGCGCACCAATATCACCGAAAATTCGGCATCGAATTGCACCATGGCTTCCGCGATCAGCGGCTGTGCACCCGTCTGCGCCCATGCATCGGCCAGATCGTCCTGCGACGTGACGCGAAGCTGCCCCTTGCCGTCATATCCCATGCGGATGGTCTTCAGGATGCACGGGATACCCACCGCATCGACCGCCGCCTGCACGTCGCCTTGCACATTTGCGATGGCGAAGTTCGCTGTCTGTCCGCCAAGGCTGCGCACAAAGCGCTTTTCGGCATCGCGATCCTGCGCAACTTCCAACGCCTTGGCTGGCGGATAGATGGGAACAAGCCCGGCAATCGTTTCAAGCGGTGCAACGGGCACATTTTCAAATTCGAAGGTGACGACATCGCATTGCTGCGCAAAATCTTTCAACGCGGCATGGTCGTCATAGGCGCCGATGCTGCTTTGCGCGGCGACGTCAAACGCCACATTGTCCCCTGCTGGCGCGTAAATATGGCAGCGATAGCCAAGCTGGGCCGCCGCAACCGCGAGCATCCGGCCAAGCTGGCCGCCACCCAATATTCCAATGGTCGAACCAGGGGGCAACGCAGTCATCGGCTTCGTCTCACTCCGGCGTTTCGGCTACCGAAGCGGTCTGGGCCGCGCGCCATGCGTCCAGCCGCGCCGCAAGCGCTGCATCATTATTGGCGAGCATTGCCGCGGCCAAAAGCGCGGCGTTCGTTGCGCCCGCCTTGCCAATCGCGAGCGTGCCGACGGGAATGCCCGCGGGCATCTGGACAATCGACAACAGACTATCCATGCCGTCCAGCGCCTTCGACTGCACCGGCACGCCCAGCACCGGAAGCCGCGTCATCGACGCCGCCATGCCCGGCAAATGCGCCGCGCCACCCGCGCCCGCGATAATGCATTGCAGACCCCTATCGGCCGCGCTTTTTGCATAATCATACAGACGCTCCGGCGTACGGTGCGCGGACACCACTTTGCATTCATGGGGAATGTCGAGCGCGGTCAGCGTGGCTGACGCTTCGCACATCGTTTCCCAGTCCGAACGGCTGCCCATGATGATGCCAATAAGCGGCGCTGAGTCAGTCATGTGTCACTCCCCTGACAACTTTGATGGCATGGCCTTAGCCGCGTGGTGCAAAAGGCGCAATCCAGCAACAATAGGATAATCACAGGCCCGCGCACGCGCGCGGCACGACAATGTTACCGCGCGGATAGATAGTGATATGCACCGTTCAAATTGTCGTCGAGTTCATAGACAATCGGCTGGCCGGTCGGGATTTCCAAGCCATTGATATCCGCATCCGAAATGCCCGAAAGATGCTTCACCAGCGCGCGCAAGCTGTTGCCATGTGCAGAGATGAGAACGGTTTTTCCAGCCTTTAATTCAGGGACAATGGCGCTCTCCCAATATGGCAGAACGCGCAGTATCGTGTCCTTCAGGCTTTCCGACGCGGGAATTTTGATGCCCGCATAACGCGGATCGGACGACAGGTCATAAGGCGATCCCACCTCCAATGGCGGCGGCGGAACATCAAAACTGCGGCGCCATATTTTGACCTGTTCGTCGCCATGCTTGGCCGCAGTCTCTGCCTTATCAAGGCCCGTCAGGCCGCCATAATGGCGCTCGTTCAATTGCCAGTTTTTGGTCACCGGAACCCAAAGCCGACCCATCGCCTCAAGCGCGAGGTTCAACGTCTTGATCGCGCGCGTCTGCACGCTGGTGAAGGCGACATCAGGGGCAATGCCCTTGGCCTTCATCAACTCGCCCGCGGCCCACGCTTCGGCTGCGCCTTTTTCGGTTACGTCAACATCCCACCAACCGGTGAACCGGTTTTCCAGATTCCATTGGGATTGTCCGTGGCGAATGAGGATAAGCTTTGGCATGGGAGTTCCTTCGTTGTTTGCCCGCGCCCTAACGCAAGTTGGTCAAATCGCCAAGGTCATGAAACGGCTAAACGGGTCTTCGACATAATCGCCAAAGGGTGGGCAATATTCAAACCCGTGCGCTGTATACAGCGCCAACGCCGGCGCGAAATCCGCCGACGATCCTGTCTCAAGGCTCAAACGGTGATAACCCCGGCCGCGCGCTTGCGAAATGATATGCGTCATCATGTTGGCGCCAACACCTTTGCGCAAATGGTCCGCATGCGTGCGCATCGATTTGACCTCGCCATGTTCGGGCGTCAGCTCTTTCAACGCCCCGCACCCCACAAGCGCATCCCCGTCCCAAATCGACCAAAAGGTGACATCGGGCGCATTCAGCCCGTCGAAATCCAAAAAATGGCAGCTTTCCGGTGGCGAGCTTGCCAGCATCCCGGCAAAATGCGTTTCCAGCAAGGCGCGGATTTCACTGCCGGAAAGATCATCCACGATGATGCGCATGGGGGCCGCTTACACCATCTCCGCCAGCGTCGCGAGGCACTCGCGGGCCAGCAGGCGGCACCGTTCGGGCGACCATCCCTGATAGGGATCATTGCCGTGCACCGTATCTTTGTAAGGCATTTCCAATGTCATCGACACGCATTTGTGCGACGGGCCAAAACGCTCGGCGAGCTGGTTTGTCGACATGGTCAGATTGGCCTTGCCCGGTCCAGCCTTGGTATAACCCAACTCGGTCTGGAAATCGGGGGTGCGCGCGGCGAGGCGATTGATGAAGTCGTTATATCGCGCGCCTTGATCATCGGTCCATGACGGGATGCCTTCGAACCCGGCCATGAATGCAGCGGGAATGGCCTCATCCCCATGAACATCCATCGCCCAATGCACGCCGGTTTCATCCATGGCGTTGCGAATAGCCAGCACCTCTGGACTACGCTCCAAGCTTGGATCGGCCCATTCGCGGTTCAGGTTTACGCCCGCAAAATTGGTGCGCAAATGTCCGCGGCAGCTGCCGTCGGGATTGCAGTTGGGCACGATATGCAACCGGCATTTTTCCAGCAATACCCGCGTGTGCGGATCGCTAAGGTCGGTGAGCATATCCAGCGCACCTTCCATCCAATATTCGGCCTGCGTTTCGCCCGGATGCTGGCGCGCGTACAACCAGACTTGCGTTTCGCCATCCCCCATCGACAGGCAATCAATGGGCTGCCCTTCCAGGCTGTGGCCCAAGCACCGATAGCTAACGCCTTCGCATGATGCGGCGTCGGCAATCAGATCATGGTGCCGTTCCATACTAAAGGGCGCGAAATAAGCGAACCAGACGATGTCGCTGGCGGGCGTGTAGCGAATGGTCAGGGTGCCGCCATCTGCGGCTTTGTCATAGCTCGTGTCGGCGCGGCCCCAGTAATCGCGGTCTTCGGAAACGCAGGCACGATAATCTGGCCAGCCGCCGGGATAAGCGCTGCCTTCCAAGCCCGTTATGCGCAGTTCAATTTCTTCACCCGCAGCGCACGCAACGCGGAAGTGGAACCATTGCGCAAACTCCGAATCCTTGTCCTTGCGAATGCCAAGGGTGGCGCTGTTGCCATTGATGGCGTGCACTATGATGTTACCGCTGTCGAAGGCAGCATTGATATCGGTGATCGGCATTTTTGGTTCGTTCTCGCAATGAAGTTTATGGAACGCGGATAGTCTCGCCAGACACGCCGGGGAAGTCCTTAAACAAGGCTTCGGCCAATTTAGCGGCAGCAATGCCGGGCTGCGCGTCAGGCGAGCCCGCTTTGGCAGATTGCACTGCGGTCCCTTCCCATATCACCAGACGGTCGCTGCGCCGGATGATGCGCACCGCCAAACTGGTCTGCAATTGCGCGGCCGACCCGCCACCGAGCGTGATGCCAACGCCCAAGCCAATGCCCGACCCATAGCTGCCGGTTGATCCGCCGACGCCCACGGAAACCGGTGACCGGCGTTCCGGACGTATCATCGTCGCGCCAAAGCGTATCTCGGCAACAACATCGCTTGTACCCGCTGGATTGCGATAGCCGACCCGCTGCATTTCGTGCGTCACCGCCGCAACATAAGGCGAAGCTGATAAAGATCGGTCCGCCGCCGATTCGCCGGCAACCTCAACCCCAAAACTGCCATTGCCATAAGGCACACCTTCGGCCGCGCGGTTAAAACGCGTAACCTCGACAGGGCCCGTGGGAACGACACAGGCCGGCAGCAGCAAAAGCGCGAGAAGCGGCAAGATTCTTGGAGTTTTCATCATGGTCCTATCCTTAAGCGCGTCATATATCATGGCAAGCTATGTATCGGGCATGAATCGCATAATAGCGCCGAACGCGCTTGACTTTCCGCCGCCCCACCCATAGGAGCGCGCCTTCAATTCAAGCTTTATGCATCAAAAAGACGGGTAAATCCGATGAAAGTCGTTAATTCTCTCAAGTCGCTCAAAGGTCGCCATCGTGACAACCGCGTGATTCGTCGTCGTGGCCGGACCTATGTTATCAACAAGACCCAGCCACGCTTTAAAGCGCGCCAGGGTTAATTGGCCGCTGCCTGCGCAACGCGGGCAAATGGTTCTATCAAAAGACCGCTCCGAATCTGATTCGCGGGCGGTTTTTTTGCGTCTTCAGGTGAGACATTTCCCATGACAAAGATCACCACCGTCGTGTTTGATGTCGGCAAAGTGCTGTTCGAATGGGATTTGCGGCATCTTTTTGCAAAGTTGATCGCCGACACGGCGGAGCTGGAATATTTCGTCACGCATGTTGTTACGCCCGAATGGCATTTTCAGCATGATGCCGGCCGGCCATTGGCCGAGATGGCCGCGGAACGGATCGCGCTATATCCGAAATATGAAAACGAGATCGACGCCTACCGGACGCGTTTTAACGAGACGATTCCGGGCCCTGTCACAGGATCACTGGAAATCGTGCACGAACTGGCCGCGCGCGCCGTCCCGCTTTTTGCCATTACCAATTTTGGTGCGGAGTTTTGGGAGATGTTCCGTCCGACCCAACCCATATTCGACCATTTCGGAGATATTGTCGTCTCGGGCGTCGAGAAAATGGTCAAGCCAGACCCCGATATCTATGCGCTGGCGCTGCGGCGCTTTGGGCTGAAGCCCGGCGAGGCGATATTCATCGATGACAATCACGACAATGTCGTCAGCGCCCGCGCCAATGGCTTTGCTGCGCATCATTTTACCGATGCAGAAACGCTGCGCCGCGCATTGGTGGATCTCAATTTGCTGGATTAATTTTTGCACGCAGAGGCGCGGAGGACGCAGAGAATATATGATTTGCTCTGCGTCCTTGGGGCCTTTGCATCAACCAAAAAACATCAGCGCAAGCCCTTCCATTCAGCGCCCGTCTGTGCTTAAGCGACCGGCGAAACTCTTTATTGTCGAGGATGTAATCTCCCATGAATATCCATGAATATCAGGCCAAAGAACTGCTTGCGAAATTCGGTGTGGCGTGTCCCGCTGGTATCGCGGCGCTCAGCGTTGAAGAAGCGGTTGCGGCAGCAAAGCAATTGCCTGGTCCGCTTTATGTCGTGAAGTCGCAAATCCACGCGGGTGGACGCGGCAAGGGCAAGTTCAAGGAATTGGGTCCCGATGCAAAGGGCGGTGTTCGCTTGGCCTTCAACCTCGACGAAGTTGAATCGCATGCCAAAGAAATGCTGGGCAACACGCTGGTCACCATCCAGACCGGCCCTGAAGGCAAGCAAGTCAACCGTCTGTACATCACCGATGGCGCCGACATTAAGCAGGAATTCTACCTCGCATTGTTGGTGGACCGCGCGACCAGCCGGATTGCTATTGTTGCCTCAACCGAAGGCGGCATGAACATCGAAGACGTGGCGCATGACAGCCCCGAGAAAATTCACACCATCGTTGTCGATCCAGCAACGGGACTTCAGCCGCACCATGGCCGCAGCGTTGCCAAGGCGCTTGGCCTGACAGGTGATTTGGCCAAGCAAGCACAGACCGTAGTTGCCGGCCTTTATGCCGCATTCTTGGGCACCGATGCCGAGCAGATTGAAATCAACCCGCTCGCTGTGTGCGAAGGCAAGAATGGCGATGAACTGTTGGTGTTG
The DNA here is from genome assembly GCF_044374345.1 of Sphingorhabdus sp. Taxonomy (GTDB): domain Bacteria; phylum Pseudomonadota; class Alphaproteobacteria; order Sphingomonadales; family Sphingomonadaceae; genus Sphingorhabdus_B. The sequence continues at coordinate 19,442 of NZ_JBILOS010000009.1, read as the reverse complement.
GATGCCAAGGTTGCGTTTGATGGCAATGCGATGTTCCGCCACAAGGATCTCGCCGAGCTGCGCGACCTGACCGAAGAAGACCCTGCTGAGGTCGAAGCATCCGAATATGACCTTGCGTATATTAAGCTCGACGGCAACATCGGCTGCATGGTCAACGGCGCGGGTCTGGCGATGGCGACCATGGACATCATCAAGCTGAACGGCGAATTCCCCGCCAACTTCTTGGACGTCGGTGGCGGCGCTTCGAAGGAAAAGGTGACGGCGGCATTCAAGATCATTCTGAAGGACCCAGCCGTAAAGGGCATTTTGGTCAATATCTTCGGCGGCATCATGAAATGCGACATCATCGCGGACGGTATCGTTGCTGCGGCAAAGGAAGTGAACCTGTCGGTACCGCTCGTTGTCCGCCTCGAAGGCACCAATGTGCAGCAGGGCAAGGACATCCTCGCCAATAGCGGCCTGCCCATCGTTTCGGCCAACGACCTTGGCGATGCAGCCGAGAAGATTGTCGCGGAAGTCCGCAAAGCAGCTTAGTGTATCGAACGCTTGACGTTCACGTCAACGTTAAGCATAGGCGCTCCAGTTTAGGCGGGCATTCACTCGCCATTTGAGTCGGTATGGAAGGATGAGCAGATGAAGATCATCGTCCCCGTTAAGCGGGTCATCGATTATAACGTTAAGCCGCGGGTTAAGCCCGATGGTTCGGGTGTTGATTTGGCGAATGTCAAAATGAGCATGAACCCGTTTGACGAAATCGCGGTGGAAGAAGCGCTGCGTTTGCGTGAAAAGGGCGTTGCGACCGAAGTCATCGCGGTGTCGATCGGACCGGACAAGGCGCAAGAAACGCTGCGCACGGCGCTCGCCATGGGTGCTGATCGCGCGATCCTCGTCGTCGCTGAAGATGTCGAGCCGCTCGCGGTTGCCAAGATCCTTGCGAAGGTCATGGACGAAGAACAGCCCGGCCTCGTCATTCTTGGTAAGCAAGCGATTGACGATGACTCGAACCAGACTGGCCAAATGCTCGCTGCGTTGACCGGTCGTCCGCAGGGCACATTTGCCAACACGGTCAACGTGTCGGGTGATGAAGTGCATGTTGCGCGCGAAGTCGATGGCGGTTTGCAGACCGTAGCGTTGAAGATGCCAGCCATCATCACGACCGACCTGCGTTTGAACGAGCCACGTTATGCGTCGCTGCCCAACATCATGAAAGCAAAGTCCAAGCCACTCGCGCAGAAAACACCTGCCGATTATGGTGTGGACGTTAGCCCACGCCTGAAGACGTTGAAGGTTGTTGAACCGCCTGTGCGCAGCGCTGGTATCAAGGTTGCCGACGTAGATGCGCTGGTTGCAAAGCTCAAGGAAATAGGAGTGGCCGCATGAAGACCCTCGTTTATGCCGAACATGACAATGCATCGCTGAAGGATGCAACGCTTGCGGTCGTCACCGCTGCATCGCAGATTGGCGAAGTGCATGTCCTCGTCGCGGGATCAGGCTGCGGCGCAGTTGCCGAGCAGGCCGCAAAAATCGCTGGCGTGACCACAGTGCATGTTGCTGATGATGCAGCTTATGCGCAGCAGTTGGCCGAAAATGTTGCGCCTTTGGTGGCATCATTGATGGCAACGCATGACGCGTTTTTGGCGCCTGCCACATCGAACGGCAAGAACATCGCCCCGCGCGTTGCTGCGTTGCTGGATGTCATGCAAATCTCCGACATCCTCAGCGTTGAAAGCGCGGACACGTTCACGCGTCCCATCTACGCGGGTAACGCAATTGCGACTGTGCAATCTTCGGATGCCAAGAAGGTCATCACCGTTCGCGGTACCGCCTTTGCCAAGGCTGAAGAAACCGGCGGTTCTGCTGCAATCGAAGCTGTCTCGGGCAGCGGCGATGCGGGCACCTCGAAGTTCATCTCGGCGGAAATCGCGAAGCAAGAACGCCCTGAGCTGACATCGGCCAAGATCATCGTATCCGGCGGCCGCGCGCTCAAGGACTCTGCGACGTTCAGCGAAGTCATCTTGCCACTCGCCGACAAGCTTGGCGCAGGCGTTGGCGCAAGCCGCGCTGCTGTGGATGCGGGCTATGTCCCCAATGACTATCAGGTCGGCCAAACCGGCAAGATCGTTGCCCCTGAAGTGTATATCGCGGTCGGCATCTCCGGCGCGATCCAGCATCTTGCGGGCATGAAGGACTCCAAGGTCATCGTCGCCATCAACAAAGATGAAGACGCACCGATCTTCCAAGTCGCAGACATCGGCCTCGTCGGTGACCTGTTTACGGTTGTGCCTGAATTGGTCGGCAAGCTGTAACTTCTCGTAAGATTGCGTAAAAATTTCAGGGCGGTCAGAAATGGCCGCCCTTTTCTTTTGAGCAGCAGAAACGCTAGCTCAAAGCCCGCTTAAAAAGCTGGCGAAATTTTCGCCCAAATTGTCGGCCGCATAGCCCGACAATATGCACGTTGCGAGAGCTTGCGCGACCCTGGCAAATGCCCAATGCCACCGACATCCGCTTTATGGCGACCTTCGGCACGGCCAATATGATTTCGCAATCGGTGAACGTCAATCTGCCGGACTTGCGGCTGTAGCAGTGTTTGTGTTATAACAGATGTATGAACAAAACTGTCAAAATCATAAAAGTCGGAAACAGCGCCGCCATCATTCTGCCCAAACGCGACCTTGACCGTTTGCAGGCAAAGGTTGGAGATGTGTTGACGAAGCTCGATACCGATCGCGGACTCGAGTTAAAACCATATGACGCTGACTTTGATGCCCAAATGCAAGTTGCCCGTGAAGTTATGGCGCAGCGGAAACGCGCGCTCCGCGAACTTGCCAAATAACAAACGCGCATGAAGCAAGAATGGATTTGGGTTGCGCTTGATGTAGCTATAGCCGCGCACGCCGAACAGATTGCCGAACATGGTGGCGGCGAAGGAATCAGTGAGGCTGGATTGCTCGACAGTGCTATGGCGCGTCCCCAGAATTTGGCGCTTTACGGTGATCCAGACGTGAGCGAATTGGCGGCAAGTTATGCGTTTGGAATCGCACGCAACCATCCGTTTGTGGACGGAAACAAACGAACTGCAGCCGTCGTAAGCGAAACTTTTTTGGTTCTGAACGGACATGTTCTGACCGCGACCGATGCCGAACTGGTGATAACCTTTGTCGCCCTCGCCGCGGGTGAATTGTCCGAAGACGAACTCACCGCCTGGTTCCGCGATCACCTTGCCTAGGGTAGCAAATCGGCAGGCTGCGTGGGTTCGCTCAAAATCTTTTCCATCCGGCGCCAGCGTTCGGCTTGGTCGGGATTGCCGCGCTCGATATAGCCACGGACAAGGTCTTTGCCCCAGCCATAATTGATAACATAGCTGCGATAATGGTCGGTAAATGCCACCGATTGCTCAGCGCGCGCGGGCGATAGCAATAGATATTTCTGTGTGAGCTCAAGGGCCTGCGCGCGGGATATTTCCCCGTCGAGATACATTTTTGCAATGGTCAGCCGCGCGCCCGACAGCCTCTCGGTCATTTGCTGCATTTTCCAATAGGCATCTGCCGAATTGGGATCGAGGCCCGCGAGCGGATACAGAATATCGCGTTCAAACGCCAAGCGTTCCTCGGCTGGAAAGGCCAGATCTATGCCATAATTGGCGCTGCCTTCGGAAAGGACGCTGGTCGGGCTGTAGAGCGGATTGACCTCATATTCGCGCCACCCTTTTGCACGCGCAAGCCGCTGTTCGACCATCAGGTTCAAAACATGGTGGCCGGGATAGCCTTCATGACAGCCCAGATCGACCGCGCGGCTGACGCGGATCGGAAGGTCGGTGTTAATCTGGATCAGGCTTTTGTAATTGCCCTTATAATAATTGTAACCGGACCAGGTTTTCCCCGTCACAAATTCCATATCAAAGCTTTCGCCCACGGGGAGCGCGATGTGCTGCGCGGTGCGGCGTTTGCATTCGGCGATTGCGGCGTCAAAGACAGGTTGCAGGCGATCTTTGGGAATAGTGTACCGCTCGTTAAACGCATCGACCCGCGCTGCGAGTGGCCCCGAACCGGGAATGAGCGTCTCAAGCCTGCTTAATATAGCGTCATAATGTTCGAGCGTCATAAGCACAGGGACCGTCGCAAACTGGCCTTTGGCTTCATCATTAAACGCGAATTTGCGGCCCTGAAGCATCTGCAGCCTTGTGTCTGCGGCCACGAGCATGCCCCGCAACGCCAACGCGCGGCGGCGGTCGGCATCATCCTTTATGGCCGGCAAGCTTGCATCAATCGCCGCCGTCAGCTTGCGGGCCTCCGCAATCAGGTCGGCGAGCGAACGCGGACTGGCTTTCGCCGCAGCTTGCAACGATTCAGGCCCATAATATGCATCGACATATTCGGCTTCATGCGTTCCGGCCTCAAGCGTGAGGCGGACATAATCTTGCGAAATGCTGGTTAAAGAACGCGCCGGCGCTGCCGGCGCAGAACGTGCCGCCACGGGAAGCGAGGTGCAGGCCGAAGCCAGCAACGCGGCCGTGACGATGGGATAGAAAAGCTTCACATTACGTCTCCCGTTATTTGGTTGTGGCGCGCGGCAAAGCGCAAAATGAGATAGCCCGAAATTGCCGAAACCAACGACCCCATCAAAACGCCAATTTTAACCGCGTCGGATTGTTCCGGTCCGACAAAAGCAAGGCCGCCGATAAACAGGCTCATCGTGAAACCTATCCCGCACAGCAACGCGACGCCATAGACGTGCACCCAGCTGGCGTCCTTTGGACGGACGGCAATTCCAAGCTTCACGGAAAGCCAGACACTGGCGAAAATGCCGATTTGCTTACCCAGAAACAGCCCCATGGCAATACCAAGCGGAAGCGGCGCCGCCAGCGCGGCAACACTTGTGCCCGCCAGCGAAACGCCGGCATTGGCAAAACCAAATATCGGCACAATGAAAAAGGCGACGGGCTTCACCAACGCATGTTCAAGCCGGTGCAGCGCGGAATCTTCGGCATCGGGCGCGGCGATTGTCCGGTGAAACGGAATGGCAAATGCAGCCATGACTCCAGCAATCGTGGCATGAACGCCAGACAGCAATGTCGCATACCATAACAACGCCGCGAGGATGATGTAAGGCCAAAGTACATGCACCCGAAAACGATTGAGCGCCATCATCGACAACCAGATCGCACCTGCTGCAGCCAATGCCATGACGTTCAGTTCCGCGGTGTAGAACACAGCAATGATGGCGACCGCGCCCATATCATCGACAATTGCAACCGTGGTTAAAAACAGTTTCAAAGATGCAGGGGCGCGGCTGCCCAATAAAGCCAGCACGCCTATGGCAAATGCAATATCGGTTGCAGCAGGTATCGCCCAACCGCGGTGCAGATCGGGATCGCCACCCGCCACACCCAGATAGATCAGCGCCGGGACAACCATGCCCGCCGCGGCTGCAATGATGGGAAGACGCCTGTCATTCCATGTTGAAAGATGGCCGTCGACAAATTCGCGCTTAATCTCCAGCCCGACCAACAGGAAAAATATCGCCATCAGCCCGTCATTTATCCAGAGATGGACGGTCATCGGACCAAGTTTTGGCGTCAATTCCGGCCCAATCACCGCGTGCACGAAATGGGCATAGCTATCGGCAAAAGGCGAATTGGCGACAAGCAGCGCCAAAGCCGCTGCCACCATCAGCAAAATGCCGCCGGCCGCCTCGCTGCCGAGGAACGCACGCAATGCGGATTGTTTGGGTCGCTTTTGGGGCGTTTCAGTCATCGTCCAGCTATATGCCCGCCCGCATAATTGATAGCAAGCGCAGCACAAAACATTAAGCAAATCCCTTGCCTTAGCGGTTTCGGTTGGTCTAGAAACTTCCAAAAGGGCATTAAATATGGCCAATATGGCGGGATTGAATCAAACTATTGAAGACACAGATACGGATCCGATGGCGGATGAATCGGTTGAGCTGACCGAAGGTCAAAAAGCGTGCCTGAGGCTGGTCGACGACCACATGACGTCCAGAGAAATCGGCCGTTCTCTGGGAATTTCACACTTCACTGTCGATCAACGGTTGGACGCCGCGCGGCGCAAGTTGAACGCCGCAACGCGAAAGGATGCCGCCAAAATTTTTGCGGCTATTGAACAACGCACCATATCCGAGCCATTCGTATACGAAACGCAAGACCTTGAGCGAGAGCAATATGCCGCTAGCCAGAACGGGCTACCGAAACGGATGGGACGGGTCGTTGCGAAAATTGCTGCACGCGTTTCCATTCCGCCGATCGGTGGCGAAAGACATGATTTATCCCCAAAGGATATCGTGGTTCAATCGCTGAATATTGCATTTTTCAGCACAGTGGCGTTTGCATTTGTTGTTGCTGTTTTGACGGGTACGTTTCGACTGTTTCAATAAACTTCTTCGCTGGCTGAAGCTGAATTCAGATCAAGAGGGAGACAGTTTATGGTGAATTTCGAACATGAGACCGCCCGCCAATTGGCATCTGACATCCGGTCGACCCACCAATCAATAGATAACGCGCTGGCGGACCTGGCCAGCCTTACTTTTTCGGTCATTGATGTGTGCCGAAATTCCGACGCACCGCCTGCGCATACACAGGCTGCGATCGAAGGCGTGGCGAACGGACTGACCATGATGGTCGATGCCCGCAAGGGCTTTGTCAACGCGCACCGCAAAATCGTCGTCGCCCAACGCGACAGCAATCTTCAAGAAATCAACTTCGGCTGCGTGGGCCCCGGTCCGCTTACCCGACCAGCCGGTCTTCGGGTCGTAAACAGCTGATGCTGGGCACCCTTGCCCGGACGCGGGCTATATTCTGAGGACGGGCAAGGGATGGATATTCTCCAGTCAGCTTTCATTTTCGCGCTTGTGCTGTGCACGCTTTATGCGGGCATCAATGGCGGACGTACTGGCAAGGCTGGCGCTGCCATTTTCATCGTTGCGACAATATTGAGCGCGGTCGCCGCAACGATGAACCCCAGTTGGGCAACGACATCTTATGGACTGTTCGCCGTGGATGGGGGCTGCTTACTTGCACTCATTGTGCTGGCGCTGCACAGTAACCGGTATTGGCCGATATGGGCGATGGGGTTTCAAACCGTGGCCGTCGCAACGCATATGGCAACGCTTTGGATACCGGACTTCGTCCCGAAATCCTATCAGGCCTTATTATCCTTTTGGGCGATACCAATCCTGTGGGTGATGGTGATGGGCACGCGCAAAGACCGCCAATATGAACGGGGCAAAGTCCAGACCGCGTGAAACAACATCTTTTCGGAACACTGCATATCAAAACGGCGCGACATCGATCGCAGCTGGTTGAGGGGTCGCACCTGTGCCTAACTGGATTTTCCCAATCGCCGAAACAGCACAGCGTGAACTGTTACTGTTCAGCGCGATCTGGCTGTTGATTGGCGCCATTGACGATCTGTGCGTCGATGCCATCTGGGCAGGCCGGCGGTTGTACCGAAAGATTGCCTTTTATTGGCACAGGCCGCCCATGACGGTGGATGAACTGCCGGCAAAGTCGGGGCCCGGGCTGATTGCGGTGTTAATACCGGCATGGGGCGAGGCTGCGGTTATCGGCACGATGCTCGCCAACTGCACACGCAGCTGGGCCAACAGCGGATGCGAGTACCGGATATATGTTGGCTGCTACCCAAATGACCCGCACACATCGGCCGCAGTCATTCGGGCTGCAAAGCACAACCCGGTTATCAGGCTCGTGCTGGTCGACCATATGGGCCCAACCACCAAAGCCGATTGCCTCAACCGGCTTTGGAAGGCGTTACGCGCCGATGAAATCGCGGGCGGTTACACAGCCAAGGCCATTGTCCTGCATGACGCAGAAGACGCCGTCCACGCGGATGAGCTTCGGGTGTTCGACAGGCTGCTCACCATTGGCGGCGCGGTGCAATTGCCGGTCATTCCCGTGCGGACAAAAAGTTCGCGATGGATCAGCGGGCATTATTGCGACGAATTTGCCGAAGCCCATGGCAAGAATATGGTCGTGCGCGAGGCGATTGGCGCGTCGCTGCCGTTGGCTGGCGTCGCTTGCGCGATTGAGCGCAATCTGATGGGCCGCTTGGCCATTATGAACGGCGGCGATCCGTTCGATCCAAACAGCCTGACCGAGGATTATGAGCTGGGTATGCGTATTGGGGCTGCTGGTGGACGCACCATCATGGCGCGGATTTTGGACAATAATGGCAGGCTGATAGGGACCAGATCCTGCTTTCCCGACACGCTCACAAGTTCGGTCCGCCAAAAAACCCGTTGGCTGACGGGCATTGCCCTTGCCGGTTGGGACAGGCTGGGGTGGAACGGCAATCTCGCGCAGAAATGGATGTTGCTGCAGGATCGCCGGTCGATACTCGCCGCGATCGTGTTGAGTGCAGCCTATGCCTGCATCTTTCTCACGGCGATGTTGACGGTGGCTGAAGCACAAGGCGCGTACCAGCCAAAACCCTTGGCGCCGACGCTCATTGTCCTTTTATGGTGTAACGCGGCCTTTCTTTTCTGGCGGCTGTTTGTTCGGGCCGGCTTTGTCGCCGCGCTGTACGGTCCAAAAGAGGCACTGCTGTCGATCCCGCGCAGCGTCATGACGAACATTATCGCGATCATGGCCGCGCGGCGGGCCTGCATAAACTATGCACGGCATTGTTTCGGGGTGCCGCTGCGCTGGGACAAAACCGTCCACCATATCGTCCCTGCGCCATCGGTCCGGCCCGAATGATGCGCGGGCGCGCCTTGGCATCGATAGCTTTGCTCTGTGGAACGTGGGTCACGGCCCGGATCGCCGTCACAACGATGGATATCAGCGCCGTAAGCCAGACCGGTCATGAAATATATCCAAATCCAGTCCGCATGCGGCCCGTCCCAAAGCTGGCAAGCACCCCAACATTCACCGGCTACAGTGCGCAGCACCGCGTTGTGGCCCCCGCGATACCGCACGCCCAAAATAGCCAAGGAAAGATCGCCCTCCCGCCGGAGGGCGCAGCCCCATTGTTCTTCAGCGCAGGCACGCCTGCGCGGATCTCTCCCGTCGCACTCCTACCGACTGACTCCGATGTGGTCACCCCTATCGGAGCGCCGCCTCCATCCGCGACCACTCCGCAACCATTAGAGGTGTACGCCTATAGCTTTTGGCGGCGGGGCAGTTCCCCCGCTGGAACGCTTGGCAACGGGCAATATGGCGGCAGCCAAAGCGCCGTGATTGCTGCAATCCCCGTCCTGCACTTCTCCGGCAACCCTGACCACTCGCGCCTGTCCATGGCTGGCCGGGTATCGGTTGCGCATGGCAGCGTGCGCGAAAGGGAACTGGCAGCAGGGGTGCGTTGGCGACCCGTTGCACGCATTCCGGTGCAGGTCATTGCCGAACGTAGGTTTAGGCAGGGCCGGCCCGACGCATTTGCGGCCTTGGTCGCTGGCGGGCAGTCTGGCGTAAAATTGCCACTTGGTTTCCGGTTGGATGGCTATGGTCAGGCCGGCTTTGTTTCAGGGCAAGGCGGCGGTGCCTTTGCCGATGTGGCAGCGCAAGCACATCGGTCCATCGTACAATCGCAACGGGCATCTTTTGCGATTGGCGCAGGGATTTGGGGCGGCGGGCAAGACAATGTCATGCGCATCGATGTCGGCCCAAATATCCGCGCAAATGTGACCGCGGGCAGCGCATTATTCCAATTTGACGCAAGCTGGCGTTGGCGCGTTGCGGGCCACGCACAGCCGGGCCATGGGCCAGCGGTAACATTGTCCACCAGTTTCTAAGCACCAGCCTTTATCCTGCCGCTAAATGCCGTTAGGGTCCGTTGGTCAAACATGGATATCTATCTTCCTATCGCCAATTTGTCGGTCAATGCGCTGGTCATCATCCTGCTGGGTGGCGGCGTTGGCGTGTTGTCTGGAATGTTTGGCGTGGGCGGCGGTTTCCTGACCACGCCATTGCTTATTTTCTACGGCATTCCGCCAGCCGTTGCCGCAGCGTCGGCATCCACGCAGGTAACCGGCGCAAGTGTATCGGGCGTTTTTGCGCATATGAAACGCGGCGGTGTCGATTTCCAAATGGGCACTGTTCTTGTGTTCGGCGGCATTTTCGGCACAGCTGCGGGCGCTGCGATTTTCGAAATATTGGAATCGCTTGGCCAGATCGATACCGTCATCAACATCCTGTACGTCATCATGTTGGGCAGCATCGGCGGGATGATGGCGAAAGAAAGCCTGACCAGCGTCCGCGCGACCCGTGCAGGCAAACCCGTGCCCGCAGCCAAAAGGCGGCACCATCCATTGGTCGCCAATTTGCCGATGCGTTGGCGTTTCTACCGGTCGGGCCTGTATATTTCGCCACTCGCACCGCTGATATTGGGTTTCATCACGGGCATTATGACCATGCTGCTGGGCGTCGGCGGCGGTTTCATCATGGTGCCCGCCATGCTTTATTTGCTTGGCATGGGCGCGCAGGTTGTGGTGGGCACATCTTTGTTCCAGATATTGTTCGTCACCATGGCATCGACCATGATGCACAGCCTGACCACCAAGGCAGTCGACATTGTGCTGGCGGTATTCTTGCTGATCGGCAGTGTCACGGGCGCGCAAATTGGCGCACGACTGGCGCAGCGGATGCGTCCTGAATATCTCCGCCTGTTTCTGGCAATCATTGTCCTGCTCGTCGCCATCCGGATGGCGCTTGGCCTTGGCTGGCGTCCCGACGAAATCTACACGTTGCAAGCCCTGTGATACGCTTGATCGCCTTGTTCCTGTTTTTGCTGCCGGTGGCGGCGGGGGCGCAAAATGTGCCCAAGCTGGTGCCCGATGTGTCGCAGCGCGAAATCAACATTCAATCGGGTTTCACGGGCGCTGAAATGCTGTTATTTGGTGCGATCATTTACCCGCGCGGCGTTGCGCCGGAGGGTCAGGTGGACGTCGCCGTCGTCCTGCGCGGGCCAACGCGCGCAGTGACGCTGCGCGAAAAGCAGAATATTGCAGGCATCTGGATTAACGCAGACAGCACCGATTTCCGGTCCGTCCCTGCTTATTACGCGATCGCCTCATCCCGCCCGCTGCGCGAGATCGTTGATAGTAAGACCGCGGCCATTTACGAACTTGGCCTCGAAAGATTGCAATTGTCGCCCAGCGGTGAAGTCGATGCCGCAGAGCAAAAACGCTTTGTCGATGGCTTGGTCGATCTCAACCGCCGCAACGGCCTTTTCCGGCAAGAGGCAGGGACCGTCGAAATCACCGATCAAGTATTGTACCGCGCGCGCCTCAACATTCCATCGAGCGTGCCCGTTGGGACATATACCGCCGAAACATTGCTGATCCGCAATGGCCGCGTCATTGTCGCGGACGACAATGTGCAAGTGCGGATACGCAAAACCGGGTTTGAACAAGTGGTGACCATCATGGCGCAAGATTATGCCTTCTTCTATGGTGCCATGGCGGTGCTTGTCTCGTTGCTGCTGGGCTGGTTCGCCGGATATATTTTCCAGCGCTTATAGCCGGGGTTGGCGGGGGCCATAACAGCTTCCATGGTAAACATATCTTTACCTTCTGTACCTATCGCTGGCCGCTTCCTTCAATCAAAGGCCGTTTAGCGATGGAAATGACAGGGCATCGGCCGTTTACGTCCGCAGAACCCAGTGCGCAGGGACAAGCCGAAGCGACAGATGCGCTGCACCCTATCGGCTTTGTTATGGACATTGCCGGATCCAGTTCCCAAATCACCCTTGATGCCAGCATATTGACCCAGCTGATGTCACATGCCGATCCCAGCATTGCGATGGCCGGACAGGTGGGCAGCCAAATCAAGATTCGCATTGGCCATAATTGGCTGCTCGCCAGTATCCGCACACAGCGTATGCATGACCGCGACCATGGGGTCATTATGGCGCAAGTCGACTTTCTGGGCGAAGGCGGCGAAGACCGCCAGACCGGCAAAATCTCCAATTTCCGCCGCGGGGTTACGCGCTATCCGATCCCCGGAAGCGAAGTCTATGCGGTGTCGAGCGCGGACATGAGGCAAGTTTATGCCACCGACGCGCGCGCGCATGTTGAAATCGGCACCGTTGTCCCAACCAAGGACATTCGCGGCGCGCTATATGTCGACGCGCTGCTCGGTAAGCATTTCGCGCTCGTGGGTTCAACGGGTACCGGCAAATCAACCTGCGCCGCTCTCATCGTGCATAAGATGTGCGATATCGCCCCTGACGGCCATATTGTCATGATTGACCCCCATGGCGAATATAGTGCGGCGTTCAAACAAAATGGCGCGTTGTTCGACGTGAACAATCTGGCCATGCCTTATTGGATGATGAACTTTGCCGAACATTGCGAAGTGTTCGTCACCTCCACCGGCGACGATAGGCAAATTGACTCAGACATTCTTGCCCGCTGCCTGTTGCAGGCGCGGGCCAAAAACCGGATTGCCGAAACGATTGGCAAGCTGACGGTTGATGCGCCGATCCCCTATTTATTGTCTGACCTGACCAACATCATCCAGAATGAAATGGGTAAGCTCGACAAGGCAACGTCGTCCGCGCCGTTCATGCGGTTGAAGAGCAAAATTGACGAACTGAAAGCCGACCCGCGCTACAATTTCATGTTTTCAGGCCTGCTGGTCGGCGACACCATGGCCGAATTTGTCGGCAAGATTTTCCGTCTGCCATCCCATGGCAAACCGATTTCGATTATCGATGTGTCCGGCGTCCCTTCCGACATCACGTCAACCGTTGTTGCGGTGTTGTCGCGTCTGGTGTTTGACTATGCTATCTGGTCGCGCAACGAAGCGCAGCGCCCCATCCTGCTCGTCTGTGAAGAGGCCCATCGCTACATTCCGTCGGATCGCGTTTTCAAAAACAGTGCGGTGCGCTCCATCCTTGAACGCATTGCCAAGGAAGGCCGGAAATATGGTGTGTCGCTTGGCCTGATTACACAGCGTCCGTCCGATTTGGCCGAAGGCGTGCTGTCGCAATGCGGCACGATCATTTCGATGCGATTGAACAATGAACGCGATCAGGCATTTGTCCGCGCCGCCATGCCCGAAGGGGCGCGCGGTTTCCTTGATGCCGTCCCTGCCTTGCGCAACCGCGAATGCATTATCTGCGGCGAAGGTGTCAGCATTCCCATCCGTGTCTCGCTCGACCATTTGGAAGCGGATAAACGCCCGGCATCGGAAGACCCGCTGTTCAGCGCCCTTTGGCGCGAAACAGGCGGCGAAGCCGAAATATTGGACCGCGTCGTGCGCAGGTGGCGTGCGCAAGGGCGGTGATTGCCGCGGCAAGGGCTGGAAGCATGTCCAAGCTTGCAATGTAGGATTGGCTTTGAGACTATCGCCCCGCACACGCGAAAGCGCGCACGGCTCTTTCTCAATGTTGAGACCAGCGGAAATAAGTCAGAGCCACGTTCACCATTAAAGCGACAAAGCAGACAGTAAAAACGCTGTCCGACGTTGCTTTTGTCGCCTTAGGGTCAGGACAAAGAGCGCCGTTTTCTTCATGGGCATCCGTCCGTAAAATCTAATATTGCTCTGAACTGCAGATCATTCGTTGAGGTTGGGCCTGAGATACTGCCGTGCCCGATCCAAATCGAGTGCGCGCCGTGCGGCATAGTCCGCAACCTGATCTTCGCCAATCCGCGCAACGCCGAAATATTCCGCTTGGGGATGCCCGAAATAAAAGCCGCTGACCGCTGCGGTGGGCAACATGGCAAAGCTTTCGGTTAAGGTGATCCCCGTTTTCTGGGTCGCATCCAGCAGGTCGAACAATATCGGCTTCAGGCTGTGGTCCGGACAGGCGGGATAACCCGGTGCGGGCCGGATGCCGCGATATTCTTCACGGTTCAGCGCCTCTATCGTGAATTGCTCGTCGGGCGCATAACCCCATAATGTTGTGCGGACATGCTCGTGCATCCGCTCGGCAAAAGCTTCGGCGAGACGGTCGGCGAGCGCTTTCAACATGATGTCGGAATAATCATCGATATTGGCTTTGAACTGCGCCAAATGCGTGCCGATGCCATGGCCAGTGGTCACGGCAAAGCCGCCAATCCAGTCACCATCGCGGCTGATGAAATCGGCCAGACACATGTTCGCCTTGCCTTCGCGCTTGGCGATTTGCTGCCGCAGGAACGGCAGGCGAATATGGCTCTCGGTCTGTTCGCAATAGACGACAACATCATCGCCATCGCGCCAGCATGGCCACAGGCCCGCAACACCCTTTGCGCGGAGCCATTTTTCGCTGATGATTTTATCGAGCATCGCATTGGCATCGGTAAACAGGCTGGCGGCACTTTCGCCAACGACTTCGTCGGTCAGAATATCGGGATAATTGCCGTGCAATTCCCATGCGCGGAAAAACGGCGTCCAATCGATATACTTGCGCAGATCCGCAAGGTCCCAGTCATCATAGGCATGCACGCCAGGCTGTAATGGCGGCGCGGGTTTCAGCGTCTCGTCAATCTCGAACGCATTGGCGCGGGCCTCCTCCAGCGAAGCCAATGGCTTTGCGGTCTTGCCAGCACGGGCATCGCGGATGTGGCTATATTCGGCGCGGGTGTCCGCGACGAACTTTTCGGCCATAGTATCGCTGACCAATGTGCCCGCAACACCGACAGCGCGTGATGCATCGAGCACATGAATAACGGGGCCCGAATAGACAGGCTCAATCCGCAACGCCGTATGCGTTTTGGACGTGGTGGCGCCGCCGATCATCAACGGCATCGTCATGCCCGCCTTCTGCATTTCTTCAGCGACGGTGACCATCTCATCCAGCGACGGTGTGATCAGGCCCGATAGCCCGATCATGTCGGCATCATGGTCGACCGCCGCTTTCAATATGTCTTGCCACGGGACCATCACGCCCAGATCGACAATCTCAAAGCCATTACACTGCAGCACAACGCCAACGATATTCTTGCCGATATCATGCACGTCGCCCTTGACGGTCGCCATGATGATCTTGCCCTTGCCCTTCGCGCCGACTTCTTTCTCGGCCTCGATATAAGGGAACAGATGCGCGACGGCTTTTTTCATAACGCGCGCCGATTTCACGACCTGCGGCAGAAACATTTTGCCCGACCCAAACAGGTCGCCAACAACATTCATGCCGTCCATCAATGGGCCTTCAATAACCTCGATAGGCCTGCCGCCAGCCGCCTTGATCGCCAGCCGCGCTTCTTCGGTGTCGTCGACGATATGCGCATCAATGCCTTTGACCAAGGCATGCTCAAGCCGCTTCGTGACATCCCAGCCGCGCCATTCAGCCTCCGCCTTTTCCTGCGCCACATCCGTACCGCGATATTTCTCGGCCAAGGTGATGAGGCGCTCGGTAGCATCGGGGTCGCGGTTGAGAATCACATCTTCGCACGCCACCCGCAGTTCCGGATCAATATCGTCATAGATATCCAACTGCCCTGCGTTAACGATCGCCATGTCCAAGCCAGCAGGGATCGCATGATATAAGAATATCGAATGCATTGCGCGGCGCACAGGCTCGTTACCGCGGAAAGAAAAGGACAGGTTGGAAAGGCCGCCCGAATAATGCGCATGCGGGCATAGAACGCGCAGCTCTTTCAGCGCCTCGATAAAGTCGACGCCATAATTATTATGCTCTTCAATCCCCGTTGCCACCGCAAAAATATTGGGATCGAAAATGATATCTTCGGGCGGGAACCCAATGCCGACCAGCAAGTCATAAGCACGCTTGCAGATTTCGACCTTACGCTCTTTGGTGTCCGCCTGGCCGGTTTCGTCGAACGCCATCACCACGACGGCAGCGCCATAGGCCATGCACAACCGCGCGTGATGCAAAAAGGCTTCTTCGCCTTCTTTCATCGAAATCGAATTCACGATGGGCTTGCCCGAAACGCATTTCAGCCCCGCCTCAATGACGCTCCATTTGGAACTGTCGATCATCAACGGCACGCGCGCAATATCTGGCTCGGCAGCGATCCGTTTGATGAATGTCGTCATCGCCTCATGCGCGTCGAGCAGACCTTCATCCATATTGATGTCGATAATCTGCGCGCCATTTTCGACCTGGTCGCGCGCGATTTCGACAGCGGCTTCATAATCACCAGACAGAATGAGCTTCTTGAACTTGGCGCTGCCGGTAACGTTCGTACGTTCACCGATGTTGACGAAACGGGAGGAGGAGGATGTCATATTTTTATGTTCAGCTTTAAGGAGTTCAGGCGGCCATGATGAAGGGTTCGAGGCCAGCAAGCCGTGTGACCACTTGTGGTTGCGGGATGCTGCGCGGGGCGCGGCCCTCAACGGCCTTGGCAATCGCGGCGATATGCGCAGGCGTCGTACCGCAACAACCGCCGACAATGTTGACCAACCCATCATCCAACCATTGGCCAATCAGCTGCGCGGTCGTTTCGGGCAGTTCGTCATATTCGGCAAGGTCATTGGGCAAGCCCGCATTAGGATAGGCCATGACAAGCGTATCGGCTTGCTTTGACAAAGCGGCCAAATGCGGACGCAACAGGTCAGCGCCGAACGAACAATTCAGCCCGATGGTCAGTGGTTTGACGTGCCGGATCGCGGCCCAAAATGCTTCAACCGTATGGCCCGACAAATTGCGACCGGCCATATCGGTGATCGTCATGGATATCATCAAGGGTACATCCCGGCCCGATGCCAATGCCGCTTCCTGCGCCGCCATCGCTGCGCATTTGGCGTTCAGCGTGTCGAAAATCGTTTCAATCAGCAGGAAATCCACGCCGCCTTCGATGAGCGCGTCGCATTGTTCGCGATAGACGCCTTTCAGATAATCAAAATCGATCTCGCGATAGCCGGGGTCGTTGACGTCTGGCGACAATGACAATGTCTTGTTCGTCGGCCCAATTGAGCCCGCAACAAAACGCCGCTTGCCATCTTCGGCTTCCGCGGCGTCACAACAGGCGCGCGCGAGTCTTGCCGAATCAATGTTCAATTGCTGGACCAGATGTTCGCAGCCATAATCAGCCATGCTGATCTTGGTGGCGCTGAAGGTATTGGTTTCAATCATGTCCGCGCCAGCGCTCAGATAAGCACTGTGGATGGCGCCAACCACGTCAGGCCGTGTGATGGACAATAGGTCGTTATTGCCCTTTTGATCGTGCGTCAGTTCCAATGACCCGCGATAGTCCGCCTCGGATAATTTATACCCCTGAATGGCCGTCCCGTAACCGCCGTCGAAGACCAATATCTGCTTGGACGCTCTTGCAACAAATGCCTCACGCGGGGTCATGCCGCTTGCTCCTGCGCGGCGCCAGCGGGCCGTTTTCCAAGCAAATGGCAAATGGCATAAGACAGCTCGGCGCGGTTGAGCGTGTAGAAATGGAAATCACGCACACCGCCCGCATATAATCTGCGGCACATTTCGGCCGCGACGGTGGCTGCGACCAGTTGCCGCGCAGGTGGATGGTCATCCAACCCTTCAAACAAATGCGCCATCCACACGGGAATTGCGGTGCCGGTCATGGCGGACATGCGGGTGATTGCGGCAAAATTTGAAACCGGCATGATGCCCGGCACGATTTCGGCATCGACACCCGCAGCCGCAACCGCATCGCGGAAACGGAAGAATGTTTCGGGTTCAAAGAAAAATTGCGTGATCGCACGGCTCGCGCCGGAATCAAGTTTTCGTTTCAGGAAGTCGATATCGCTTGCTGCGGACAAGGCTTCCGGATGGGTTTCGGGATAGGCACTGACCGATATCTCAAATGGATGGAGCTTACGCAGCCCTTCGACCAATTCGGCAGCGCTGGCATAGCCGTCGGGATGTGGAACAAATTTCTCGTCCGAGCTTGGCGGATCTCCGCGCAGCGCGACAATGTGCCGGACACCTGCGTCCCAATAGGCATTTGCAACGTCGGCAATTTCGCCCTTTGATGCTTCGACGCAGGTTAAATGTGCGGCAGCCGGAATAGTGGTTTCGCGGGCAATGCGGGCGACGGTGTTGTGCGTCCGCTCACGCGTTGTCCCGCCGGCACCATAAGTGACCGATACAAAGCGCGGGGCAAGCGGCGCGAGCGTGACGACCGAATCCCACAACTGCTCTTCCATCTTTTCGGTTTTGGGCGGGAAGAATTCAAAGCTGATTTCGCAATCACCGGCAAGGCCGGCAAAAAGAGGCGCGGCCAGCGCCCGGCTGGCTTCCTGCATCTGGTCGAACGGGAGAATCATACAACAATCCTTAAGTTGTTTTTTGGATGCGGGGTGGCGAACGACAGCTTTTGCCCCATCCACACTTTTACAATGAGTTCACCCGACTCAAGTGCGGCCTGATGCACCATCTGCAGGCCATGCGCCGAGAACGCATTGCGCATAAATTCGTCCGTAAAGCCAAGCCGGGCATGGGCATGAACAGTGCGAAGTTCTTCATGATCGTGGGCGGCGAAGTCGACGATCACGAGCCGCCCATCTTGTGCAATAGTCCGGATGGCTTCGGCAATGACTGCCTCAGGGTCTTGGGCGTAATGCAGCACTTGATGGAAAATGACGGTGTCAAACTCGCCATCGCCGACGGGGAGCATGTTGAAGTCACCCAATTTGATTTCGACCTTGCTTGCGATATCGGCGCTGAAATTCGCTATTTTTGCGCGGGCAAGCCGCAACATTTCGGGGCTATTGTCCAAAGCCACAAACCGGCTTGCGCTCTCCGCGAACAATTCCACAATGCGGCCAGTTCCTGTACCGACGTCCAATACGCTGCCCAAAGGCGCGCTATGCAAAATCTGCGCAATCTTCGCCTCAACTTCTGAATCGGCAACATGCAGCGATCTCAGGAAATCCCATTCTTCTGCATGTGCCGCAAAATAGGATGCCGCCATATTGGTACGCGCGTTGCGGACCTCGTCCAGCCGCGCCAGATCCTTTTGAAAGGCCTTTGCCTGCGTAACATCGGCTTCTGTCAGTAATGACGTGAGGCGTCCGTCCTCCAAAACAGCGCCAGGCCGCAGGAAAACCCAACTTCCTTCTTTGCGTCGCTCCAATAATCCAGCTTCATCCAATATGCGGATATGGCGGGAAACGCGGGGCTGGCTTTGGTCCAATATCTGCACTAACTCGCCCACCGACAGCTCAAGTCGAAGCACGAGAAATACGATTCGAAGCCGGGTCGGGTCGGCCAGAGCGCGCATGATGTTGAGCAAATTGATCATCTCGGCATCATATAAAGAAATCTTTATATCAAGTCAATCCGCTCAAATCTCCCGCATTTTCTACCGTTCTGGTAGAGTTAGGTGCAATTTTGAGGCCGATCAGCTTGCCGGAATAAAAAAGCGCATTGCCACCGAATTGTGAACGGGCTAGAGGGCTGTCCGCAGACATTACTGCATTCGGTGTGGTGTGCCTGTCAGGTTTTCATAAGTTTTGCTAGGGGGTTTCCCATATGAAGAAAATTGCTGTATCTCTCGTTCTTGCCGCTTCGCTCGGTTTGGCTGCTTGCTCAGGTGCTGAAGAAGCAACC
>NZ_JBILOS010000094.1:0-8184 GCF_044374345.1 Sphingorhabdus sp. | reverse complement strand
CGCCGTGCGTATCGACGATATGTTGGCTTCGATGGTTTCATCGGTCAGCATCTTGCGGACTTCGTCTTTGCCCGTCGGATCACCAATACGCGTCGTGCCCCCGCCCATGACCACGACGGGTTTATGTCCAGCCTGCTGCAATCGGCGTAGCAACATGATGGAAACCAGATTTCCGACATGAAGCGATGGCGCAGTCGCATCGAAGCCGATATATCCCGGAACAATCTCTTTAGACGCAAGCGCATCAAGCGCCGCCGCGTCGGTTGTTTGGTGGATGTAGCCGCGTGCATCAAGCTGGCGAAGAAGATCAGATTTATAAGCAGTCATAGCGCGTTAGCGCCTAGCATGGAGTTTCGACATTGGCCAATATTTCGATGATGGAAACGGCGCTGCAATGTCATCCACTGAGCGAAAGCGGCTTTGTGGAGGCTATCGCCGTGCACGTTGATCGCGCCGAAGACGGTCGTTTGCAGATGAAATACACGCTGCACGGGCCGATCGACGAGATATGCTTCCCCGAAGCCACGCAACCGGAACGCACGGACGGACTTTGGAAAAACACATGTTTTGAATTGTTTTGCGGCCGCGCCGATGACGGCAGCTATGTCGAATTCAACTTCGCGCCGTCGGGGCAATGGGCGGCATATGCCTTTACCGGATACCGCGAAGGCATGACGGAGCTTGCTTGCGCGCCACCGCACATAGAGTACACGGCGGGGAAGGGCATATTCGAAATGACGGTCACAGTAGCGCTGCCCGAATCCTTTCGTACGGTGGATGTAATGGCCGGGTTCAGCGCCGTTATTGCGGACAAGGGCGGACGTACCGCTTATTGGGCACTCGCGCACCCACCCGGGAAAGCGGATTTTCATCATAAGGATTGCTTTGCCCTGCAACTGGAGGCACGAAGCGCGGCATGAAATTTGGAATTGATCGCCTCCTGACGGAGCCAGAACTTCGCAAGCCATTGGCGGGTAAACGTGTCGCGTTACTGGCCCATCCAGCGTCGGTGACAGCAGACCTGACGCACGCACTGGATGCGTTGGCGGCGCTGGACGATATCAATATCACCGCTGCCTTTGGCCCCCAACATGGTCTTCGGGGCGATAAACAAGACAATATGATGGAGTCACCCGACTTCACCGACCCTGTGCTCGGCATCCCGATATTCAGCCTCTACGGCGAAGTGCGGCGCCCTACCACCCAGTCGATGGAGACCTTTGACGTCATCCTGATCGACATGCAGGATCTCGGTTGCCGGATTTATACGTTTATCACGACGCTGCTCTATGTGCTTGAGGCATCTGCCGCGCATGGCAAATCGGTTTGGGTATTGGATCGCCCGAACCCTGCAGGCCGTCCCGTAGAGGGGCTGACGCTGCAAAAGGGATGGGAGAGCTTCGTTGGCGCTGGGCCGATGCCCATGCGGCATGGGATGACTTTGGGTGAGATCGGGCATTGGTTTATCGATCATTACAAAATCGACGTCGATTACCGCGTTATTGAAATGGCCGGCTACGAACCAGACGCAGCGCCCGGATATGGCTGGCCTACCGATCGGATATGGATCAACCCCAGCCCCAATGCACCCAACATCAATATGGCCCGCGCATATGCCGGTACGGTGATGCTGGAAGGGGCAACATTGTCAGAGGGCAGGGGAACGACCCGTCCGCTGGAGATATTCGGCGCGCCGGACATTAACGCGCGCGATGTAATGGACGAAATGCGGGCGTTTGCGCCGCAATGGCTGAATGGCTGCACGCTTCGGGAAATCTGGTTCGAACCGACATTTCACAAGCATGTGCATCAGCTATGTCATGGTGTGCACATCCACGCAGAAGGTCCATCATATGACCATGACGCGTTCCAACCGTGGCGGATCCAGGTATTGGCATTTAAGGCCATCCGGCGGCTCTATCCCGAATATGATCTGTGGCGCGACTTTCCGTATGAATATGAATTCGGCAAGCTCGCCATTGACGTGATCAACGGCGGCCCCGCCTTGCGTGAATGGGTGGATGCACCCGACAGCACGCCCGAGCAACTGGACGCAATGACGTCAGCTGATGAACAAGATTGGTTACAGAAACGCGCGCAATATCTGCTATATTAGTGGCCGTGCTTCCGGCTTAATTCGCGCATCGCGTCGTCGAGACCTTCCAGCGTCAACGGGTACATCCGGTCATTCATCAATTCCTTGATGATTTTTGTGGATTGCGAATAGCCCCATTGTTTTTCGGGCACGGGGTTAAGCCAGACCGTGGCGGGATAGGTGTTCGTAATCCGGTTCATCCAGACAGCACCGGACTCTTCGTTGAAATGCTCCACCGACCCGCCGGGATGCGTGATTTCATAAGGGCTCATTGACGCATCGCCGACCATGACCACTTTATAGTCATGCGGGAATTTGTGCAGAACGTCCCACATCGGGGTGCGTTCGCTAAACCGGCGCTTATTGTCTTTCCAAACGCCTTCATATGGGCAGTTGTGGAAATAGAAAAATTCCAGGTTTTTGAACTCGCTAGTGGCCGCACTGAAGAGTTCTTCGCAAAGCTTGATAAACGGATCCATGGACCCGCCGACGTCAAGCATCAGCAGCACCTTGATCGCGTTACGGCGTTCGGGGCGCATTTGAATGTCTAACCAGCCTTTGCGCGCGGTGCCATTGATTGTGCCGTCAATATCAAGCTCTTCAACCGCGCCATCGCGGGCAAAGCGGCGCAGCCGGCGCATCGCAATCTTGATGTTGCGGGTGCCAAGCTCACGCGTGTTGTCGAGATTCTGGAATTCGCGCTTGTCCCACACCTTTACGGCGCGTTTGTGCTTGGATTCGCCGCCAATGCGGACGCCTTCGGGATTATAGCCCGAATTGCCATAAGGCGATGTACCGCCGGTTCCGACCCATTTGTTGCCGCCCTCGTGGCGCTTTTCCTGCTCCTCAAGCCGCTTTTTCAGCGTCTCCATCAGCTCGTCCCAGCTGCCCATTTTTTCGATCTTCGCCATTTCCTCCGGCGACAGATATTTCTCGGCAATCGCCTTTAGCCAATCGGCGGGTACATCCACGTCGTTCTGGCCATATTCGGTGAATATACCTTTGAAAACCTTGCCAAATACTTGATCGAAACGGTCCAAAAGCGCTTCGTCCTTCACCAGTGTCGCGCGGGCCAAATAATAAAATTCTTCGGGGCTTTGGTCGATAACATCCGCATCCAACGCGGCGAGAAGTGCAAGATGCTCTTTCAATGAAGCGGATATACCGGCGGACCGCAACTCTTCCATGAACGAGAAAAACACCGGCAGTCTCCTGTTTAATTGACCAGTTAAAGCTTTTGGCTGTTTCGGCACGCGCCGTCAACAACCGGCGATTAACTCTGTGATAACCATATTGGGGTAGGCCCTGTTACAAACGACAGAACAAGGTGCCAAAGCCATGAAAATGGAAAAAGTCGCATTGAGTGAAAATCACTGGATCCACGAAACCGCACAGATATGCGGTGAGGTTACCGTTGGCTGTGCGGAAGCTGCCGGTGTGCTCGAACAGGCGCTACAATCTGCAGATTGGCTCAAGGCAAGGCACGGCGAGATGAGCGAGCTGACGCAAGCACTTGATGCGGACATCGCGGAGGTGGCACAGGCGACCCGAGATGCAAGGAATTTGGCCGAAGCCGCTGTCGCAAAGCTGAAGACGGGGCACGACACGGTTCAGCTATCACTGGCGAGCTTTTCGGAACTCATCAGTCTCATCATGAGCCTTGGTTCGCATATCACCGGTTTTGCAGCAGCGATGGAGCAAGTGAAGCGGGTGTCGCAATCGATCGATTCGATTGCGCGCACGACCAACATGCTGGCGCTCAACGCTGCGATTGAGGCGGAAAAGGCGGGTGCCGCTGGGCAGACGTTCGCGGTCGTGGCGGCTGAAGTCAAAAAGCTGGCGCATGATACGCGGCGCGCTGCGGTGGAAATAACCGGAACGGTGAACTCGCTTTCGCACGAAGCCGCGAAATTTGTCGTGGAAATCGAGGAAGGTGTATCGACAAGCGCCGCCGCGCAAGAGCAGTTTTCGAGCCTTCAGGAGCTCATTTATGGCGTGAGCGATGTCGTTGCCAAGGTGGGTGACCACAACCGAGAGATTGCAGACAGCACCGCACAAATTCACCGTGGGCTGGTCGATTCGCAAAATGTTCGTGATGCGGTCGAAGGGGCCAATGGCGAAATGTTCGCTGCTGTTGTTCGTGCGCATAGCCAGATCGGTGGTCTGGAAATGCAGGCAAACAAGATGTTTGACCATATTGTGCACAGCGGATTGTCAAAGCGCGATAGCCAATTTGTCGCGCTTGCCCGCCAAAAGGCCGAAGAAGTGAAAGCATTGACCGAGGCCGCAATCGCGGATGGCTCGCTGACGCTAGAGGCGTTGTTCGATACCGATCTGCGTCTCATCGAGGGCAGCAATCCGCCGCGCTTTACATCGAAGCTTACACCATGGGCGGAACAACATTGGCAGCCATTTATTGAAGCCGTCAAAGACAGCAATCCCGACGAAATAACGTCGGTGGTGTGCAGCAGCCTTAAAGGCTTCTTACCCGTTCAGTTGAAAGAACTGTCGCGGCCGCCAACGGGCGATATTGCGCATGACACGAAATATTGCCGCAACGGCCGCGTTATTCAGGACCCGGTGGATATCCCAGCGAAAACAAGCGAGCAGGATTATATGATGGCCGTATTTCGCCACGAAGGCGACGGCCATTCATATAAGGTCATGCGGAACGTATATGTTCCACTGCGCATAAATGGACGCCGTTGGGGCGATTTTGAAATCGCTTACAGCGTCTAAACAAGGCGCAGCTTAGCTGTTTGGACGCCGTGCCATAAAGGCCAATCGTTCAAACAGCATAACGTCCTGCTCATTCTTAAGCAGCGCGCCGTGCAGTGGCGGAATGGCCTTGGTTGGGTCGCGTGACTGCAGAACGTCCAGTGGCATGTCTTCGTGCAGCAACAGCTTTAGCCAATCGAGCAGTTCGCTCGTGCTTGGCTTTTTCTTAAGGCCGGGGACGTCCCGGACTTCGTAAAAAATGTCCATGGCCTTCGACACCAGCATTTTTTGGATGCCGGGGAAGTGGACATCAATGATGGACTGCATCGTCGTGCGATCAGGGAATTTGATATAATGGAAGAAACAACGGCGCAGGAACGCGTCAGGCAGTTCCTTTTCATTGTTCGATGTAATGATAACGATCGGGCGCTCGACAGCTTTTACGGTTTCCTGCGTTTCATACACAAAGAATTCCATACGATCGAGTTCCTGAAGCAAGTCGTTCGGAAACTCGATATCGGCCTTGTCGATTTCGTCGATCAAAAGAACAGGTAACTGAGGTGCGGTGAACGCTTCCCAAAGCTTACCCTTCTTGATGTAATTTTTGATGTCGTGAACGCGCTCATCACCCAATTGGCTATCGCGCAAACGGGCAACGGCATCATATTCATACAGGCCCTGATGCGCCTTGGTCGTGGATTTGATGTTCCATTCAATCAGCGGCGCGTTGAGCGCAGCCGCGATCTCCTGCGCAAGAACGGTTTTGCCGGTGCCAGGTTCGCCTTTAACGAGAAGCGGGCGGCGTAGCCGCGTGGCTGCGTTTACGGCAACTTTCAGATCATCAGTTGCGACGTAATTATCAGTGCCTTCAAAGCGCATGGACGAACCCCGTTTGTTAATCGAACGATTAATTCGTTAAGTGGGCCCACTGCGTTATGCAATATAATAGTTTACGCCGCGGGGTATGGGGCAGGTGGCACGCATTCCGTTTTGCGGTGTTGGCCGAGCCGGATTGCCCACACATTATTTCCGCCATGGCGACCGGAAACCCGCACATAAGCGAGGGAAACCGGTCCATACCATCAACCGTTCAGAGATATAAATTCGGCAGCCCGCCTCTTATTGGTCGAGGAAGCTGCGCATTTTGCGGCTGCGGCTTGGGTGCTTCAGCTTGCGGAGTGCTTTCGCTTCGATCTGACGAATACGTTCGCGGGTAACGCTGAACTGTTGGCCAACTTCTTCCAATGTATGGTCAGTGTTCATGCCAATACCAAAACGCATACGCAGCACGCGCTCTTCGCGCGGTGTCAATGACGCCAGAACGCGGGTCACGGTTTCCTTCAAGTTCGCCTGAATAGCGGCATCGACAGGAATGATCGCGTTCTTGTCTTCGATGAAGTCGCCAAGATGGCTGTCTTCCTCGTCGCCAATCGGCGTTTCGAGCGAGATCGGCTCCTTCGCGATCTTCATGACCTTGCGCACTTTTTCCAGCGGCATGGAAAGGCGTTCGGCCATTTCCTCTGGCGTCGGCTCGCGGCCTTGCTCATGCAAGAACTGACGGCTTGTGCGCACCAGCTTGTTGATCGTTTCGATCATATGCACGGGAATACGGATGGTACGGGCTTGGTCCGCAATCGAACGTGTAATTGCCTGACGAATCCACCATGTTGCGTAGGTGCTGAACTTGTACCCACGGCGATATTCAAATTTATCGACCGCTTTCATGAGGCCGATATTGCCCTCTTGAATGAGATCGAGGAACTGAAGGCCGCGGTTGGTGTATTTCTTGGCGATGGAAATAACGAGGCGCAGATTGGCTTCGACCATTTCCTTCTTCGCAATACGCGCTTCGCGCTCGCCCTTTTGCACCATGTTGACGATGCGGCGGAATTCACCCAGCGACATGCCGGTATTCGCGGCAATGTCCGCTATCTCGCTGCGAATGCGCTCAACGCCTTCGGCTTCGTTCGTTGCGAAGGCCGTCCATTTTTTGTCGAGGTTTGCAACATCGGTCAGCCAATTTTCGTCGAGCTCATGGCCCATATAGCTGTCGAGGAACGCCTTGCGCGGAACCTTGTGCCGCTCGGCCAAGCGCAGCATTTGGCCGCCAAGCGCGGTTAAGCGACGGTTGAACGAGTATAATTGGTCGACCAGATATTCGATCTTGTTCGCGTGGAACTGGACGCTTTCGACTTCAGCCGTCAATTCTTCACGTAATTTGTGATATTTATTTTCGGAAGCTGAGGAAAATTCTTCGCCAGCGTTCAAAGCCCGCATGCGTTCCAGCTGAATGTTCGAGAATTTCTTGAACAATGAGGCTATCTTGGCAAAACGCTCCAAGGCCGCGGGCTTCAACGCCTCTTCCATCTGCGCGAGACTGAGCGTGTTGTCTTCTTCCTCTTCTTCAACCGGGCGTGAACGCCGCTCGGTCAAATCATCATCATCGTCACTCGCCGCTTCTGGCTCGTCGTCGACCTCGTCTTCTTCCTTGTACGAGACACCAGCGGTTTTTTCGCTGATTTCTCCGTCGCCTTCTTCTTCCTCGTCGTCGGTCAGCGTTTCAGGCGCTTTCGACAACATGGCGTCAAGATCAAGGATTTCGCGCAGCTGCATTTCGCCGTCGTTAAGTGCGTTCGACCAGTCAATAATGGCGTGGAAAGTGATCGGGCTCTCGCAGAGGCCGAGGATCATCGTGTCGCGTCCGGATTCAATCCGCTTTGCAATGGCAATTTCGCCTTCGCGGGACAGCAATTCAACCGCACCCATTTCGCGCAAATACATGCGCACTGGGTCATCGGTGCGTTCGCCGGTTCCGGTTTTCTTGACCGTGCTGGTCAACGAGCGCGGGTCGTTTTCAGAAATATTGTCGACGGTTTCGACTTCTTCCTCTTCCTGCTCGTCCTCGCCATCTTCACCGGCTTCGTCATTCTCGACGATTTGCACGCCCATGTCGTTGATGGCGGACATGACATCTTCGATCTGTTCGGAAGACATCTGATCCTGCGGCAAGGCAGCATTTAATTCGTCATAGGTAAGGAAACCGCGGCGCTTTGCCTTGGCTAGCAGTTTTTTGACGGTCGCATCATTTAGGTCAATCAGCGGTGCATCGCCGTTTTCGACCATATCTTCTTCATTCTCGTTTACGCGACTTGCCAAAATAATTCCCCGATACTCTCATAAACCGTCCACATCTCGCCTGAAAAATGCGATGATGCGATCGTCAAATGCCTTCTTTTCGTGACGTAACCTTTGCTGTTCGGCAAAAGTTTCGTCCGTCATCTCTAAACTCGCCAACCGTGTAGCGCGTTCCAGTGCTTCTTCGAGCGCGGGACGCTGCTTCATCAGCCTGATTGCTTCACCCAAATCTTTTG
>NZ_JBILOS010000149.1:0-3051 GCF_044374345.1 Sphingorhabdus sp. | reverse complement strand
ACGGCATCAAGAAAAGCGGACGATTGTCCAATGAATTGATGACTATCGCGTTCCATTTTCAAAGATTGGCATATTTCACCATAGTGTGGCAATAATTACCAGCGCCCGAATGTCACATTTTTTCACAAATGGCGGAAATCCGACAATTTTTCAAATTGGCACGCTCCCTGCAATACATCTTGCAAGCCGGAATATCACCGGCATGCAAAAGGGAAGACACAAGATGCGTAAAGATATCGGAACCAGCGACAAGGCAAATGGAAGCGAAAGCCGTCTATGGCTGGCAGTCGCCCTGTCCGTGTCGATGATCTTCACCAGTTACGCCGTTTCGGTTCTCAACCATTATGACGATATTAACATGAACGTCCCAAATTACACCCATCGGCCAATAGTTGTCAGCTATCTTGCCTGACATCGATTGCCTGCGACCGGAGTACCCCCGGCTCCCCCTACCTCCTAAAGGTACCCGGTCGCCCCCTTTTTTTAGTACGCAATTGAACAGTTTTAACCGGAGTTACCCAATGGGCATATTTTCACGAACCCGCGATATCATCGCCGCCAACGTCACGGACTTGCTCGACAAGTCGCAAGACCCAGCGAAGATGATCCGCATGATCATTCTGGAAATGGAAGAAACCTTGGTTGAAGTCCGCGCTTCCGCCGCCCGGACGATCGCGGACCAAAAAGAGCTGCGCCGGCACATTGACAAGTTAAACACGCTTGAAGCTGACTGGACCGACAAGGCCCATCTCGCGCTGTCAAAAGATCGCGAAGACCTTGCCAAGGCGGCCTTGGTCGAAAAGCGCAAGGCCACCGATATGAAGGACCAGCTGACAGCGGAAGTTGATGTTCTCAACGATGCGTTGAAAGCTTCGGAGCAAGATATTCACAAGCTGCAGAAAAAGCTCGCCGACGCCCGCAGCCGTCAGAACGCGCTGATGACGCGTCTTGAAAGCGCCGAAAATCAGGTCAAGCTGCGCACCATGTATAATGGCGACAAGGTTCGCGAGGCTTTCTCTCGCTTTGACGTGCTCGAACGCCGGGTGGATGAAGCGCAGGGCTATGCAGACTCGCTGTCCATCGGTTCAGACGCCCCACGCAGCTTGGGCGACGAAATCGCCGCGCTTGAGTCCTTCGACATTGTAGATGCCGAGCTGGAAGCGATGAAAAAAGCCATGAAACAAGACGCACAGAAGGAAGGTTGAACCAATGGAAGATACTGTCGTCCCCATTTTCGTTTGCGGCATACTGTTTATTGGCTTGCCTTGGATCATCCTGCATTATGTCACACGCTGGAAAACCGCGGCAACGCTCACCAATGATGACGAGCGGATGCTCGGCGACATGAACGAACTTGCCCGTCGTCTCGAAGATCGCCTTGATACCGTTGAGCGTCTGGTCGCCCAGGAAAATCCTGAATGGCAGCCACGTCGCATCGATCACGAAACAAAAGATTTCGACCCCGAAAATGTCCGCAGGCTGGAAAGGAACCGCTAAAATGGCTGGTACACATACCAAATTCTATCTCGATAAGATGAATGCGAAATGGAAAGGCGTTTGCGCCGGGATTGCCGACTATACCGGCGTGGACGTCCTCTGGGTTCGGCTCGGCACGGTGATGCTTACCCTGATGGGCGGTTTTCCGTGGACCCTGATTGCCTATGTCATCACCGCTTGGATGGCCAATCCGAAGCCAGTCCATCTCTATACCGATGACCGCCAAGACCAGAAATTCTGGCAGGGCGTGCGTCAGTCACCTGCCCGCACAACACGCGACATTCGTTCGCGCTTCCGGGAAATCGACCGTCGGCTGGCCGAAATGGAAACCTATTATGTCAGCAATAACAAGCAGCTGGCGGACGAGATCGAGAGCCTTCGATAAACGGCGACAGATTGGAAGGAATGTTCATGTTCACGCTTATCATTCTCGGGCTGATTGGGTGGTTTGCATATCGCCACTTCGCGCAGAAGAAACGCAAGGCGGATCGCCGAAACTGGAGCGTTGATTTCCGCAATAGCCCCATCCGGCCCGTCACACGCCGCCTGCCATGGAAGGAATTCAAATGAGTTTTGCGGGACCAAATTTCGTCATTGCAATTGTTGCACTGGTGACAGTTGGGTGGCTCATCAACAACTGGATCCGCGCCAAACATGGCTATCCGTTGGAAGATGAATGGGGCGGCAAGACCGCGCTGACAGATGGCGACTATCCCGAAGCGGAGCGCAAAATCATGCTGCTCAGCAACGAAAATGAAACGCTGAATGGCAAGGTTGGTCGTCTGGAAGAACGGGTCGCCGTCTTGGAACGGATCGTCACGGATAAGGCCGGGCGTCTTTCCGAAGAAATTGGAAAACTACGCTGAAGCGCATTGGAGGAAGCTATGGACCCTGACAAGCTAGCAATGATCACGGCCATCGGCCCCATGATAGGAATTGGCGTTGTCGCAATTTCGGTAGGATGGGTGCTCACCACATGGATGCGCATCAAAAATGGATATCCGCTTGATGGCGCATGGGGTGCAGTCTATCCAAAAACCGATCAGGAAGCCGTCGAACGCGTAAAATTGTTGAGCCAAGAAAACGCGCAGCTGCGCGCAGAAATCGGCTCAATCAAGGACCGCCTCGCCAATGTCGAAAAAATCATCGTCGATGACAGCCACCGGTTAACATCTGAAATAGAGGCCCTTCGCGGGCCTTCGAATTGAGGAGGACGTAATGGATCCGTTTCAAATGGTCGTCGCAATCATTGCCATCATCACGATCGGCAGGGTTATCCAGACGAAGCAAAAGGCAAAGCACGGAATCGTTGAAGACGAAAATTTCATGGGCACGAAAACCCACCGTCTTTTGAACAATGCGGATACGCAGCAGATGCAGGACGAAATTCGTGCCTTGAAAGAACGCATTCAGGTTTTGGAACGCATCGCGACAGACAACAATAATACGAGTGATATCAACCGTCAGATTGAGGAACTGCG
The DNA here is from genome assembly GCF_044374345.1 of Sphingorhabdus sp. Lineage (GTDB taxonomy): Bacteria > Pseudomonadota > Alphaproteobacteria > Sphingomonadales > Sphingomonadaceae > Sphingorhabdus_B. The sequence goes on along the minus strand of NZ_JBILOS010000149.1, from coordinate 73 downwards.
CAGCCGGTAACGGCGCGCGGACGGAAAGGAAGGACCATGCAACAGGATCCCAACTTCTACATCATCATCGGCG
>NZ_JBILOS010000148.1:0-3067 GCF_044374345.1 Sphingorhabdus sp. | reverse complement strand
GCGCGCGGCTGTATCTTGCCGCTATTGCGGTTTCGATGATCATCTTCCTTGATGTCGAGCCGCAACATATCGTTATCGCGTCGGCGGTCCTTGTCGTTTTCGGTGTTGTGTTCACACTGTTCGGCGGGCTGAATGCCGTTATCTGGAGCGACCTGGTGCAGGTCGTGCTCTATTTTGGTGGTGCGGTGCTGGTGCTCATTTTCCTGCTGGTGAAAATCCCTGCACCTGCTCCAGAAATCTGGGACGCGCTTCAATCTGCACCGGACGGAATGGACAAGCTGCGTTTGTTTGACTGGTCGTTCGACTTTACCAAGCCGTTTACCGTTTGGGCGATCCTGACCGGGCTGGTGCTGCTCAATATCGGCAATACTGGTCTCGATCAGGACACGACGCAGCGCTTTCTGGCATGCGAAAATGCACAATCGGGCAAGCGCGCTTTGTATGCGAGCATGTGGGCGGCAATCCCTGTGGTGGCTTTATTCATGGCAATAGGATCGCTGCTCCACATCTTCTACAACCGCCCCGACCTGATGGGCGTGAGCGTTGGCGCTACCAATGCGTTCGCGGGCGAAAAAATCACAGTCTTCATGTCGTTCATTCTGTCTGAAATCCCACCCGGCTTGCGCGGGCTGGTAACCGTGGGCGTCATCGCGGCAGCCGCGATCAATTCCGGCCTGATTTCAATGTCTGCGGTGGTCGTGAACGATTTTTACCGGCCCTGGCTGGAACGGCGCGGCGCACCGTCCAATGAGCAGCATTATGTCAACGCCGGACGCGCGGCGATGATATTGCTCGCATGTGCGCTGTTTGCGATGTCGATACTTTGTTTCTATTGGCAGCATTATAGTGACACGCCTTTGCTAGAATTTGTACTCGGCGTCATGGTCTTTGCCTATTCGGGCTTGCTGGGCGTCTATGGCACCGTGGTGTTTACGAAGCGTGGGGCGACATGGTCGGTGATCGCCGCGCTGCTGGCTGGATTTGTCGCGATCCTGCTGCAACAGCATTATGTCGTGGACAGTCTTGGGCTGCCTGCGGCGTGGAAAGCGCTGGCCTTCCCATGGCAGCTATGTATCGGGACGGCAGTCGCATTTGTTGTTTGCTGCGCAGGCCGTGATATCAAGGATAAATCAGATACCGCGCCCGTAATTGCATAAAAGCGTCAAGCCCCGGCTGCCACTGAGCCTCAATCTCGCTGACGGCCTTTCCGTCCAAAATGCCTTTACGGACCGTGTCGGTTCCTGCCAGCTGATCGAAAAAGCTTGGAGTGCCGGCGCGGAATTCAAACTTGTCCGGGTACAAGTCGTGGACCGCCTTCACCAAAGCGATGCCAGTGCGGAATGGCTGGAATGTTGTGCTGTTGGTGGGGATGATCCACACGCCGTGACACGGCTGCCCAGCATATTTGGAAAAATCCGGTGTAAAGGAAATGGGCGTGAAAGTGACACCGGGCAATCCCATTGCATTTAATCGTTCCGTCAGCGCCGCGCCATCGATGAAAGGCGCGCCGATATATTCGAAGGGTTTTGCGCTGCCCCGTCCTTCGGAGATGTTGGTGCCCTCAAACAAGGCCGTGCCGGGATATACTGCGGCTGTTTGGGGTGTCCGCATATTGGGTGAGGGCGGCACCCAAGGCAAATCCCAAGCGACATAGGGCGCCAAGTCGCGATTCCAGCCGCGCATGGGAATAACGCGAAGGCGCGTGCGCAGCTTTTCCTCACCGACGAACATCTGCGCGAGCTCACCGAACGTCATTCCGTGACGTACCGGCATGGCAAAGCTTCCAACAAAAGAGGCAAATGCGGGTTCGAGGACTGGCCCCTCTATCATCACCCCGCCTAGCGGGTTGGGACGATCCAGCACGATCACCTCGGCTCCGGATTTCTCTGCGGCGCGCAGCATGAACAGCAATGTCGAGGAATATGTATAAAAACGCGTGCCGACGTCCTGCAGATCGACCAGCACAATATCAATGCCGTGCATCATCTTGTCAGTCGGCATCTTGGTTTCGCCGTAGAGGCTGTGGACGGGCAAACCGGATTTGGGATCGATGCCCGAGGCCACCTTTTCACCGGCTTGGGCCTCTCCACGCACGCCATGTTCCGGGCTAAACAGCGCGACAAGATTGATGGCGGGATGCGCGCGCAACAGATCGACGTCGCTGACGCCCTTGCGATCAACGCCGGTTTGGTTGGTCAACAGCGCGACCCGCTTTCCCTTGAGCAACGCCCGTTGGTCGGAAAGCAAGGCTTCGATCCCGGGGGTGATATGCCTGATGGGAATGGCGATTGATTTGACGGGGGTTGGAGATTTTGGCTGAACCGGATCAGCCGCAACGGCGGCTAGTGGAAGCAGCGCAACAATAAAGGTCAAAAATAATCGCATCATGAAAGGCTATTGGATAACGGCATCCGCCGCAAAGAAAAAGGGCCGGAGGTTTCCCTCCAGCCCTTTTGATATTCGTGTGATGCCGTGGCTTAAGCGCCAGCGACGTCCGCCAGATTGATCTTGAGGCCTGGGCCCATTGACGAGCTGACCGCAACGCGGCGGACATATTTGCCCTTTGAGCCGCTTGGCTTGTTCTTGATGACGGCGTCGATCAACGCGTCGAAGTTCTTGCGCAGGTCAGCGTCAGAGAAGCTCTTCTTGCCGATGCCGCTGTGGATGATGCCCTGCTTTTCAACGCGGAACTCAACCTGACCGGCCTTTGCAGCCTTTACAGCTTCAGCAACGTCCATGGTGACTGTGCCCAGCTTCGGGTTTGGCATCAGGCCCTTTGGACCCAAGGTCTTACCCAAGCGGCCAACGATGCCCATCATGTCCGGCGTTGCGATAACGCGGTCATAATCAAGGTTACCGGCCAACATGTCTTCCATCAGGTCTTCGGCGCCGACTTTGTCTGCACCAGCAGCGGTTGCTGCAGTAGCCTTGTCGCCACGGGCGAAGACGGCGACCTTCATTTCCTTGCCGGTACCGGCTGGAAGCGAAACCATGCCGCGAACCATTTGGTCAGCATGACGTGGGTCAACGCCCAGGTTCATGGCAACTTCGATGGTTTCGTCAAACT
>NZ_JBILOS010000147.1:0-3085 GCF_044374345.1 Sphingorhabdus sp. | reverse complement strand
GGCGAAGTCGACCGGCTTGGTTCTGGACGCGACCCAAGGCAATTACACCATCATCTTTGCGATCTGCACCACGGTGTATTTCCTCGCGGTTGCGGCCATCCATTTGCTGTCGCCGCGCCTTGCAAAGGTTGAAGTGCAATAGGCGATGACGCCACGCTTCATCATTGCCAATGCGCGCGATAATGTTGCGATAGCCATTGCTGACCTTGCCCCCGGCGATGTCCTGGCAAACGGGTGCAAGGTCGCCGAACCCATATCGGCCGGTCATAAGGTTGCCTTGACCGCGATTGCCAGCGGCGACGCGGTTATCAAGCTTGGCCAACCCATTGGCCTTGCGTCTGAAGCCATTGCCGCGGGTGCACATGTGCATAGCCACAATTTGCATTTCGCGCGCACGGCTGCGGGCAGCGAGACGGGGGTCGACCTGCGCACGCCCGATCCGATCGAGGCCAGCTTCGACGGGTTTGTTCGTGCCGATGGTCAAATTGGCACGCGCAACTTCATCGGCATCCTGACTTCGGTGAACTGTTCTGCGACGGTGGCGCGCCGTATTGCGGCCCATTTCACGCCGGAGCGTCTGGCCGCCTTTCCCTATGTCGACGGCGTCGTCGCCTTCACCCACCATTCGGGATGCGGCATGGCGAAGGACGGCCGCGGCATTGAAAATCTGCGTCATACCATCACAGGATACGCCACGAACCCCAATTTCGCCGGCGTCCTTTTGGTAGGGCTTGGCTGCGAAGTGAACCAAATTCAGGACATGCCAGGCTTTCGCGGAGATGCGCTCAACATTCAAGACGCGGGCGGGACGGCTGCGGCGATCAGCGCAGGCATCGAGATTGCGGAACGCCTTGTGCGCAGCGCCAACTTATGTCGCCGCCAATCTGTCTCCGCTGCGAACCTCACCATCGGTCTGCAATGCGGTGCGTCCGACGGCTATTCCGCGATAACCGCAAACCCGGCGCTGGGCGCAGCAGTCGACCGGCTGGTGGCCGCAGGTGGCCGCGCCATCTTGTCCGAAACGCCAGAAATTTATGGTGCTGAGCATCTGCTCGTGCGCCGTGCTGTATCGCCAGACGTTGCGGATACGCTCGCCGATAGGCTTGTCTGGTGGGAGGAATATGCAGCGCGCGATGGCGCAAGCCTCGACAACAACCCGTCGCCGGGGAACAAGGCGGGCGGCATCACCACCATTCTCGAAAAATCCTTGGGCGCGGTTGCCAAAGCAGGCTCAACACCGCTCAACGCGGTCATAGACTATGCCCGAAAGGTGACGGCCCCCGGCCTGACGTTCATGGACTCACCGGGATATGACCCATGCTCTGCCACGGGCCAGATTGCAGGCGGCGCGCATTTGATTTTATTTACGACGGGCCGTGGCTCGGTCTTTGGATCGATCCCGTCGCCAACCATCAAGCTTGCATCCAACGCTGCCCTCGCACGAAATATGGCGGACGACATCGACGTGGATTGCAGCGGCATATTAGACGGCGTCAGCGTCGATGACATGGGCGCGCAGATATTCACCCGCATTCTGGAAACCGCCAGCGGCCAAAAAACGGCGTCGGAATTGCTTGGCCTTGGCGAAAACGAATGGGTGCCGTGGATACCCGGCGCAACCTATTGAATGGACGCGCGCTTATTTAGCGCGCCGACGCGCAGCCCCTAAAAACCCATGAAGCGCACATTGCCTTCAACCGGCTCGCGCTGACGATCAAAAGCATTCACCGCAGCTTCTTCATCGCGGTAGCCAATGGCAATGCCGCAGAAGAAAATATGCGTCTCATCCGACACGCCGATGAACTCCTTGATGAGCTTTGCGTGCATGGCGAGGAATTCTTGCGGGCACGTGTCCAAACCTTCGCCACGCAGCAGCAGCATGATCGTTTGCAGCCACATGCCAACATCTGACCATTGCGGCGAACCCATGCGGCGGTCGAAATAGCACATCAGCACAGCAGGTGCTTTGAACGACATGACATTGTTGTGCACGAATTGACCCCGCGCATCGGCGTCGGCACGGCCAATACCCATTGCCTGATACATGGACGCACCAACCTGTTGCAGGCGCGCCTTACATTCCGGGATGACTTCGGGCTCTGACCATGAATATTCAGGCGGGTCCTGCATCGGCGATGCCAGCATCTTCTTCTGCAGTTCAGCCAGCGGCTCCCCGGTGAGGATCGTTGCCTCCCAAGGTTGGAAGTTACAGCCAGAAGGCGCCCACCGCGCCATGTCCATGACCCGATGCAACACATCCAAGGGAACGGCATCGGGCTTGAACGCCCGGATGGAACGGCGGGAAAGTACGGCTTCGCTAACAGTCAGCTGGTTCATGCGATGCTTCCTGCCGTGCAAGTCACGCACGGTCAAGCACAAGTGCCTTATGTGCTGAATAATCAGTCAGTTGCCGCGTAGCTGGAGTTAAGCCAGCGAGACCCAATGCGGGCTGAAGTAAAGTGCATGAGAAAAAATGGTGCCGCCTATAGGATTCGAACCTACGACCCCCGCATTACGAATGCGATGCTCTACCAACTGAGCTAAGGCGGCGCTGGCCTGTTGGCCGTGGGGAGCGCATAGCCAAGTGCGTCTGTGAGTTCAAGTGACCTTGTGCCAAATAGCGGGGTCGCATGGAATGCACGCGCTAAATAGCGCGCCCTTATTCGCCGGAAAGGACCCAGCCGACGCTGATTTCTTTGGCGGCCAGCGGAACGTCGAGCCGTGCCTCGCTAAAATCGACCTTTTCTCCGGGGCCAAGGGTGCGTGTCTTTGCCTTCATTTTCCAGCTGTAAACGGGTCGGCTGCTCGCATCTTTCAGCGTGACCAGCATTTCAGGCACATTTTGCTCCACGGCGGTCGGGTTGACGATACTGCCGCTCGCGATGAAATACGGCGTGCCATCTTCGCGTTCGTTGAGTTCGAGATTGTCGTTCAACACGATGGTCAGATCGGGCTCCGCGGCCGCGTTTGAAAGGCTGAAGCCGGGCATGCCAAAATAGGATATCGCGCCGCCAATAGCTGCGACCAAAATGGCAAAGGCGACAGCCGCGATCATCCACATCTTGACCGGTTTTCGGCGGGCCTT
>NZ_JBILOS010000069.1:0-10844 GCF_044374345.1 Sphingorhabdus sp. | reverse complement strand
TTGAGTGGGAATAAGGCTGAAACAGCCATGACCATCACCTACGAACCCGAACGCAACCGGTTCAACATGCCGACGGAGGCGGGCGATGCTTATGTCACCATCCGCTGGGACGGAGATGTCATGATATTGCCGCACGCCGAAGTGCCATCCGCCTTGCGCGGGACGGGCGCGGGGGGACGGCTGGCCACGGGTGTGTTTGAACAGATCGAAGCCATGGGCGTCAAAGCACGGCCGACCTGTCCGTTTCTGGTAAAGGTCGCAAAGTCGGACCCGCGCTGGCAGAATCTGTTCGGGCTCTGAACGCATGGCAGCAGAATTATCACCCGCCGCGCTCAGCGAAATCGTCGAAATGGCGCTGTCCGACCATATCAGTTTCACACAGATTTCGGCGCAGCATGGCGTCACACCGGACCAGATAAAGGCAATTATGCGCACGCAGCTGAAACCCGGCAGCTATCGCGCATGGCGCAAACGCGTGCGTGATTTCGGCGACCGGCGGGAGCATTATAAGTGACATCCATGCGGTCAGGGCGATTGCCGTGGCTGCGTTCCTATCTGGCCGGGGTTCGGGGTAGGCCAGGACGTGGCGCGGTGGGCCATGTTGCACCCCTCCTCGTCACCCTGAACTGGTTTCAGGGTCTTAATTCTGGACGGTGCATGAAAAAGTAAGACCCTGGAGCCGAAGGCTGGCAGAGCCAAAACGAGTTCAGGGTGACGGTGTGTGTGGGCGGTTGCAGTGTTATCCGCCGCTCCGATCCAGTGTTTTTCTTACCAAATATAGGTGAAGCCACTGAATGCCGAGAAAAAGAAAACCCATAAACAACATAGCGGGTATGACGAGTTGCTCATCACCAGCTCTGGGTTTTGTTGTGAGGCTAAGTGCAACGTATAAAGCAAAGACAATGATTGCTAACGTTGGAATGAAGGCCAATGCTATACGACGTGGCGCATACCAAGTAACTTCCCCGTTCAGCCACCATTGCATGGGTAGGCGCCGTTCACCGGAAAATCGAGCATTGGCGTGAAGCGCAAGCCATATCATCACGGCAGCGAAAGCAGACCCGATTGTAACTAGCGCCATTGTCCAGTCTCCCTCCGCTGTGTTTAGCTTTCTCTGGCTCCGCCCGCAATGTCGTCGCAACCTGCCAGTCCGCTTTTTCGGCGATCGCAGTTAGCTGGCTGTTTGACGGTTCGTCTTTGGCCTGTTGGCAAATGGCTGATCAAAATTTTCGGGCGTTAGATCAAGCCGTTCGATTCTCGCCTGAGTTGACCGGCGCGGTATTCGTGATCCCGTGATGTCTTCCATATATCGTGCTGTATAGGTGTAGCGCTCGATCATATAAAATCCCGGATGTGTCGCCCCGTCCTTGTTACGAATTGGCGCATATTGGCGTGATTGAATCGAGTTGATGACGATCTTCATCCAGTCACCGGAGCCTTCGGTGCGTAGCACTTCAACATCATCTACGCGACCATCGGCGGTAACCCAGAAGCCGACATCCATCCAACGGTCTTCAAAATTTCGAGGAATTTGCGTCAGCACATTTTGAGGAGCTGGCATCGATTCCCCTTCAATTCTTCTTGGGCCAACATTCAACAATAAGGACTGCCCACTATTCGTTCTTTCACCATAAGCGCTCTTCGGCACATCAATGGGGTCGGCAGACAGTAAAATTGGCCGATCAACACCGCGCGATAACACCCGGCGCATAATGGCATCGGTTGAGTCACCGCGACCCTCCCGCCGATCAATACGCGCCAATGCGACTTCGGCGATGAGTGAAAAGTCATCAGACCCGGGCAGCGGCCGCTTGACCATTTCGGCAAGCGCGGCACGCGCGCGCTTCATATCGGGCTGATACCGTTCGTTTTCGCCAATGGCATAAATCAACAAATTCGCGCGAAGCTTGGCGAGGGTTGCAATCTGGTTTTGCCCTGCCGCGATTGCGGCCTTTTCAACATCTGCATAAATGTCCAGTGCATTGTCTGGATAACCAAGCTTAACGCGACTGTCCGCGATCTCTAGTTGGGCAGAGAGAACTCTGGCATCGTCAGCGGGGAAGTTTGACCGAAGCGTGTCACGCATATCCAGCAAGCGCAGCCGGTACTCGTCAGTCTCGCCGAGATGCTCGGCAATGCGGCTTGACGCTCGATATAGATAGGAAAGCTCTACCGGGAATTGATTTCGATATTTCCCATTGCGGCCGATTGCTTTTTTCAACGTCGTTTTGGCGTCCCGATATTCACCGGCAACAAACTGGTTTTCTGCATGTGCAATTGCCGCGCGGACATCTGCATCAGGTGAACAATTACCCGCCAAGCAATTTTTTAGCGTTCGTTCTGTATCCGCCAGCGACGCCCCAGTGACGACAATTTCTTTATCCGCGGGTTTCTCCGCAGATACCATAGTTACGGGCAAAAAAAATGCGGCTGATACCCAAATGGCAGAAAAACGACTCATGTTTATCTCCTCATCTCTACATTAAAATGATTCCAAGTTTTTGGATTTGCAATGAGGCCATGATGCAAGTCGTAATGCGCCATTTCAGTAACAGGATACTGATATAATGGGCCCATCAACAGCCATAACGTTGGGGTTTTTGATGATCATGCGAAATCTTGTCATTCAAAATGTTTAAGAAATATGTAACGAACCTTCACCACCCCACAAAAGCGCGCCCGAAAGAAATCCATGTCGAACATCGCCCTCTTGCGGCAACCAAATTGATCTGCGCCCTTGTGGGTCGTCCAAAACCTATGTTAGCTCGCATGATGCCTTTTTGTTCGTCATCCGCATCGCTGTTGTCATTGCCTTCTGCGTCCGTGCATGGATACTGGGCCTAGACCGTAATCATTCCAAGAAAGCACGACTAAGATGCCGACTTCAACCTATGTGGTTCTTTCCATTTATCTGGCCTTTGGCCTGCTTGAATTGTTTCGCACCCGCCTTTTTTCGAAGAATGAGCAAACCCGCGACGACGGCATTGTTGAAGTTATCAGCACCGTTTTATTGTTGGTTTTCACCCAGCCCGCCATTTTGCTATTTGTCGACTATGCGCTCGGCGCGCTGCGTCCCGAATGGCGTGGGATGTTGTCGGGTATCAATATATTCCTGGCGATCGGGTTGTTCCTGATCCTGGATGACATGATGCAATATTGGCAGCACCGTGCATCGCATAGCTTCGCGTGGCTCTACAATATGCACCGTGCGCACCACAACGCCCGCTATATGAGCATCCGGTTGGTCTACCGGAACAACATTTTTTATTACGCGCTGATGCCAAGCATCTGGTTCTCGGCCGTGTTGATCTACATGGGCTTGGGTTGGGTGTTTGCGGGCTATGTTGTGGTCAAACAACTTGTGATCATCGGGGCGCATAGCGATGTGGCTTGGGATGCGAAGCTGCTTAAAATCAAATGGCTTTCGCCCGTCATGTGGGTGGTTGAACGCACGATATCGACGCCTGCTACCCACCATGCCCATCATGGGCGTCATTACAGCGACCCTGCCGTGAACTATAAAGGCAATTTCGGAAATCTGCTGTTCTTTTGGGACATTCTGTTCGGCACCGCGAAAATCACCCGCACCTATCCGCAAAGCTATGGGGTAGAGAATTTGCCAGACGCGACTTTGGGCCAACAATTGGCGTGGCCATTATTTCCTGAGGCGAAGGCCCTACAGAAAAACTAAAGGACGCGTCACGACCCCAACGAAGGCGCACCAGAAAGAAACCCATGTCACACATCACCCTCTACGGCATTCCCAATTGCGACACCGTCAAAAAGGCGCGGAATTATCTTGATGCGCGCGGCGTTAGCTTTGTCTTTCATGATTATAAAAAGGCAGGGGTGACCGAAGCGCATCTGGCGCGCTGGGTGGGCCAAGTTGGCTGGGAAAAGCTGCTGAACAAGGCAGGCACGACGTTCAAGAAATTGCCCGATGCCGACAAGGCCGACATTGACGAGGCCAAAGCCATCGCCTTGATGGTCGCCAACCCGTCGATGATCAAACGGCCCGTCGTCGAAGGCGGCACGGCTTTGCTGGTGGGGTTCAAGGAATCCGAATGGGAACCGGTCTTGTCGCAGAACTGAAATGCTGCGCGGCCATGAAGGCGGTATGAAAAACCTGCACGCCCTCTTCATCGCCTTATTCTTATTGCCCGCCTGCGCGACACCGGAGAGCCACGCCATGGAAAAACCCTTAAACGGCCAAGCCATCATCATCGCGCACCGCGGCGCATCGGGTGAGCGCCCCGAACACACCATCGCCAGCTACACCCGCGCGATTGAACAGGGTGCGGATTATATCGAGCCTGACCTTGTCCTGACGAAAGACGGCGTTCTGGTCGCGCGGCATGAGAATGAGATTTCGGAAACCACCGACGTGGCCGACAAGCCCGAATTTGCCGACCGCAAGACAAGCAAGACCATCGATGGTAAGAAAATGACCGGCTGGTTCACCGAAGATTTCACGCTGGCCGAACTCAAGACCCTGCGGGCGAAGGAACGCCTGCCGCAATTGCGCAAGGACAATATGGCGTTTGACGGGCAGTTTGAAATCCCGACCTTTGAAGAGATACTGACCCTCGCCAAGGCGCACAATGTCGGCGTCTATCCCGAAACCAAGCACCCAAGCTATTTCGGCTCAATCGGTTTGCCGCATGAGGCGCCGTTGCTGGCGATGCTGACCCGTTTTGGCCATGTCACAAAAGACGCGCCGATTTTCATCCAATCGTTTGAGGTCGAAAATCTAAAAGCATTGCGGCCCAAGACGAAATTGCGGCTGATCCAGCTGATGGAAGAAAAGGGCAGCCCCGCCGACCGCAGCGATTTGACCTACCCACAAATGGCCACTGCCGAGGGCCTGAAAATTGTTGCGACCTATGCCGATGGCGTTGGCCCGAACAAGGCCATGGTCATCCCGCGTACACTCATCGGCAATCTGGGCACGCCCACGACGCTTGTCGCTGATGCGCATAAGGTCGGCCTTGCGGTGCACCCATGGACATTCCGCCGCGAAAATTACTTCCTGCCGCTGGCGCAAAAATCAGGCGTCGACCCGCGCGGCATTGGCGATGTTCAGGCCGAGATGAAGGCGTTTCTGGCCACGGGCATTGACGGCATTTTCAGTGATAATGTTGCAGAGGCCGTGTCGGCACGGGCGAACATAATGGGAGAATGAGGTGGACGACATATTTTCGACGCTGAAGAATATGCTGAAACCCTATGAGCCCGACTTTCAGGTAAAGCGGGATGCGGCGGACAATTATTATCTCGAAACCGTGAAGGCCGATGGCACGCCCGAGATGTTTGCAGCGGTTCAAATCAAGAAAAGCTACGTCTCGTTCCACCTGTTTCCGGTCTATCTCGACCCCGCATTATTGGACGAAATTTCAGACGCCTTGCGCAAACGCATGCAGGGCAAATCCTGTTTCAATTTCGGCCCGAAGCACATCATTCCGGTGGATGATATGACGTCGCTGGTTGCGCAATGCGCGGCGTTTTCGAAGAAACGGTGACGAACAAGCCGGCACACTTTATCCGGCTTTTGCAGTCCACTGAAAAACCTCTTCAAGCGGCTTTCCAAAGACATGGGCGATGCGAAACGCGACCTCAAGCGAGGGTGAATATTTGCCCTGCTCAATGGCGGCAATGGTCTGGCGCGTGACGCCCACCTTGTCGCCCAAATCGCCCTGCGTCATCTCCCCGGCGAGGAAGCGCAGCGTCCTGATGTCGTTGGTGAAGGGTGTTTGCGCCATCGGGTCAGTAGCCACGGCGATAATAATATAGCTGCGACCCCACGCGAATGAGTTCGGCAATAACCAATGTGGCGATCAGGATGGTCACGGCGTACCCATAATTGAATCCGTTGATGAGCACGAAGATATTCAGCTGAACCCCGATGGCCAAGGGGTAATAGGCCAGATGGGTTCCCCTGAGATGGATGCCCTTTTCGCGTTCGTCTTCTTTCAGATCAGCGTCCTTCGGTGAGCGTATCGCAAAAAAGGCGGCACCCGCGACCATTGGCACCAAAAAAATGATCGTCACCGGCAGTAACATCCACACCGCAATGTACATTCCCTTGGGCGAATTCGCGATTTCCCAAGGATAGCTCAGGAAATACCAGCCGAAAGCGGACAGCAACCCGACTAACGCAATCCAGTGAATTTTCTCTCGGAAGGACATCGACAATCTCCAATGTTACATGATTCGCACTTAATGTTAGTTATTTTTAACATCGAGTCAAATATAACATACACACCGCCCGTTCTTCCTTTCGTGCGGTGCGTTTAGCGGCTAAGTCCTCCGCCATGTCTACCAATTCAAAAACGCTCACGTTCGACACATCCACCAGCCGTGCGAACCCGACGCCGTCGCCGATGAAGCGGCTGACCGTGCCGCGCATCCGTCAGCAAAAGGGCCAAGAACCACTCGTCATGCTGACCGCCTACACCGTACGCATGGCGCAATTGATGGATCCGCATTGCGACATGCTGCTCGTCGGCGACTCGCTGGGTCAGGTGATTTACGGCCTGCCGCATACGGTCGCGGTGACGATGGAAATGATGGCCGCGCATGGCGCAGCGGTTGTGCGTGGCAGCTATCACGCCGCCGTCATCGTCGACATGCCCTTTGGTTCGTACGAAGCCTCAGCCGAGCAGGCATTTGTGAACGCATCGCGGCTGTTGAAGGAAACCGGCGCTGCTGCGGTCAAATTGGAAGGTGGCAAGGTTTTGGCCCCAACGGTCGAATTCCTCACGTCGCGCGGCATTCCCGTGATGGCGCATGTCGGCCTGACCCCGCAAGCCGTGAACATCCTTGGCGGCTATGGCGTGCGCGGCAAGAGCCCTGAAGAAGCCAAATCGATTGTCGAAGATGCCATCGCCATGTCCGATGCCGGTGCCTTTGCCATGGTGATCGAAGGCGTGCTGGAACATATCGCCATTGAAATTACGCAGAAAGTTGCCTGCCCAACGATTGGCATTGGTGCGTCTGCGCAATGCGACGGGCAAGTTTTGGTCGCCGAAGACATGCTTGGTCTGTTCGACCGCGTGCCAAAGTTCGTCAAAAAATTCGGCAATATGGGCGTTAGCGTTGAAGATGCAGTGCGTGAATATGCCGCTGGCGTGCGTGACCGCAGCTTCCCCGGGCCCGAACAGCTGTACCAACCTGCGTAAAGCAGGCTGGCCTATCCAGCCAAGTCGGGCTAAGGACGGCTCCAACTGATCAAGACTATTTATAATCGGAGGCCCTCTTGGCTTTGACACCGACAGAACAGCGCCCTGAAAAAGACCGGAGCGGAAGCGACGAAGCGTTTTTGCGCGAAGTGGATGATGCCGTCCGCGCAAGCGATCTCACCAATTTCTGGACACGTTACGGACGCTGGTTATTGGCCGCTATTGTGGCGGGTTTGCTCGCTTTTGGTGGCTGGATTGTATATCACAATCAAAAGCAGGCGGCGGCCGATTTGCAAAGCGAACTGTTCGTGGATGCGATGGACAAATTGCGCGCCGGTCAGGAAAAAGAAGCCCGCGCACAGCTCGCGACACTCGCCAAGGCGGACCAACCCGGATATCGCGCGATGGCGCAACTGGTCGAAGCCAATTTGCTTGGCGAAGACGGCGAGACCAAGAAAGCGGTCGCAATTTATGCAAAGGTCGCAGCAGACAGCAGCCTGCCGCAGACATTCCGCGATCTCGCGCTCATTCGTCAGGTCAGTGCCGAATTTGATTCGACCCCGCCGCAACAGGTTATTGACAGGTTGAAGCCACTTGCGACCCCCGGCCATGCATGGTTCGGCAGCGCGGGCGAACTGACGGCATTGGCCTATATAAAAATGGGTAAGGACAATTTGGCTGGCCCGATTTTTGCCCAGATTTCCAAGCAGGAGGACCTGCCGGAGTCGCTGCGTAGCCGTTCGCAACAAATGGCTGGCGCGCTTGGCGTAGATACTGTTCAGGTTGACGCAAAGCGCAATGCGGCATCGAAGGCGGATGAAACCGCCTCCAAGGGAGAGTGAAATTGAAGACTGTCACGAAGCTTTTATTGGTCCTCGCTGCATCCACCACCCTTGGCGGCTGTGCCGTTTTGGACGGCATGCGCGGCGATGCCGGAAAGAAAAACAACACCCCGACCGTCGGCAGTCGCGTCGCCATATTGGGTGCCGAGCGCGACACGGACATTGATGCCGCGCTGGCCAATGTTGCGGTGACCTTGCCACCAGCAACCATCAACGAAGCATGGGCGCAGCCCGGCGGTAACGCATCAAAATCACCCGGCCATGTTGAACTGGGCCAAAGTCTGACGCGTATCTGGACCGCACGCGTAAAGGGTGCCAACCCGCGCGCGCGCCTCGCCGCGAGCCCGGTGATGAGCGACGGGCGTCTATATGTTGTCGACACCACGGCGCGGGTCACGGCCTTTGACGCCAACACCGGCGCGCAAATTTGGAGCAATGCGCTTGAAGTCAAAGATGATGGCAAGTCATCACGCTATGGCGGCGGCGTAAGCGCAACCGCCACCAACATATTTGCGACCAACGGCGTTGGCGATGTCGCATCGCTTGCCGCCGATACCGGTGCGCTGGTGTGGAAAAAACGTCCTGCAGGGCCGCTGCGCGGTGCGCCGACACTGTCCAATGGCAATCTATATGTCATGACCCAGGACAACCAGATTTACGCTTTGCGTCAAAGCGACGGTGAACCGCAATGGAACGAAGCTGGCCCGGTTGCCGCATCGGGCATCTTTGGCGTTGGCGCACCTGCCGCGGCACAAGGCACGGTCATCGCTGGCTATTCCAGCGGAGAGCTTGCCGCCTATCGTTATGAAAATGGCCGCAGCCTGTGGAGCGACACATTGTCACGCACGGCCATGTCGACATCTGTATCGACGTTGACCGATATTGACGCCGATCCCGTCATTGACCGTGGCCGCGTCTTTGCGCTTGGCAAGGGTGGCCGTATGGCATCTTATGAACTGGTCAGCGGCCAGCGCATTTGGGAAATCAACATTGCCGGCATTTCGACACCTGTCGCGGTTGGCGAATGGGTATTTGTGATGACGGATGAGGCAAAGCTTCTGTGCGTTGCGCGTTCAAGCGGCAAGGTCCGGTGGATTTCAAAGCTGCAGCGTTTCAAAAATGAAAAGAAGAAAAAAGGCCCGATCAGCTGGTATGGTCCAGTCCTCGCCGGTGGCCGTTTGATCGTTGCCAATTCGCATGGCGCGATCTGGTCGATTTCCCCCGAAGAAGGCGCCGCCACTGAAGTATTCGACGTAAAGAATGACGTGTCGCTCGCCCCGATCGTGGCGAACAACATATTGTATATCTTGGACGACTCCGGCCGCATTTCCGCGTTCCGGGGCTAAGTCTTTAAAGGAGTAATGCCGGCATGTTGCCGACGGTAGCCATTATCGGTCGGCCCAATGTCGGCAAGTCAACTTTGTTCAACCGTTTGGTTGGCAAGAAGCTGGCGCTTGTCGACGATACGCCTGGCGTCACGCGCGACCGGCGTGAGGGCGAAGGTCGTTTGTTCGATCTTGAATTCACCATTGTCGATACCGCAGGTTATGAGGATGAAGATCCCGATACCCTGCCCGGCCGGATGCGGATGCAGACCGAAGCCGCGATTGCGGGCGCGCAGGTTGCGTTGTTCCTGATCGACGGTCGTGTCGGCGTCACCCCGCTCGATGAAGAAATCGCCCGTTGGCTGCGCAGCAGCGCGACACCCGTCGTGCTGGCCGTGAACAAGGCCGAAGGCAAGCAGGGCGATAACGGCATATTGGAAAGCTACGCACTTGGCTTTGGCGAGCCAATTGCGATCAGCGGCGAACATGGCGAAGGCATGGCCGACCTGTTCCAATCGCTGTTGCCGCATATTGACGGCGGTGCCTTTGAAGTGCCCGACCCCGAAGCCCCTGACGCGATATTGAAACTGGCCATTGTTGGCCGCCCGAACGCAGGCAAATCAACGCTCATCAACAAGATTTTGGGCGAGAACCGCTTGATTACCGGCCCTGAGGCAGGGATTACCCGCGACAGTATTTCGGTGGACTGGGTCTGGAACGACCCAAGCCCGAAAGAGCGCGAGCCCGATGAAGAAGGCAATATTCCGCCGATGCTGACCGAACGGCGGGTGCGCCTGATCGATACGGCGGGGATGCGCAAGCGCGCCAAGGTGCAGGACAAGCTTGAAAAGCTGTCGGTGGCCGACGCCCGCCACGCGATCGATTTTGCGGAAGTCGTCGTGCTGCTTTTGGACGCGACCAAAGGTTTGGAAGTCCAAGACCTGAAAATCGCCGACCATGTCATTCAAGAAGGCCGCGCGCTGATTGTCGCCATTAACAAATGGGACGTGGCCGTCGATGGTGGCAGCCTGTTCAAAGGGATCCGCGGCGCGCTGGATGAAGGCCTGTCGCAGTTAAAGGGCGTTCCGATGATCGCCGTATCTGCGCTGACCGGCAAGGGGCTGGACCAGATGATTTCGGCGGCGTTTGACGCGCGAGAGGCGTGGAACAAGCGCGTGCCCACCGGCATACTCAACCGCTGGTTCGAAGCCGCGATTTCGGCAAACCCGCCACCTGCCCCCGGCGGCAAGCGGATCAAATTGCGGTACATGACGCAGGCGCGCAACCGCCCGCCAACGTTCGTGATTTTCGGCAACCGGACCGACGAATTGCCCGCCAGCTATGCGCGCTATTTGCTCAACGGTATTCGCCGTGACTTGGATTTTGGTGCCGTACCCGTGCGCATCAATTTCCGTTCATCAAAGAACCCGTTCGCGGATTAAGGGCGCAACCGGCGCGGTCTGGCAAACAGGCTATGTCAACGCTCTGTTTACTTCTGC
>NZ_JBILOS010000146.1:0-3206 GCF_044374345.1 Sphingorhabdus sp. | reverse complement strand
AACAAGCGCACGGCTGAGTATGTCCACCATATGGCCGTGGCCATCCAACATCGGCAACAATTGGTCGAGCAATTCGGGGCGGTCGGCCATGGCGCCCAATCGCTCACGCAGGTGGCGCGCGGCATCCAACCCATCGCGAATTTGTCCCAAGTCGCGTGGACTGCCGCGTCCAGCCACAACGCGGCCCAATGCACGGGCAATATCCGGCAATTGCCGCAAAGCAGACCGGACGGCATCGCGGGTCAACGGCGCGTCATGGAACCACTGCACCAGCGACAGTCGCGCTTCGATGATATTCTGGTCCATCAGCGGCGCTGACAGGTCGGACGCCAGCTGGCGTGCGCCGGCACCCGTTATCGTGCGATCCACCTCAGCCAGTAATGATCCAGCGCGCGCGCCTTTATGCGCTGCGCTGATTTCCAGGCTATCGCGCGTTGCTTGGTCAATCAGCAAATGGGCGTGCACCTCACGCCGGACGGGCAGTTTGAGGAAGGGCATGTTGCCCTGCCCGACATGCGCCAAATAGGCAATGAGCCCGCCGGCAGCAGCCTGTTCAGCGCGCGTGACCGCGCCGATGGCGTCAAGGGTCGAAAGGGCAAAATGCTGCTTCAGCACATCGCCGCCGACGATGCTTTCAAAGTCGGCGCGCGGACGAATGATTGCGCCGGTAAACTGTTGGGCCAAACCATCCGGCACGACCAGTTCGCTTGCGGACAGCCGCGCAAGTTCCGCTTCAAGTGCGCTCGCCGCAACGGTGACGAGTTCGAAATAGCCCGTCGAAATATCTGCTGCCGCAAGACCATATTCGTCACCCACCGGTGCGACCGCGACGAGCATGTTTGATGTCCAGCTTTCCAGCAAGCTGTCCTCAGTCAGCGTACCCGCCGTCACGAACCGGACGATGTCGCGCGCCACCAATGTCTTCGAACCGCCGCGCGCCTTGGCATCTTCGGGGCTTTCGGTTTGCTCGGCAATCGCGACGCGGTGGCCCGCCTTGATGAGCCGCGCCAGATAGCCTTCGGCTGCATGCACCGGTACGCCGCACATTGGAATGGGCCTACCATCATGTTCGCCGCGCGATGTGAGCGCGATATCCAGCGTTGCAGCGGCCGCACGCGCATCATCGAAGAACAGCTCGAAAAAGTCGCCCATGCGGTAGAACAACAGGCAATCCTCGGCCTTTGCCTTCAGCCCGAGATACTGCACCATCATTGGTGTCGGTCCCGATGTCGCTTTCATTGTCCCCGTCATGGGCAACGCGATAGCGGAGCCGTTCCTTTGGGGCAATGCTTGCCCTAGCGGCACCACCGCGTTAGGGCACTTTGAATCATAATACAGGGTCAGGGCCAAAAATGAACGATAGCGACGTCCAGATTACAGCTCAGGAAGCATTGGATTTCCATTCCCAAGGTCGCCCGGGGAAAATCGAAATCGTGGCAACCAAGCCCATGGCGACGCAACGTGATTTGTCGCTGGCATATTCACCGGGTGTCGCGGTGCCGGTGCAGGCCATTTATGACGACCCGGCAACGGCCTATGATTATACCGCAAAGGGTAATCTCGTCGCCGTTATCTCAAACGGCACAGCGATTCTTGGCATGGGCAATTTGGGTGCATTGGCATCCAAGCCCGTGATGGAAGGCAAGGCGGTGCTGTTCAAACGCTTCGCCGACGTCGATTCGATCGATATTGAGGTGAAGACCGAAGATGCGCAACGTTTCATTGATGCGGTCGAACTTCTTGAACCGACATTTGGCGGCATCAATCTGGAAGACATAGCCGCGCCTGATTGCTTCATCATTGAACAGACGTTGAAAGAACGGATGAATATTCCGGTCTTTCATGATGACCAGCACGGCACCGCGATCATTGCAGCGGCAGGTTTGATCAATGCGTGCGAGCTTACGGGCCGTACGTTGAAAGACATTAAGGTCGTCTGCAATGGCGCGGGTGCGGCGGCGATTGCCTGCACCGAGCTGATCAAGGCCATGGGCGTACCGCACGGCAATGTGATTATGTGCGACCGGACCGGCGTGATTTATCAGGGCCGCACTGAAGGCATGGATCAGTGGAAATCGGCGCATGCCGCAAAAACCACTACGCGCAATTTGGCGGAAGCCATCGTCGGCGCAGATGTTTTCCTTGGTCTTTCCGCTGCCAATGCGTTGAGCGCCGACATGGTAAAGACGATGGCACCTGAACCGATCATCTTCGCCATGGCAAACCCAGATCCCGAAATCTCGCCGCCTGTGGCGCGCGCGGCGCGGCCCGATGCGATCATTGCGACGGGGCGGTCGGATTTTCCAAATCAGGTCAACAATGTCCTGTGCTTCCCCTTCCTGTTCCGCGGAGCCCTCGACGTACGCGCCACGACTATCAACGAACCCATGAAGATTGCGGCATCGCATGCATTGGCACAATTGGCGCGTGAAACCGTGCCCGAGGAAGTGGCCGCTGCCTATGGCGGCATAATGCACAAATTCGGGCGGGATTATATCATCCCGTCGCCATTCGACCCGCGCCTCATGGAAATCGTCGCCTCCGCCGTTGCAAAAGCAGCGATGGATTCGGGCGTCGCGCAAAAGCCGATTGCCGATATGAACGCGTATCGCGCGAGCCTGCGCGCGCGTCAAAACCCGACGACATCGGTTCTGACCCAAGTTTATGCAGCCGCAAGGGCAAAGCCAAAGCGTGTCATCTTTGCCGAAGCTGAAGAAGATGTCGTGTTGCGCGCCGCCGTTCAGTTCAAACAAGATGGCTATGGCATACCGGTGCTGGTCGGACGCGATGCGCGCGTGACCGAAAAACTGATCGGGCTCGGCGCCAATCCCGATGAATATGAAATCCATAACAGCGCCCAAAGTCCACTGGTCGAAAAAATGGTCGACCGGTTATATGGCCGCTTGCAGCGTCGCGGTTATCTGCGCCGCGATATTCAGCGGATGGTCAACCGCGACCGCAACATCTTTGGCGCACTGCTGCTGCAGATGGACCAAGCCGACGCGATGATCACGGGCGTGACGCGTACCTTTGGACAAACCTTGCGCGAGCTGCGCCGTGTGCTCGATGCCAAGAAGGATGCGACACCATTTGGCATTCACGTCATGGTCGGAAAAACACATACGGTATTTATCGCCGACACCACGGTCAATGAGCGCCCATCGGCAGAAGAACTCGCCCATATTGCGGAGAAAACCGCTGGCGTT
>NZ_JBILOS010000158.1:0-3217 GCF_044374345.1 Sphingorhabdus sp. | reverse complement strand
GCAACCTTTGAACCTTCTGGGGTTGGGTTGCCGTCGGCGTCCTTGGCGATAACGCCTGCGTCGAGGAATTCATGGTACAGATCGTTACCTTCGCGGGTACGCTCACCCACGCCAGCAAACACCGAAACGCCGCCATGGCCCTTTGCGATGTTGTTGATCAGTTCCTGAATAAGAACGGTCTTACCAACGCCGGCACCGCCGAACAGACCAATCTTGCCGCCCTTTGCATAAGGTGCGAGAAGGTCGATAACCTTAATACCGGTGACGAGAATTTCCGCTTCGGTGGACTGGTCGGTGAACAAAGGCGCTTCTGCGTGGATTGGGCTCGACTTTGCCGCGCCAACAGGGCCACGCTCGTCGATTGGTTCACCAATAACGTTCATGATGCGGCCAAGGGTCATTGGACCAACTGGAACCGAAATCTGCGCACCGGTGTCACGCACGGGCTGACCGCGGGTCAAACCTTCGGTCGCGTCCATTGCGATCGTGCGAACGGTGTTTTCGCCAAGATGCTGGGCCACTTCAAGGACAAGGCGGTTGCCGTTATTGTCGGTTTCAAGTGCCGACAAAATGGCGGGCAGCTGGCCAGTGAAGGTTACGTCGACAACAGCGCCGATGACCTGTGAAATGCGGCCCGTTGCACCGGCAACGTTAATCGCGGTTTGGCCAGCACCAGCTTTTTTAGCGGGAGCCTTGGCTGCAGCGGCTTTTTTCACAGGCGCTTTTTTAGCGGCTGCGGCGGGTGCTGCGGCCTTTTTGGGAGCGGCGGTCTTCTTCGGGGCGGTTGCCATTTGCTTCTTCCTTGCCTTTGGATGTCGTTAAAGCGCTTCTGCGCCTGCGATAATTTCGATAAGTTCAGTGGTAATCGCCGCCTGACGCGTGCGGTTATATTGAATAGTCAGCTTGTTGATCATGTCGCCCGCATTGCGCGTTGCGTTGTCCATTGCGGTCATTTTCGAACCCTGCTCGGACGCAGCATTTTCGCGGTTTGCGCGAAGCAACTGAACGGCAACATTGCGTGGCAGCAAGTCAGCGAGGATTTCTTCTTCGTCTGGCTCATATTCAACCGTTGCAGAAACGCCCATGGCATCGCCTTCACCCGTAGTAACAGCGACGGGCATCAGCTGAATTTGCGTTGGCGTTTGCGTAAGGACGTTTTCGAACTTGCTGAAAAACAGATGCGCGACGTCAAATTCGCCCGCTTCAAAACGTGCGGTCAAATCTTCGCCCCATGCTTGCACATCAGCGTAAGTGAGCTTGCCCAAATCGCCTGGTTCAATGCTGTGGATGATATCGCCACGGAACGTCCGGCTGAGCTGATCGCGGCCTTTCTTTCCGATGGTGTAGAATTTAACGGTCTTGCCTTCGGCCTTCAACGCCTCTGCCTGACGGCGGGCAAGACGGACGATATTGGTGTTGAATGCGCCAGCAAGGCCCTTGTCGCTGGTAGCGACAACGAACAGATGCACGTCGCTGTTGCCTGAACCAGCAAGCAGCTTTGGCGATTGTGGACCGACCGTTACCTTCGACGCGATGCTTGATACGACCGCTTCCAGTCGTTCGGCATATGGGCGTGATGCTTCTGCTGCTTCGGTTGCCCGACGCAGTTTTGCAGCAGCGACCATTTTCATCGCCTTGGTGATCTTCTGGGTCGACTTGACCGAGTTGATCCGCATTTTGAGGGCCTTAAGAGACGCCATCTATTCTTCCCTTTGCCGTCACCCTGAACTTGTTTCAGGGTCTTAATTAAGATGCTGAAACAAGTTCAGCATGACGGGTGATTGTTAAGCGAAATTCTTCGTGAACTTGTCGAGAGCCGCCATCAGCGCCTTCTTGCTGTCGTCGCTGAAGTCGCGGCTGTCGCGGATTGTCTTCAGGATGCCAGCATGGTTGGCACGAAGGTCAGCCAGCATGGCGTCTTCATAGCGGTTCACGTCGGCGACTGGAATGCCGTCGAGATAGCCATTTGTACCGGCGAAGATTGACGCAGTCTGCTCTTCGAAAGGCAGCGGCGAGAATTGCTTCTGCTTCAACAGCTCGGTCAAGCGCGCACCGCGGTTCAGCAGCTTTTGCGTCGACGCGTCGAGATCCGAACCGAACTGCGCGAACGCAGCCATTTCGCGATATTGTGCAAGCTCAAGCTTAATCGAGCCCGATACCTTCTTCATCGCCTTTGTCTGTGCAGCCGAACCAACGCGGCTAACCGACAGACCAACGTTAATCGCAGGGCGGATACCCTGGAAGAACAGGTCGGTTTCAAGGAAGATCTGACCGTCGGTGATCGAAATCACGTTGGTTGGAATATAGGCCGAAACGTCACCAGCCTGTGTTTCAATGATCGGCAATGCCGTCAACGAACCACCGCCATTGGCATCGGACATCTTTGCCGCGCGCTCAAGCAAACGGCTGTGGAGATAGAAAACGTCACCAGGATAGGCTTCACGGCCTGGAGGACGACGCAGAAGAAGCGACATCTGGCGATAGGCAACAGCTTGCTTCGACAAATCGTCATATACGATGACGGCGTGCATGCCGTTGTCGCGGAAATATTCACCCATCGCAACGCCGGTGTACGGCGCGAGATACTGAAGCGGTGCAGGCTCCGAAGCGGTTGCAGCGACAACGATCGAATATTCCATCGCGCCTTGTTCTTCCAATGCACGAACGATTTGCGCAACGGTCGAACGCTTCTGACCAACGGCAACGTAGATGCAGTAAAGCTTCTTCGATTCGTCAGTGCCCTTGTTCACTTCCTTCTGGTTGATGAACGTGTCGATGGCGACAGCGGTTTTACCGGTCTGACGGTCACCGATGATCAATTCGCGCTGGCCACGGCCAACAGGAACGAGTGCGTCGAGCGCCTTAAGGCCGGTCTGAACAGGTTCCGAGACCGATTGACGCGGAATGATGCCGGGCGCTTTGACTTCAACGCGGCTGCGCTGTGTGGTCTTGAGCGGGCCCTTGCCATCAATTGGGTTGCCAAGGCCGTCAACGACGCGGCCAAGCAGTTCCTTGCCGACAGGAACGTCAACGATGGTGCCGGTACGCTTTACAACGTCGCCTTCACGAATTTCGCTGTCGGTTCCGAAAATAACGACACCGACATTGTCCGCTTCAAGGTTCAAGGCCATGCCCTGAATACCATTAGCGAACTCGACCATTTCACCAGCCTGAACATTGTCGAGGCCGTGAATACGGGCGATACCGTCACCAACTG
>NZ_JBILOS010000008.1:0-39263 GCF_044374345.1 Sphingorhabdus sp. | reverse complement strand
GGGATTGCCGAAGAGGCTGATCTGGTTGCATTGAACATATCCGATCATGCGGCGGTCATATCCTTTTGCGCAGGGCATGATGTCGGGTTGGTCGTGGTCGGTCCAGAAGCACCACTTGTTGCCGGCCTGGGCGATAGCTTGCGCGATGCGGGCATTCCCGTTTTCGGCCCCAATCAAAAGGCGGCACAATTGGAAGGGTCAAAAGGCTTTACCAAAGATATATGTGCAGCAGCGGGCATCCCTACAGCGGGCTATTACCGGCATGACAGCAAAGCGTCGGCATTATCTGGCCTCGATGCGTTCCAAGCACCCTATGTCATTAAAGCAGACGGCCTGGCTGCGGGCAAAGGCGTGATTATCGCGGAAACCCGCATTGATGCTGAGGCCGCGATTGAAGATATGTTCGGCGGCGGTTTTGGCGACGCTGGCGCTTCCGTGGTCATCGAAGAATTTATGACCGGAGAAGAAGCCAGCTTTTTCGCACTGACCGATGGCCGCGATGTGGTCGCATTCGGGTCGGCGCAGGATCATAAGCGGGTCGGCGATGGTGATGTTGGCCCGAACACCGGCGGCATGGGTGCATATTCACCCGCAATTGTTCTGACGCCTGCGTTGCAAGCCGAAGTCATGGACCGCATCATTAAGCCGACAGTCGCGTATATGGCGGCGCATGACATGCCTTATTCGGGCGTGCTGTTCGCGGGTCTCATGCTGACCGATGAGGGGCCAAAGCTCATCGAATATAATGCGCGCTTTGGTGATCCCGAGTGCCAGGTCCTGATGACACGTTTTGACGGCGACCTTGCCGCTTTGATGTTGGCGGTTGCGACTGGAAAGCTTTCTGAAGCCGCAGCTCCAAGCTTTTCGCCCGATACGGCATTGACCGTCGTCATGGCGGCGAACGGCTATCCCGATGTGCCCCAAAAAGGCGGCGCGATTGATCTGGCATTTGTGTCCGGCGCGAAGGTATTTCACGCAGGCACCGCCGAAGTGGACGGGCAATTGGTGGCAGCGGGCGGGCGTGTGTTAAACGTTACCGCAACAGGGGCGAACGTCACCGACGCGCAAGCAAAGGCCTATGCAGCGGTGGATCAGGTCGTTTTCCCCGATGGCTTTTGCCGCCGCGACATTGGCTGGCGTGAGGTTGCGCGCGAAGCAGGCAACTAACGAAATCGCGCAAATGTTGGCGCGGCGGATTAACGCTTTCACGCCCTGCAAAAATTGCGTAACCCGTTGGTGATATTGAGGGCGTTTCTGGGAGGGATATTATGTCCAACAATCTACTGATTATTATTATTGCGGTGGCCATTATTGCCATTTTAGGTTTGTGGTTGCTCGCGCGTAACGGCGCGAAGAAGACGGCTGCCCCATCCAAAGATTTAGCGCCGCCTCCAGCGGCAGTTGTTCCGGCATCACCTGCTACTAAGGTGCCTGCTGCACCCAAGGCGGCGGACGGTCCTGCGCCCGCGAAGAAAACCGCAAAAGCCAAGGTAAAAGCATCACCGAAAGCTGCAGCAACAAAGGCCGCGCCAGCAGCTGCCGCGAAGCCAGTTGTGGCAAAGGCCAAAACGGCGAAGGTGCCTGCACCGAAAGCTGCACCGAAAGCTGCACCGAAAGCTGCACCGAAAGCTGCAGCAACAAAGGCCGCTCCGAAAGCTGCCCCAAAAGCTGCCCCAAAAGCCGCAGCGCCGAAGCCTGCTGCACCCAAGGCTGCTAAACCGAAGACCGCAGTCGCCAAGGTCGCGGCGCCTAAGCCAGCAGCAAAGCCTGCAGCAGCAAAGGCAAAGGCCGCGCCTGCGCCCAAATCCGCGCCGAAAGCTGCCGCGGCGAAGGTGAAGGCAGAAGCCGCACCCAAGCCCAAGGTCGCCAAACCAGCGGCCAAGGCTAAGGTATCGGTCCCTGACAATCTCGAATTGTTGAAGGGCCTTGGTCCGAAAGTGAACGCTATGCTCAAGGCATTGGGCGTAACCAGCTTTGCGCAAGTGGCGAGTTGGACGGCAGCCGATGTAGCGGAAATTGATGGCAAGCTCGGTGCATTTGCCGGCCGCATCAGCCGCGACAACTGGATTGATCAGGCCAAGTATCTCGAGGCGGGCGATGTCGCCGGTTTCGAAAAGAAATATGGTGCGCTGGGTGGCGAAATCGCCAAAGGCTGACCTGATTATTTCTTAATGCGTTTTGGCCTTGGCTGAAGGTCGCCGCCACAATTGGGGCAGCGTCCATTCAGCGGGCCATGCACGCAGGGTGCGCAAAAGGTGCATTCATAGCTGCAAATCATCGCGTCGCCGCTGTCCATCGGCAGTGGCGATTTGCATCGTTCGCATATGTCCCGCATTTCGAGCATCTTATCTTCCTTATCGTCCAACCCGTTGCAGCCCCGTGCCGTGCATCTTTAGCCATTGGTCCGCGGCCTTGCGGTTCCCTTCAAAGAGGACATCGAGCCAAGCGTAGAAGTCGGGGCTGTGGTTCATATGCCGCATATGCGCGACCTCATGTGCGATGACCGAACGGCGCACAGATGCAGGCGCCATGATTAGCCGCCAGCTGAGCGAAATGGTTCCCCGGCTGGAACAGCTGCCCCACCGGCTGCGGGGATCGCCCAGCGATAAGCGTGGGACTGGTTCCCCGGCTTTGTCGCAATAATGTGCGATTTCTTTAGTGAAAATCCGCCGCGCTTCGCCCTTGAGCCATCGTAAGATGCGGGCTTCAACCGACTCTCTTGGGCCACCCAAGCGCAGCATGCCTTCGCCGCAGCGAATGCTGCGCGGCCATTCTTCGCGCCATTCAATCAGGTGGCTTTCGCCTTCGACAGCGATTTCGCTGCCAGGGGCAATGGGGGCAATCTCAGGCGCGCTGTTTAGCCGCGTGGCGATCCATTCGCGTTTCTTTTCGACAAAATCGAGCGCCACATTTGTCGGCGTATAATGCGGCATCGTTATGCGGATTTCGCGTTTCACGGCATCGGCGCGCATCGAAATGCGCTTTGCGCGCGGGTTGCGGCGAATGCGCACGGGTACGCTCTCCCCTTCTATGACCACTTCAGGATCAGAGAGGCTGTTCGACAATATGGTTTTCAAGCGGCCCAGCATGCAGTTCCGATATAGCCCGACCTTTGACCGACATGCCAGCGTCATGAATTGTCTGGCGGTTTCCGCTTACCAAATAATGCCATTCAGGAAGCGGTTTGCCCGCCGCGCGCAGGACATAGGCGCAGGTCGAAGGCAGCCAGACATAATCATCAATCTTGTCCGCGGTCAGCCGACGACATTCGGGCACAATCGCGCGGCGTCCGCGATAATCGGCACATTGGCATGTCTGTAGATCCAGCAATTTGCAGGCGACATTGGTGGGGTAGATGCGGCCGGTATCTTCATCTTCCACCTTGTTGAGACAGCATTTCCCGCAACCATCGCACAATGCCTCCCATTGTGCGCGGTCGAGGCTCTCTATCGGGGCTTCCCAAAAAGGCGCTTCGTTCAAATCAGCGCACCCATTTTGCCAATTCCGCCTCAACCAAATTAGGCGCGCCTTCATTGATGTCGGTATTGGGAACGTCAGCGGGCATAAGCGCCAAAGGCTTGCCATCGGGCCCCATCAAATAGGGTGTCTGGCTATGGCTCATCAGGTAGTTTTCGGGCGAAGACCCTTCGACACGGCTGGAGTAAATCGCAAATTTCTTTGCTGCGTCCGCAATTTCGGCTTCCGTTCCCGTAAGCCCAATCGCGCGCGGATGAAATGCGCTGACGAATTGCTTCAGCACCTCTGGCGTGTCGCGCAGGGGATCAACGGTGATGAAAATCGGCTGAATCTTTGCGCCAAGCTCCGGATGGCGTTTCTCATAGGCTTTTAACCCGGCCATCAGATTCTGCATGTCGGGCGTGCAGATATCGGGGCAGTTGGTGTAGCCAAAATAGACGATACGATATGCGCCGTCGAATTCCTTGAAGGTCCGCTTTTTGCCATTTTGATCGGTCAGCGTAAAATCACCGCCAATGGTTGCACCGGCCAGAGGGGCTTCGCTCAACGGCGGCTGTGCGGGGGGTGAATCACATGCCGACAGCAAAAGCGCGGCGGAGAGCGTGAAAATCAGATTTTTGTTCATAGCGGGGCCAGACATGGTCTGCTAAAGACCAGTTATCAAGTGTGTTGGACATTTAAATGGGGCCCTTTGTTGAAAAAGCCATTTTTTCTCGCCTTAGCCGCTGGGCTGATCTTGCCGATGGGCGCTGGCCTTGTTGCGCCCGCTGCACAAGCCCAGTTTTCGGACAGCTATAATTTCCTGAAAGCCGTGCGCGATCGTAAGGGCGAGGACGCGGAAAAATTTCTGGCCGCGCCCGGTTCGGTGATTATCAACACACGCGACAATTCAACCGGCGAAACCGCGCTGCACATTGTCATTCAACGCCGTGACGCGACTTGGCTGGGGTATTTGTTACAAAAAGGTGCGAACCCCAATTTGGCAGACAAAAAGGGCACGACGCCGTTGATGCTCGCCACGCAATTGGGCTTCATCGATGGCATTGATTGGCTTTCGCGTAAAAAGGCGCAGATTGACCAGACCAATCGTGCCGGAGAAACCGCGCTGATTCTGGCGGTGCAACTGCGCAATGCAGAAGCGGTGCGCATGCTTTTGAAGGCCGGTGCAAATCCGGACAAGAAGGATAGCCGGGCGGGATATTCTGCACGCGATTATGCGCTTCAGGACGGACGAGCGAACGCCATTGTTGCGATCATCGAAAACAACGGCAAAACCGATACGGCAAAGAAACCCGCCGAGCTGGACTTTTCGGGCATATCTGAACCGAAATAAGGTCCGTTGGCGCGCCGTGCGCTGGACGGATTATCCGGGGATAAACTTCATCGCGGCGCCATTCATGCAATAGCGTTTGCCTGTTGGCTTTGGGCCATCGTTAAACACATGGCCAAGATGCCCGCCGCAGCGCGCGCAATGCACTTCGGTGCGTGGCACGCCGATTTTATAGTCGGTTTTGGTGCCTATGCCGCCGGGCAGTGGCGCATAGAAACTTGGCCAGCCCGTTCCGCTTTCAAACTTGGTAGCCGACGCAAACAGCCGCTGGTTACAGCCAGCGCAGACGAACGTACCCTTGCGCTTTTCGCTGTTAAGCTGGCTCGTATATGGCCGTTCGGTATCTTCGCGGCGCAACACGCGGTATGCAGCAGGCGACAAGCGCTTTTTCCATTCAGCATCGCTATATGTCACCGCATAGCGCGTTTTGGCGGTCGCACTTTTGCCGCAGCCAAAAACCAGCACCGCTGCCCCTGCACCTGCGAGTGACAGAAATTTGCGTTTGCTTAACTGCATGACATGTTCCTTTGGACGCTCCGGCTATGCATATACCGGAAACGTCCAAAAGCTTTCATATCAATAGCGCGATAGTTCGACATCCATCTTGCGATAGCCATGGACGAAGCAGCCCGCCACGCGGTCGGGTTCGGCTACCACATTGGGTCGCAGGCGGCGCGCCGCCATTTCTTCAAGCAAAATGCGGATCTGCAATTCGGCCAATCGTGCGCCGACGCAACGGTGGATGCCATATCCAAACGCCAAATGGCGACGGGCGTTTTCGCGATCAACAATCAACTTGTCGGGATTTTCGAACACCGTCTCATCCCGGTTGGCCGATAGGTACCACATGCCAATCTTGTCACCAGCCTTGATGGGCGCGCCGAACAGGTCATGGTCCTGCGTAGCGGTGCGCCGCATATGCGCCAAAGGCGTTTGCCAACGAATGATTTCGCTGACGGCGTTGGTGATGAACTGGGGATTTTTCTCCAGCTTTTCGCGCTCGTCGGGGAAGCTGTTGAGCCCATAAGCATAACCCGACATCGAATTGCGGGTCGTGTCATTTCCGCCCACGATCAGCAGAATGAGGTTACCCATATATTCAAACTGGCTCATGTCCTTCATCGGCGACTGGATCATCCGGCTGATAAGGTCGGGCGCTTCGCCGCGATCTTTGCGTTCGTCCCACAGACGCTGAAAATAGGCGCCCATTTCAAACATTTTGGCAAGGCGCGCCTGACGCGTCTCTTCGGAACGGAACAGTTCGACGTCGCCCGCCCAATCGGACCATTCGGTCAACTTGCGGCGGTCTTCCCACGGGAAATCGAAAAGCAACGCCAACATCTGTGTGGTCAGTTCGATGGATACCAGGTCGACCCAGTCAAAGGTTTTGCCAACCGGAAGCGAGTCCAAAAGTTCGCCCGTGCGACGGCGGATATCGCCCGACATACGGTCCATTTCACCCGGTGTGAAGGCCGGTGCGATGACACGGCGTTCTTCGGTGTGCTTGGGCCGGTCCATCGCAATGAACATGGGCATGACGATTCTTTGGTCTTCGGGGATTGGCTCGGCGAGCGCATCGTCGTCGATTAAGGTGATGCCACCATGTTCGAATGACGATGAATAAATGTCGGGCAGCGCCTCGACATGTTGAATGGCTTTGAGCGTCGTGACATTCCAATAACTGCCGAAATCGGAACCCTCAATCTTGTTGATCGGCGCTTTTTCGCGCATCTCTTTAAAGATGGGGTGCCAGCGATCCTCGGTGTAAATGTCGGGCTTTGTGACGTCCCAATGATGTGGTGCCTTGTTCATTTCCCAAGGCAGTGAATCGCTTTCGATTAGGGGGGCAGTTGCCATTGTTTTCGACTCCTCTCAACGCCGAAACTGCCACTACTGACAAAAATGTCAATCCAGTTTCGAACCGCAACCTATTAAAGGTGATTATACGTTCAGCCCGGCATTTTGATGAAGCCGAACAACCGGCGCGCACCGTCATCCTTGGCACGGCCAGCACTTCCTGATTTCATGACGTTTTTCTTGAAAAGATACACACCCAGCCGCAGCAACAATATCGCAAAGAAAATCTGGCCGATAATTGCGACGGCATGATGCCACAAAGCCGGTTCAAGTGCTGCCCGTCCAATCATCGCAAAGGGCGAACTGAATGGGAAAATGGCAGCAAATTTCTCGATCGGTTCGCCTGTTTTGGTCAGTGCATAAGAGGCGAGGAAGAAATTGATCAGCTGCGCCATGGTGACGGGCATGGAAATGGTCTGCACCTCACGCACCGTGGCCGCCATTGCCCCAATCCCGAGGAAAAGCGCACCGAGCATGAGATAGGTCATGATGAAATAGGTGAAGCACAGGCCAATGAACATGGGCCAGCCAACCGCCGGCGTCGGGAAATTTGGCAAATCCGGTCCGATTGCGGCGACGCCAATCAGTCCAACGGTTGTCCACACCAATATGCCCAGCAAGGCCATGCCGAGCATCGCGAATAACTTGCCCAGGAACACCGATTCCATCGGAATGGAGGCGGCGAGAATTTCGATAATCTTGTTCGACTTCTCCTCCACCAGATTGGACAGCACCATCCCCGCCAGCAAAATTGTCAGGAAGAAAATGAAAAACTGCCCACCCTGCGCGGTCACGGTGCGCAATTGTTTGTCGTTGTTAGCGGATTCGACAACAATGTCGGGTGTCGAACGCGGCAGCGTCATCGTGCCGCCGCTTTGCGCATAGCCTGCCAACAGTTCAATGTCGGCGCGTTCGCGTTTTATGGCGTTGGCTGTACCGGTTATCACGGGTTTGGCCAGCGTGCCGGTGACGACAACGGTTAGATTATCCGTCTTTTTCGCAAGATAGCTTTGCGGCGCTTTTTGATCCGCAGCAGGATCGCCGACGACGACCATGCGGGCGAAATAACTGTCCCCCAATGTCTTCGAAAGCGACTCGCGGGCGGACAGGATTTTTGCGGCCTCCTCTTTGGCCAATGCAATGCCGACAACGGGTTGCGACACGTCTTTGGCGATTTGCCCACCCAAATTACCCGCTGCAAATCCGACAAGCACAGGGAAGAAGGGCCCAAGCAGGAAGAAGATAAAGGCCTTGGAATAGATGATCGCCGTAAAATCCCGGCGGGCAATGACGAAAGCGGCGCGGATGATTTCCTTCATTTCGCTTCTCCCACATGCGCGTCATCCATTTCCGCGGCGACCGCTTCCCCCGCGATCGCCACGAACGCATCGTGCAGCCCCGGCCTTTCAATCGATAGCGATTTGACGCCAGCCTTGCCCTCGACCAGCGCCGTCAGCAGCGGTTCCACCCCGGTTTCGGGCAAGGTGAAATGCCACCAATGCCCTTCTGCTTTGGTTTCAGCGGGCAACGCCGATCGCCATGGCCCGTCCAACGTTTCGGTTTCCAGATGCACCTGCGGCCGCAGGCGGTCACGCGCTTCGGATACCAACCCGTCGAAACTGATTTTACCCTTGGCGATAATGGCGATGCGTTCGCACAAACGTTCGGCATGTGCGATGACATGGGTGGAGAAAATCACCGTCACACCCTTGGCGGCTTGCGCGTGGATCATCTTTTCAAGCTTGGCTTGATTGAGCGCATCCAGCCCCGAAAAAGGTTCATCGAGGACGATCAGCTTTGGGTCGTGGACGATTGTCCCCATCAGCTGCACCGTCTGGGCCATCCCTTTGGAAAGCTGCCTAATCTGCCGGTCCGCGGCATATCCAAGGCCAGCTTCTTCGAGCAAGGCCCGCCCTTTTTTCGCACCCTCTTTCAACGATAGCCCGCGCAGCGCGCCCATGAATGCAATCGTATCGACCGCGCGCATCGATTGATACAGGCCGCGTTCTTCGGGTAAATATCCGACATTGCGGGACTGTGTTATCGGCCGGTCCGAACCCAGCAGGCTGCGGGTTCCGGCATCCGGATCAATGATGCCAAGCAAAGTGCGCAACATGGTCGTCTTGCCAGCGCCATTCGGGCCCAAAATGCCAAAAATGCTGCCCTCCGGAATGTTCAGGTCGACCCCATCGACGGCACGAAAGCCATCGAATTGCTTTACGAGTCCCTTTGCCTCTATTGCGTACATATGAAATTGCCCCGGAGAGATGGTCGGTGCTGAATAAGGTTGGCGCGTGAAAAGAAACAACACAAATATAGTTAACGAATTGCAGACCAAGGCGCAGAGTGAGGGCTTTGTCGCCTTTGGTATTGCGCCGGGTCACCTTGCGCCACGCGCGGGACTGCGACTGCGCCAATGGATCGATGAAGGCCGCCATGGCGACATGTTGTGGATGGAAAGCCGCGTCGATGAGCGTGCCAATCCCGATATTTTATGGCCCGAAGTAAAGTCCGTGATCATGCTGGGGATGAGCTATGCACCGCCACATGATCCAATGGCGCTTGCGGGCGATGACACAAAGGCGCGCATATCGGTCTATGCGCAAGGGCGCGACTATCATGATGTCGTAAAAGGCGCGCTCAAGCGGCTCGCCAGCTGGCTGGCCCATTCTGCAGAGGTCGGCGTCAAAGTGTTCGTTGATACCGCGCCGGTTATGGAAAAGGCGCTGGCTGAGGTGGCGGGACTTGGGTGGCAAGGCAAGCACAGCAACATCGTCAGCAAAGAACATGGCAGCTGGCTGTTCCTTGGTGCGATTTATACGACGGCAGAGCTCGCGCCATCGGTTCCCGCGACCGACACATGCGGTTCGTGCCGGGCATGCCAAGACATCTGCCCAACCAATGCCTTTCCGGCGCCTTACCAAGTCGATGCGCGCCGATGCATCTCCTATCTCACCATTGAGCATAAGGGACACATCGACCGCGAACTGCGCCCATTGATGGGTAATCATATTTATGGCTGCGATGATTGTCTGGCGGTATGTCCGTGGAACAAATTTGCCGAGACCGCTGCGGCACATAAGGCATTTTTGCCCCGCGAAGCGTTGGTCGCGCCGCGCATTGCGGGCCTTTTGGCTCTGGATGATGCACAGTTTCGTGCGCTATTTTCCGGATCGCCCGTCAAGCGCATTGGCCGCGACCGCTTTGTGCGCAATGTGTTGATCGCGGCTGGCAATGGCCGTGACCTCGGCGTGCTACCGTTGGTCGAGATGCTCATGGATGACACGTCTCCGGTCGTCCGTGGTGCCGCAATCTGGGCGATGTCACGGCTGTCGCCCGAGATATTTGCGCGTGAAAAGCAGGCGCGGTTCGCTGACGAACTGGACCCGTCGGTTCGTGCCGAATGGACGCTGAGCTAGGTCCTGACCCTAGTCAGCGGCGTTGCAAGGCATCAATGCAGGATGCGCGGTCCACTGCAGCACCGTCACTGCGTCGCGCGTCGACATACGTCACGATCTCGGTCCTGCCCTTGCCCTCTGGATAGAGAAACACATCAAGGACGCAGGCTTTGCCAACAAATTGCAGCTTGCGGCCATGAACCTCAACCACATCAAGCCGTGGTTCGCCAAAAAGGCGTTTCAACGTGGCGACATCCTTGCCCATGACCGCCTCTAAGCCCCTTGGTCCCATAGCAGGGCGAACGGGAATGGGCGGCGCAGTGCGCTGTACGGATGCGGGGGGGCGGGTTTGTGCATATGCAAGAGGCGCAGATACACAGCCTGCCAAAATCAACGCGAGTGCGCATGCGGTGATGGCGTGTTTCATATCGCTCTGCTTCCCGAATGGACCATGTGCACAGCCATTGCCGTAGCCAGCACGGGCACCAGCAGGTTGAAAAACGGGATCAGCATGCCAACGGTGCCAATGAAGCCAAGCAAGAGGCGCGGCAGTTTTTGGATGCTGCCTTGCGATGCGCCATGGCGGGCAATCAGCATATCTTCCAAATCCTTGCCCAACAGGAGCGCGTTGAGAAGCATGAAGGCAATCGCCGTGCCAACGCCCGTCACCAACAAAACAATATACAGCGGCAAGGCAAGGAGGTTGTACCCAACTACGCGCGCGATTGACCGCACCGCCATATGCACGCCAGCGCCCACGCCTGGGCGCTTTCCAAACGCGGCTTTCTGGGGATAATATCGGTCTTCAACCGCATCGATGATATCGTCGGCAAAGATCCATGTGATTGCGACGGCAACCACCCGGAAAAGCAGAAACGCCGAAATCGGGATGATGGCCAGCGACAGGAAGGTCGACAGATATTCGCCATTTTGAATTTTGAGCCATTCAAAAAGCCAATCGAGCGCAAACCACATGCCGACGCCCAGTAAAAGGAAGCTGGCAAAGCTACACAACACCACTTTGATAAGCAGCATTGCCACGCGCCTGTCCGAAAGGCTTTGGAACGAAAGCTGGAGCGCTTGTATCATGTCGCGCTTCTAAAGCGCTTGCCCGAAATGTCCAACCCCAGTAGGGCGCGGCGAGCTTAATTATAGGAATTTTCATGACTGAAAGCCGCTTCGACGTCCTCGCCATTGGCAACGCAATTGTTGATATCATTGCCAACACCGACGATGCTTTTATCGAGAGCGAAGGCCTGACCAAAGGCAGCATGCAACTCGTTGATGAGGAACGTGCGCAAGCATTATATGCGCATATGGGTCCGGCCCGTGAAATCAGTGGTGGTTCGGCCGCAAATACCTTGGCCGGCCTTGCGCGGCTTGGACATAAAACAGCATTTATCGGGCAAGTGGCCAATGATCAGCTTGGCCAAGTGTTCGCACATGACATTCGTGCGGGCGGTATCCATTTCGATGTTCCTGCACGTGATGGCGCACCTTCGACCGCACGTTGCTACATTCTGGTCACACCAGATGCGCAGCGGACGATGAACACCTTTCTGGGCGCGTCGCAATATTTGCCGGCCACGCTGATCGACAAGTCGCTCATTGAAAGCGCGGCTATTTTATATCTGGAAGGCTATTTGTGGGACCCTGAGGAACCACGTGCCGCCATGCGCACCGCCATCGATGTCGCGCGTGCCGCCGGTCGTAAGGTTGCGCTGACATTGTCCGACGCATTTGTCATTTCGCGTCATGGACCAGACTTTTTGGCCGAAATGGAAGCCGGTCGCATCGACATATTGTTTGCGAATGAAGTCGAAATTTGTGCGCTCAACAACAGCGATGATTTTGAAGCATCGGTCGCGGCCATCGCGGCGAAGGTTCCATTGTTGGTCTGCACACGCGGCGAACATGGCGCAATTGCCATCGAAAACGGCGTGCGTACCGAAGTCGGCGCAGAACCTGTCGCCCAATTGGTCGACACAACGGGTGCAGGTGACTTGTTTGCATCAGGTGTGTTTGCCGGGATAGCGCAGGGCCGCCCGATGGCTGAATGCCTTGTCATGGGCGCCGTTTGCGCTGCTGAAATTATTTCGCATTATGGCGCGCGGCCAGAGGCGGATATTGCAGCGCTTGTTGCCAAGCGTTTGGCTTAATCCTTTTTCTTGCGGAACAGCACCCGGTCTTCCGGGCCAAAGCCCCAGCGCCAGATAATCCAGCCATAAAGGCCAAGGATTGCAGGCACGCCAATCGCCAGTTCCACCCATTCCAAACGGGCAGGGACGCTGACGATGGCCATGCCGAGCAATGCTGCCGCGGCGACAGCAACCAGCAACGCCCACCGCCACACGCGGATGGGCTGTCCCAATAACCGCGACAGCAATCGCGATTTGATGATCGAGCCGATACCCAGCGATATCATCAGCCCGCAGGCAACGGCTGCTGCCTGATATAGGCCGACATATTCGGGCTTAACGGGGATATCATCGACCAGCATGATAAGGCCGATGCTGACCAACGTTTGTACGGCCAACATCCCTATTGAAATCAGCAGGTTCCGGTGACGGGCCATATATACCAAAGCCGATTCACTGACGACCGCCGTGGCCGCCGCAACTTCCGCCGCCAGCAAAAAGGCAAGCGCCGCTGTTCCGCCGACAAATTCGGGACCTATTAATCCCATGACCGCTTCGCCGGGGATACCAAGCGCCAGTGCAATCCCGGCCTGCGCCGCGATAATCCAGAAACCGACCTGGCCGACCTGTTTGGCGATTTCGGCATAATTGCGGGTCTGTAAATTGCGCGTGATGACGGGACCCAATATCGGGTCAAAGCTGGTTTTAAGCTTCTGCGGCAGGCTCGCCACCTGTTGGGCGACATAATAGATACCCACCACTGCGGGCGATGCAAATAGCCCCAATATGGCAAGGTCCAGCCGCCTGCTGCCCCATTCAGCCGCGTCTGCTGCGGCCAATGGCAGGTTGCGTCGGGCAATCACCAAAGAACGCTTCACACTTGGCCGCCATCCCCACGCAAAGCCATAGCTGCGCCACAAAGGCCATAGGGCAACCAACAATGCAGCTGCCAGAGAAGCGACATAAGACAGGATCAGCCCATCACGCGCGGAATAGAAATAAAGCGCGCCTGCCGCGATGCTGATTGTCCATGGTTCAACGATCGCACGTGCCCGCACGGTCGATGCAATGTCGAATTTATAGGCCAAAGCGGACAAGGCGATGTCCGTTGCGACAATGGCAAAAATGGCGAGCGGTAGAAACCGGTCGAGCCCGTTAATGCCGCTGTTGGGAAACATCAGTTCGGGCAACATGATCAAAAATGCAGCACCGACCGCTGATGCTGCCATTGCCGCGAAAAGTGCATCCGCAATCATATGGGCGTGCGGGCGGTCATCCTTCGCAAGCAATTCCGCCAGCCCGCGGCGCAGGCCAAGCGAAGCAAGCTGCGCGACGAATTCGATAATCAATATGGCATAGGCAAAGCGGCCAAGCGCTTCGGGACCATAAAGTCGGCCCGCGATAAACAAAAATGGGATACGCGCGGCCAACCGCAAAAGAAAACCAAATACATTCGTCCGCCCACCCTTTGCGAGTGCCTGAATGTCTTCTTCGTCGGTTCTGGCTGCAGTCAATGGATCGCCTCTTTCGGTACGCTAGCGGATTAGGTCTGCCGTTACCAGCTTTCGGACTTGAGCGGGCGTGCCAGCAATTCGGTGACGACGGCATCGACGGTCGCTGATCCTGACAGCAATGCGCATACGGCGCTCACGATGGGCATTTCGACATCAAGCGCGGTTGCCGACTGTAATAGGACCGGCGCGGTATATGCGCCTTCGGCAACCGTCTTGCGGTCTGCCAGCAGGGTTTGAGATGATTGACCTTGCCCAAGCCCGCGACCCAAGGAAAAGTTACGCGAATTTTCAGAGCTGCACGTCAGGACCAAGTCGCCCAATCCGGATAGTCCGGCTAGCGTTTCGGCTTTTGCACCGCGCGCAAGGCCGTATCGCTGCATCTCGGCAAAACCGCGCGCAATCAACGCCGCACGCGCGTTGAGACCAAGACCTGCGCCATCGACGACACCGCATGCGATTGCGAGCACGTTTTTGACGGCACCGCCAATTTCCGCGCCGACAACATCATCAGACCAATAGGGACGGAAGGAAGGTGTGGCGATGCGGCGCATTAACTCGGAACCCAGCGTCTGATCGGCGGTCGCGAGCGTGACCGCTGTGGGCTTTCCAGCAGCAACCTCATGCGCAAATGTGGGGCCTGACAAAACGGCAATCGGATTGCTCGGGCGCGTTGCCGCGGCAACATCTGACACCAGCATTTGGGTATCGGCCTCAATGCCTTTGGCGCACAGGATCAGCGGGGCCTTTGTATCCGGCAGCGCCGACAGCGTGGCGCGCACATGCTGGGCCGGGGTCACGATGAGCAAATTTTCACACGCGATCATGCGGGCGAGGTCAGCTGTCGCCTCAATCTTTGGTGACAATGATGTGCCCGGCAAAAACAGGCTGTTTTCGTGCAGGTTGTTTATGCTCTGCACGGCCTCTTCTTCGCGGGCCCAGATGAGGACGCGATCGTGGATTTGCGCCATGACGGCGGCCAGCGCGGTGCCCCATGCGCCGCCACCAATGATACCAACCGGATAGGGCTTCTGGCTCATGCCTTTACGCCCGCACCGCGTGCGGGTGCTGCGTTGGGATCCAGCGGCCAGCGCGGCCGCGCAACAAAATCAAGGCCATCGGTCAGGCCCATCGCAAATCTCTCCGCGCCAGCCCATGCGATCATCACGCCATTGTCGGTGCACAACCACAATGGCGGCGCAACAAAACGCATGCCGCGGCTTGCGGCAAGCTGCTCGAGCATATTGCGGATGGGCACATTTGCCGCGACGCCGCCCGCGACAACCAGTGCAGCCGGTGCATCAATACGATCCAGCGTATAGCGTATCCGGTCGTACAGACAGTCGATAACGGCTTGCTGAAAGGATGCGGCAATATCCTCGACGCTATATTGGCCCGTTTCATGCGCGCGCAGCACAGCGCTTTTCAGGCCAGCGAAGGAAAAATGCGGTTCATCAGCGCCTTTTAAAGGTCGGGGTAGCGGCACATTTTTCGCGTTGCCCAACGCGGCTGCGCGTTCGACGGCTGGCCCACCGGGAAAGCCAAGGCCCAAAATCTTCGCCGTTTTGTCGAACGCTTCGCCCACCGCATCGTCTATGGTGGTCGCCAGCCGGTTATAGTCGCCAACGTTATTGACCCGCAGCAGCTGACAATGGCCGCCAGATACCAGCAGAAGCAGATAGGGAAATGCGAGATCGGCATCGACCAAGCGCGGCGAAAGCGCATGGCCTTCAAGATGGTTGACGGCGATCAGCGGCTTTCCCGACGCCATGGCAAGCGCCTTGGCTGTCACAAGTCCAACCATGACACCGCCAATGAGGCCGGGGCCAGCCGTTGCGGCAATGGCATCGACATCATTCAACGTCATGCCTGCGTCGGCAAGTGCGGTTTCCACCAAGGGGGTCATCAGCTCGGCATGCGCGCGGGCAGCGATTTCGGGAACGACGCCGCCGAATGCGCGGTGATGATCTTCCTGACCAGCCAAGGCGTGGCTCAAAATCGTCCGGTCGGAACGCACAATTGCCGCTGCGGTTTCGTCGCAGCTGGATTCAAGACCAAGGATGATTGCCATTGCGCTTTCCCATAGGTGGACGTGGCGCTATGAACAAGTCGCATGACAATGATATCGTTTTCCTCCGACCGTCCGTTACGTATCGGTACACGCCGGTCTCCGCTCGCTTTGGCGCAGGCGGAGATGACTATGGCTGCCATCAAAGCGGCGCATAATCTGCCCGACGATGCCGTCGTCTTGGTCCCGATGCTCGCCACAGGTGACAAGATTCAGGACCGGCCGCTTGCCGAAATCGGCGGCAAGGCGCTGTGGACCAAAGAGCTGGAACGCGCGCTGATCGATGACCAGATTGATATCGCGGTGCATTCGATGAAAGATGTCGAAACGGTGCGTGCAGACATTTTTGATATCTCCGCCATGCTGCCGCGCGCGGATGTGCGCGACCGATTGATTGGTGCCGCGTCGTTGGACGATCTGAAACATGGTGCGCGGGTCGGGACATCCAGCCCACGACGCGCGGCGCAACTGCAACGTGCCCGTCCTGATGTGCGGATCGTCCCCTTGCGCGGCAATGTCGCAACCCGTTTGGCGCATATTGAAAATGGTGACGCGGATGCGACACTTTTGGCCGCGGCCGGACTGGACCGGTTGGGCATGGCTAATGTCGGCGCGCCATTACCGCTGAGCCAGTTTTTGCCGGCGGCATCGCAAGGCGCGGTCGGCATTGACCGGTTGACCAGTCGCAATGAGCTCGTCCCGTTTTTGGCGGCCATCAACGATGTGGACACCTTTGTCGCCGTTAATGCCGAACGCGCCTTGCTTGAGGCATTGGGCGGCAATTGCCATTCACCCATTGCCGCATTGGCGCAGGTCGAAGGTGCCCAGATTCGCTTGAAAGGTGAAGTTTTCACCGCGGATGGCCGGGAAATGCACGCAGGCGAAATCGTCTATGAAGCTTCACGTGATGGTCCGGCACAATTGGCGGATCAATTGCTGGCAAAGGCCAGTGATGAACTGCGGAGCATGTTCGCTTCGTGAAGGTGCTGATTATCCGGCCGCAACCAGGGGCAGATGCCACCGCCCGCCGGTTTAAGGGTGCAGGATATGCGCCAGTGCTTATGCCACTGTTCGCCATTGAACATATGCCGCCGCCATCGGTATCGGTTGGCGGATATGACGCGATTTTGTTGACCAGCGGCAATGCCGCCCGCGCCGCAACTGGATTTTTGGAAAGCGCGCGCGACACGCCTATCTATGCGGTCGGCAGTGCGACCGCGAGCGCGCTGGCCAATTTGGCTTTGCCGGTTGCTGCGACCGGATCCAACGGCGTGGAGGCACTTGTTGGCGTTGCTGCCGCAGACGGCCATAAAAAACTCTTATGGCTTGCAGGTGAAGACCATAGTGCTGTTCCGCAGATTGTTGGCGTCCACATTGATATAGCGGTTGTGTACCGAAGCGCGGTGCTGGAAACACCGGCGGACTTCGCCGCGCAGGTTGCAGTATGCGATGCGGTTATCCTGCACTCGTCACGCGCGGCGGCGTACTTTGCCGGTCTGTGCGATGCGGGCGGCCTATCACGCAACAAAATCACGCTCGCGACGTTTTCGAACGCTATCGCAGCAAGCGCTGGTGAGGGCTGGGCACAGATAATTGTCGCGCCCTCACCAAATGACGCTGCGTTAATGGACGCAATCAGACAGCATTTTACAAGGATAGATTGCACCCTGCCGCCGAATGCCGCTATTGAAGGAGCAACATGACCGATTTTCAAACAGCGACCGCGACATCACGCCGTGGATTCACATTCAAGCACATCATGCTGCTTATTTTATGTGCCTTTGTGGGTGGCGCGATTGTCGCTTATGTGATCGCCGACAAATATGGTTTTCTCACGCCATCTGACGCCCCCGTGGCGGTTGAGTCATCTACAGGGGCAGCGGGCAATGTGGCCACCACCGATGCTAATGCTATCGCTCAGTCGGTTACGGACCAAATGGTTCCAACTTTCCCATCACCCAATATGCTCTCGCCCGAAGCCGCGCGCGCGGATGGGCTGTTGCTCATTTATGCGGTGCGTCGCACGATTGATAAGGGTGCGCCGCTCGGCAATCTTGCCGAACAGTTGCGCCTGCGTTTTGGCGCGACCCAGCCGCAATCTGTTGCCGCGGTGTTATCGGCTGGGCAAGCGCCGGTCACGATTGATGCCCTGAAAACCGAATTGCGCGGACTTGCGCCGGTGCTTTTGACGGGCAATCGAGACGACAGCACATGGGCGACCGTGAAGCGGGAATTGTCGGAACTGTTCGTGCTGCGCAAAGAAAACGGACCATCACTCGCGCCAAATGAGCGGCTGATCCGCGCGGAAGCGCTGGTCGATGCAGGGAAGCTTGATCTTGCTGTGACGGAAGTTGCGGCGTTACCCGGCGCATCCATCGCGCAATCATGGATGGTTCGGGCCAAACGGTTCAGCGATGCGCGTAAAGCGCTCGACCGGCTCGAGCAGGTCGCCATCCTGCAACCCGTAGCGGTTCCCGTAATCGTCGCGCCACCGGTTGAGGCCGCGCCGTCGAACGTTCCCGCTCCAACCCCCTAAGTACCCCGTTTGACCCTAATTGCCTTTCCGCCTTATCGGGACCGGAATGTTGCAAATATCTGCGCCACCAGCAGGGATGTTGAAAAAAGCATCCCGCCGATTGGCGCGCGCGTCGGCATAGGCCGCAAAACTTTTGCTGTCTGTCGACAGATATTCGAACGCAGGCACGTCCTTCGCTGCGTTCCCAAGCTGCACCGACAGGATTGGTACGCGCTCTTCTTCCTTCTCGTAAAAGCCAAGTGCTCCCGTGCCGCGTGGAAGGCTGGACATATGTTCAATGCCTTCGATCACCCGTCCGACCAGCGCGATATTGCGGTCCAAGTGCCGCGGTGCATGGCCGATAACGGTATAGAGTTCCGCGCCCGTGCCGGTGTCGGGTGACAGGTTCCGGCCAACGCCGACCATGCCATAACAGTGGACTGGCCAGAGGCCTTCACGGCCTTGTGCCAGCGGCCAACCAAGATAGAAGCCATGGGCGCCTGCGTAGGCGTCTGGCCTTCCGTCTGCCCGGGCCAAAATCCAATCCTTGGTCGGCCAGTCAGGGGTGACATAATCCTTTGCGTCCACGACCGCCAACCCTTGTGGCAAGGCCTTCTTCTCGGTCGCATCGCCCCATTGCACGACATAATTGTCCTGCACGCGGTTGATGCTGGTGCCGTCCCACCAATGCGCGGCGGCAAGTTTGCGGATATTGCTGACCCAACCTTGGCTAAATGGGGCAGGTATCAGTTGAATGACCACGCGGCGGGGCTTGCCTTTCGAATCGGGGGCGAGGTCCATTACCAATATATCCGACGGCGCAATGGCAACCCAGTTGTCCGCCTTGGCTGCCGCCACAATCTCCGACGGCGCGGGATAGGTTTTGGTGTCCTGTGCAGAGAGGGGGAGAGCAGCGCAGATCGCGGCGCTGGCGAACAGGGGCAGATATCTTTTCATCAATACGATTATGGCAAATCACTGTGCCTTGCGAAAGCGGAAAGGAGCGGCTAGGGGCGTGCATCCCTTAGGGGAATGCGGAGACGTGGCCGAGTGGTCGAAGGCGCACGCCTGGAAAGTGTGTATAGGGGTGACTCTATCGTGGGTTCGAATCCCACCGTCTCCGCCAACAGCCCACCGTGGCTATCTTTATTTGGATGTGGTCTAGACTCAGGCTGCTCCAATTTAGCGTCATGCAGCGTTCGTTAATTCGACACAGCTTATGGCGCGTTGGCCGCTGTGGCGGTCCAGTTGGATGACAACGTCGATCATGGACCGGGCGTACTCCATCGTTTCGAGACGGCCAAGGCCAAGCCCGGCCTGCATACACATGAAGGCAATTTGTTCGAACGCACCTTGGGGTGAATTGGCGTGCACCGTACTGATGGAACCGGGATGACCCGTATTGATGGCCCGCAAAAACGTGACTGTTTCGCCGCCACGCAATTCGCCCACGATCAACCGGTCCGGCCGCATACGCAGCGATGCGCGCATAAGATCGTCAACTGTCACGCGTGCCTCACCTTGATCGCCGGCCACAGCGACCAAGCCAAGCGCATTGTCGCTGCTCAGCCGGATTTCAGGGGTGTCCTCAATGGAAATGACCCGCTCATGTTTCGGAATTTCCTTTAGCAGCGCGTTGAGCAAG
This sequence comes from Sphingorhabdus sp., assembly GCF_044374345.1. Lineage (GTDB taxonomy): Bacteria > Pseudomonadota > Alphaproteobacteria > Sphingomonadales > Sphingomonadaceae > Sphingorhabdus_B. Next base: position 19,324 of record NZ_JBILOS010000008.1, on the reverse strand, counting down.
GTTGTCTTACCAGACGACGTTCCGCCAGAAATGAGGATCGTTTTGCGCGCCGCAACGGCCGCACGGAAAAAGCCTAGATAATCTTGTTTCTGCAAAAGCGCCGCAAGCATGGGGCCATCGTCGGCGGCACTACGCACCGATGGAAGCGCGCTTTGTTCAAAATAGCTCTCCAGCGTCATGTCTTGCAGCCGGTGTTTGCGGATCGCGAGCGCAACATCGCCGCGCGTTGCAGGCGGCAACACCATCTGCACGCGGGCACCGCCCGGCAATATGGCGGCGAGCAAAGGACTTTCGCGGCTAACCCCTTGATGGTTGATGCGCGCGATCTGGTGCGCCAGGCGTTCCAGCAACTGGCTGTCAATTTGTGGAGCGTCGTGACGTTCCATCTGCGCAAACCCAAGCCGCTCAACCCATATTTCATGCGGCCGGTTTACCAAAATCTCGGTCACATCATCGCAAGCCAGCCATTCGCGAAATGGCGCTAGATAGCTGTTGAGATACACATTTTCGGCATCGCCAGCCACGGGCGCCGCATGCCTCATTGCGCATCGCCGTCGGTGCCCGAAAAATCGAGGTCGCGGGCGATGAAGATACGAATGGCTGTTCCTTGCGCCACTTTTACCGTCGGCGGAATGTTGATGTCCCGCTGCAAGGCAATACCGGCAACGCTTTTGGCATCATCGGCGGTGCGGACGATGACATCATTGCCACCCTGCTGCAAAAGCCCCAGGCCGGATTGCACAACGGACAATAATATCGCCGAACCAAAGCGTTTCAGGAAGTGGCTATCCACTTTACCCCCTAAGCCCGCACGGCCAAGCGGGTCGGTGACGGGCGAGCCCAGCGACACGGTTACGCCATCGGGGCGGGTCAGCCGTGTCCAGACGATGAATGCGCGTGATTGCCCCGCGGCGAGGCCCGAGCGATATTGCCCAATCAAGCGGCTTCCGCTTGGGATGAGCACCCGTCGGCCGTCAAAGCCCATGACGTCGCGGCTGACAACAGCACGCACATATCCGGGCAGATCGGAGTTTATCGCCGTTTCAAGGACGCCCGCGATAATGGCACCCTGCGGCACCGTATAGCTGCTGTTGGCGATACGCACCGCGCGGGCAGGCGCATTTTCGCCCGCCGCGACGCGGTCGGAAAATCTGTCTTCCGCGCTCAAGTCGTCATTTTTGGCGCCTGCCAGACCCGGTGTGGGTGGGACCATGGCGACACCGCCTTTTGTGGTATCCACGACGATGCCCGGCGCTTGAAAGCGGTTCGGACCAACCGCTACGGGGCCAACGATGCCCATTGCTGCCCCATTTGGGGTGTTCACGGGCGGCGGGACAAGCACGGGCGGCGGCAATTCCGGTGGACCCGGACGCAACGTCGGTTGCGGCACAAGACCGCCGGGGGGAACAACTGCAGGCGTCGAGACGGCGGCCGCCTGTGCCGCAACTTGGTCTGCTTCATTCCGGCTGTTGGCCAAGCTGCTAAAGGTTAAAATGGCAAGCAAGCCAATGCCCACTACGCCCAATTTCATGCCCGGGGATAGACCATTTGGCATGGCCACCGGCGACAAAATCCGTTGGTTCGCTTCTTCAAGCGTATCAGAATCGATGGCGGTCCGCGGGTCCATATTGCCCGATTTAAATATGCTCACGGCTTGGCCTCCATCGATTTGCACCCAAAAAGCCCGCATTTCTTCTTTGGTGCGCGTGGCTTGGGGGCATCTGCGCCGGGTGTCGGCACGGCATAGGCATCGTTAAAGATGATCGTGACTTCTTTGCCATGACGCAGCACAAATTGCGGCGCGATTTGTTCCACAACAGTGTACGGCCCGCGCACAGCAAAGTTCACGATGCTTTCACCGGCATCGGGCGTAATGCTGAAAATGGCAGGCGCCGCCGATCCAGCGGCAAAGCGGAAAAAGGTCGATTTGCCATCGTCAAACACTTGCTCCGGCACATTGGCCGTTGCGCCGTCATAGCTATAGGCGCGGTTCCACAATTCAGGCGGGGTCGAAATCAACGGCGGCGGCGTTGCCATATTGTCGTCTGCCGTGACTTTGGGTGGGTAACGGAAGCGCACCGCATAAATAATCTGGCTTTGGGGCACACGCTGGCCGGATTTGGCCAGCAGTTCCAAATTGTACCGCCGCATATTTGTGATGATCGATAAATTGGTCGCAGGCGGCAGGCCCACGGGTTTCAGGAACATGACCGTTCCTGCGCCATTCGGGGTCACCTGCCACCCAGAGGCGTCACCAATGCCAACGGTTTCAATCTGTTCACCGGCCTCAAATTCAAGCATCATTTGATAGCCGGTATGGCCGGTCAGGCGAATGACGGCATCGGGGTTATAGTCCACATAACGGATATTTGGCGCAACCTGCGCTGATGCTGCCATCGGCTGCATAACAGCGATGCCAATCGCCATGGTGATAAGGGCCAGCCAATGATAATGTCGGGTCATGCAACGTTCCTAATGGCTTTAATCGGCGCGCGGACCGCATTGACGGGGCCCCGCGAAATGCGCCGGTCGAAATAATTATTCTTTTGTCCTGCTTGACTGGCATCCGCATATGCCGGCTGCGGCAACAATATCCTACGCGGGTTGCCCGGGTCCATGTTTGCGGCTGCGGCGGCGGAACGCTCAATAGCGCCGACCAGCGACTGCATGCGTTCATTATACACGACATTATTCGACGGCATCGGGACATCCGCGGCTGGCGCTGAAACCGAATTATCAGCTGCGCGGTGTTGCCCAAAGGGCAAGGTCCAGCCGCTGACAATCGTGCGGCCAATGCGGAACAACTGCACCGCCACCGCGACCATGATGAGCACGACAACCAATATCGTCAAAGCCGCGCGCAATGAAAAATCACCTTGGCCCGCCGACACATACATTTGCGTCAATATGGGCTCAAGCGCCGCCATGGCCCCTGCTGATGTGATCATCGTCATAATAGGCACCAACGCCATCATGATCGCCGCACGGCCCCAGCCAAGTGCCAAGCCGCGTGTAGAGGGGAATAAGCCCAGCACGGCAAAGACGGGGCCAAGGAGAAACAACAGGCCCAAGATGATTTTCGCCACGACCAAGACACCTGCCGATGCGAGCACCAGCAACAACGCGCTCAACAACAGCATATTGGGGCCAAGCGAATCCTTTGGCGCGACAACAGCGGTGATATTGTTTGCAGTGACCGGAAGCGCCCCGGGTGCAGGTGCCGTTGGGCTTGCCGGCAGCATCTGTTCCGGCCGCGCATCAAATTCGGTCCAGGCATCCGCAAGGTCGACCATGCGGCCCGACAGCATATCGACACGTTCGGTCATACCGCGCACATTGCCATCATTAGGGTTAATGGCGCGCACGATTTCGTGCGGCCCATCGGTCAGCACGTCATACACCAAAACCTGATATGTCGCCCAGTTACTCGTCAGCGCCAGCACGGCACCGATCATGATCATGCGCGGCATCATCTCGCCAACGCTGAGTGACGAGCGTCCAAATATCAGCCGGTAGCCGATGATCGCGACGTAAATCGTCAGCGCAATTGTTAAGGCAACACTAAACACGCTGCCTTCGCCAAGCAAATTGGCATAGCCCGCCTGCACGGTCGACGCGATGTAACAATCGACGGCATTGACCATCGTTTCTGCCGAACCGGCTGCAGGGTTAAGGGCAACGCAATTTGCCATCAGCTTTGCATACCCCTCCTGCTTGCCACTGGCCACGGGGTCAACACGCCTTCCTGCGCTGCTTGCAACAACATCGGCAACCATTCGGACGGCGCATCACCATGAACGCTGCGAAGCTCGTCCAGTTTGCGCACGCTGGCTTCACGGCCGGACAGCACAGTGATCGCATCGGGCATATTGCCCATATCCAGACGCGCAACGACACTGTTCCCGCCTTGCTTAATCAAAACGCAGCGTAAGTGTTCGGGCAAGGAGCGCACGAGATCAAGCTCATGCGCGGTCAACCCAAAGCCACCGCAATAATCGGATGCTTGCGCCTTGGGATTGCTCATGAACAATTGCGTGGCGGATTGTTCAATGATGGTCGCGGCAATTTTGCTTTCAATCGCGTCGCTTGCGCTTTGTGTGGCAAAACCAACCACACCATTGCGTTTGCGGATCGTTTTCATCCAATCCTTCATCCGGTGCACAAAGACGTCATCATCCAACGCCTTCCATCCTTCGTCGATGACAATCATCGAAGGGCTGCCGTCCAAACGTTCATCGACGCGGTGGAACAAATACATCATCGCGGGCGTGCGCAACTCGGGGTTGTCCAGCAACGCGGTCATGTCAAAGCCAGCGGTTCTTGTATCGAGGTTTAACTGGTCCGTCGGGTTATCGAACAACCATGCATGTTCCCCCGCGCCATACCAAGGGGCAAGGCGCGAAGCGAGATCGCCACGGGTGGGGCGTGCGCCGCCAGCCAATAGCTCCACCACATAGCGCAATTGGCGGTATTCGGTCGGTTGGCCGAAATTGGCATCAACCGCGCTTGAGATGATGGCGTTTTCATCGGCAGTAAGCTGCCCGCCCGCCGGCGTTAAAATCTGCGAGAGCCATTGCCGCAAAAATGCCTGATTTGTTGCATTTTCGGGCAGTTGAAGCGGGTTGAATCCGGTTGGCGTGCCGGGCCGCAAGACATCATAATGCCCACCAATGGCGCGAATGAAAATCTCGGCCCCGCGATCTTTGTCAAAGAAAAACGTGCGGGGGTAAAATTTCTGCGCCTGCGCAATCAGGAAATTGAGCACCACCGTTTTGCCGGAACCCGATGGCCCAATAAGCGTGAAATTGCCCAAATCACCGCTGTGCAAGTTAAAGAAATAGGGTGTGCTGGATGTGGTTTCGAGGACCGTGATAGGCTCACCCCATGGGCCGCCAGCAGGCACGCCGATTGGAAAGCCATGGAGCGAAATGAGGCCGGACAAATTGGCGGTCGACACCAAAGCCTTGCGCGCAATAAAATCTGCGTTGCCCGGAAACTGACCCCAAAAGGCACTTTCCAAATTGAGATCCTCACGCACGGCAACCGCGCCAATATCGGCAAGCGAGGCTTGTACATCGGCAACGGCCGCATCCAGCGCGGCCAAGGTCATCGCGCGGACATGCACCGTCAGATGGTGCTCACCATAAGCTGCAGCGCCGCCGGTGAGATCATCCTTTGCACCCAAAAGGCCTTGGCGCAGGGTGGTGGTTTCGTCCGACGCCGCGCGCAACCGGCGTAGCGCAAGCCCGATGCGTTCATCCGCAATCTGTCGGTCGATGAAAGCAAAGCTCTCCGTCATCGTCAGCTCATGCGGCAGACGCAGAAGGTTATCGAGCATACCCGGTGCCGTATATGCAGGATAATCCTTGATGGAAACGATAGCGCCAAAACGCGACGTGTTGGCACTTGCGCCTTTCAATTCGAGGGCATCAAGGCCAAAGCTGATCCGCTTATATGGCAGATATTGGCCAGCATCGCCGGTGGGTTCAAGCACGGGCTGCATTTCGCCATTATACAGCGCCGACAATATCTCCAGCGGTTCGGAACAAGTGCCATGTGCGTCGCGATAGCGACCAAGCAGGCGCGGGCCATAGCGGCTGAGGGCGGAGAGCAGGTTGGTGCGCGCCGCATCCAATTCGCGCAGTTCCCGCGTTTGGTCAGCCAGCCGTTCGGCGCTGTTACGTGTTCCATTGCCCCATTTGGTCAGGCGGTCAAAAAAACCAATCTTTCCTTGGGCTGGCCGACGAACCAGCATCAGCACCATGTCATTAATATAGAGTTTTTTGCCGCGCAGTTGCTGCTGCCACGCATCGTCAAGGTCGCGGACAAAACCGTCGGGTTGCGCACCCGATAATTCGGCGGTCACCTGACGACGAATGACATGGCAGTATAACATCAGGTTGGAGTTCGCGATGCCGCGCATCACAACATCACGCACCGCCGCCATATGGTTCAGCGTTTCGCTATCGGCAGTTTCAAAGGCAATGCCATCGACCTGAATCATCTGGATCAGGTCGCCGCCGCGGGTCATAACCGTATGGTCATCCAAATGTCCGGCATAAGGCAGACGGTCCCCAGCGCATGGGTCCAAAGCTGCTGCTTTTTGGGCGGCCGTTTTCATGGATTAAGGCCGGTAACTGTTGCAGCGCCAAAGATCATGCGTGCGCGTACGGCCGCAACGGCTTATTTTCGTAATCCAGAGATCGAAAATCCGGGGCTCCCGCAAACAGGCCATATAGCCAATCGCATGGATGACGGCGGCAGCCGGAATCGCCCAGAATGACCGTGTGATCAGGAAAATCTCGGTCGTGACGACCAGATTTATGACAAAATAGCTATATGTGACGCCCGCAAACATCTGCGGCTGTGTTAATGCCCGGAATATCGGCGTGCGGTTCAGTGGGGTCATGCCTTAACCGCCAACTGCAGCGACACGAATACCCGAGACAATCGCTGTGGCACCAAAGAGAATGAAGCAGCCAATGATAACGGTCGCACCAAAGCGCCAGTTCATGCGTCCGGTCAGCATCATCAGCCCCACAACCGCAACGGCGATTACGGCAGCAGTCGTTGCGACATTGCCAAGCAGTGTGCCCTGTATCCAGCTAAGCGCGTTGACGATTGGCCCCGAACCTTGCGGATCGACATTCGCCACCTGCGCCATCGCGTTTTTTGGAATAGCCAAAGCGAGCGCAGCACATGCAAAAAAGCGTTTGAATATATATGTCATCATGAACCTCAATATCCTGCGCGATTGGCCGATGTTGCCGACAAGCGTTGCATTATTTGGCGGACGTAATCTTGTGTTTCGCGGTACGGCGGGATGCCACCATATTTCATCACCGCCCCTGGTCCAGCATTATATGCCGCCAAAGCAAGTGGCACATTGTTGCCAAAGCGTTCAAGCTGCTGACGCAAATAAGCGGTCCCACCAGCCACATTTTGTTCCACATCCTGCGGGTTATACACACCCAATTGCCGTGCAGTCCCAGGCATGAGTTGCATCACGCCCATCGCACCCGCCGTGGAAAGGGCGCGCGGATTATATCGTGACTCTTGCCAAGCAACCGCATCGACCAGATTGCGGTCAACGCCGAAGCGTGTTGCCGCAACCTGAATATGCTGTCGCACGGCATTTTGTGATTGGGAAGAATTGGATGCGGAATTTGTTGTGGGACCATTTCGACGTTCAACAGACCGCGACGCGTCCGCCCGCCATGCCGGCTGGGATATTTCGACGAGATTGCCATTTTGTTTGCGTTCAAAAACATTTGCGTGCGCCCCCGAACAAAGTCCGGCGAGAGGAAGAACTGCAAAAATAGGGAGAGCGAAGCGTCTGTTGACCATATACCGAGCCTAAATCACGCTTGTTACCATGCCGCTGACTAATCTCCTACCCCACCCATCGCAACAAAAAAATTCATTGCTGGGGCTGGGAAAAAGTATAGTTTAGTCAAACCATTTGTCAGCGTAACATCATTACACATGTGCGGCAACGGCGGTGGGAACCAGGGCCTTTCCTTACCTTGGAATTGGCCATATGGTTAGGGGGATAGTGTGATGACGCAAGCTGAATGCGCGACTCTGGAAGAGGCAACAAAAGCGGATAGCTTCCCAGATACATTCGCTGCACCGCAGGGAATGGCCGAAGAAAAATCGTCCGCTGTTTTTGCAATTCCCGCCGCCTCATTGGCGCTGGCCGCTTGTGGCGGAGAAGGGACGGACGGCAATCCAATAAGCTCTGTTTTGGCACCTGCAGTGCAAGTCGCCAAGCCTGCGACAGATGGCGAAGCAGCCCGTTTCATTTTGAAGGCCAGTCTTGCCGCGACGGAACCCGAAATCGCGGATATCCGCTCTGTCGGTTATGTGGCTTGGCTCGACAAACAGATGGATATTCCAATTAGCCAGACAGGTGTCGACTGGCTGTCATCGCGCGGTTACGATCGCGTGACGGTCGATGAGTTTTATTTCCGAGACAATTTAGCGGACAACATGGTTTGGAACCAGTTGATCACTAGCCCCGACCCCGTTCGTAAAAGATTTGCCTACGCGCTTTCCCAATTTTTTGTCGTTTCGACCAACGGTATCGAAATCGACTGGCGGTCCAATGCAATGGCCGCTTATTGGGATATTCTTAATCGCAACGCTTTCGGAAATTTTCGTCAGTTACTCGAAGATGTGACCCTCAACCCCGCAATGGGTGTTTACCTGAGCACACTGGACAATAGGAAAGAAGATACCCGAACCGGCCGCGTGCCTGACGAAAATTATGCACGTGAAGTCATGCAGCTTTTCACCATTGGTTTGAATGAGCTGAATAATGACGGCACCAAAAAAACAGGAAGCACTGGCCAGCCCATCGAAACATATACCAATGCCGATGTATCCAACCTCGCCCGTGTGTTTACCGGTTACAGTTATGACTTTGCGAATTTGGTCAGAACGCCTTCTGTTCGTTTTCCATCTCAAAAAATCTCCCCCATAGAATCCGTAATCAGGCCGATGACAAGCGATCCGACCAGATGGGAGTGGAAACAAACCGTCAGCCAACATTCAATGCTCGAAAAAACATTTCTGGGTACAACTATTCCTGCGAACACCGATGCTCCAACATCCATGAAAATCGCGCTGGACACACTTTTCAACCACCCAAATGTTGGTCCATTCTTTTCAAAGCAAATGATCCAGAGATTGGTGACGAGCAACCCCAGCCCTGGCTATGTTGATCGTGTTGCCAGGATATTTAACAATAATGGCTCGGGCGTTCGTGGCGATCTGCGGGCGGTGTTTAAGGCCATTTTACTTGATGATGAAGCGACAAATGCGACTGGATTAACGTCGCCGACCTTTGGCAAAGTGCGCGAGCCTGTGTTGCGCTTTACACAATGGGCCAGAAATTTCGGCGCCACATCACAATCAGGTAATTGGACCATTAACAATACGTCCAACCCTTCCTTCAGCCTTGGCCAAAGTCCCTTGCGTGCGCCGTCTGTGTTTAATTTTTACCGCCCGGGTTACGTCCCACCCAACACCGCCATCGCAACCAACGCGCTGGTCGCACCTGAATTCCAAATCGTGAACGAAGTCAGTGTCGCAGGCTATATCAACTTCATGGCTTCCGCCATCGGATCAACCAACGGTATCAATAACGACGTTAAAGCCGCTTACACGAGTGAGCTAGCAATCGTTACCGACGCTTCGGCCTTACTCAACCGGCTGTCTTTATTATTGTCCGGAAACCAGATCACGGACACCACCAAAGCAACTATCAAGGCCGCACTTGACGCGAAGTCGATAACGGACACCAGTTCGTTGGCAGACAAACAAAGGCGCGTGTATTTGGCAGCACTACTCGTGTTTGCCTCCCCCGATTACCTGGTCCAAAAATAGGGAGCGTCTCGTGCACATTAGCAAAATGGAAGATATATCGCGACGCGCTTTCCTTCGCCGCTCTAAACAATTGGCTGTTGCCGGGACTGCTGGGTCGTGGGCCATGGGTCTTGCGGGCATGGGGGAGGCGGCGGCTTTCAGCGCTGGCAATGATTATCGCGCGCTGGTCTGCGTGTTTCTAAACGGTGGTAACGACCATAATAGTACATTGATACCGTATGACTCGGCAAATTACGACCTGTACAGCGCTATTCGCGGCGGCGGTCCCGGACAGACTGCAGGCGGGATTACGTTAGCGCGTTCGTCTCTCGCGGCAACCGCCCTTACACCCGCCAATGGCCAAGTGCTGACCAACAATGTGCAATATGCGCTCGCACCGCAAATGACCCGCATGAAGGCATTGTTTGATGCAGGTAAAATTGTGCCATTGCTGAATGTCGGGCCGCTTATTGCACCATTAACTTTAGCCCAATATCAAAGCAGCAATTGGGTCGCAAACCCCCGGCCCGCGAAACTGTTTTCGCATAATGACCAACAATCGACATGGCAGTCGTCCAAGCCCGAAGGTGCCACCGACGGTTGGGGTGGCCGCATGGGCGACCTAGCCTTGTCCAGCAACACCAATTCACTGTTCACCTGCATTTCGGCAACGGGCAATGCCGTTTTCTTGGCGGGAAAAGATGCGATTACCTATCAGATATCGCCAGGCGGCGCGCCATCCATAAATGGTCTTAATGGCTCTCTATTTGGGTCTACAGCGGGCAGCAATGCGCTTCGAACATTGATGACGCAGTCGAGCAACAATGTCTTTGAAGCGGAGTATAATAGGGTATCGCGCCGCTCCATAGATGCGGAAACCGTTATCAATGCGGCGCTACAGCAGATATCCCTTGCGACGTCATTCCGGCCAGTTTCCGGCACCAACAGTTTAGCGGACCAACTTCAAATAGTTGCGCGAATGATCGCGGCGCGCCAAGCGCTGGGCGTAAAGCGCCAAGTGTTTATGGTCAGCTTAGGCGGCTTCGACAATCACGACAATTTAATTGAAGCGCACGCAACGCTTATGAACCGTGTCGACTTCGCATTTGACGCCTTCTATCGTGCGACCGTGGAATTGGGTGTCGCTGACAAAGTGACGACATTCACGGCGTCCGATTTTGGCCGCACGCTGCAGTACAACGGTGATGGATCTGACCATGGCTGGGGGGCGCACCACTTCATCATGGGCGGCGCGGTGAACGGCGGCCGCTATTACGGTGTTGCCCCGGAAATTTCTGTTAGAAGCCCCGACCAAGTAGGCCTTGGCCGTTTGCTTCCAACGGTTTCAGTTGATCAATATGCTGCAACACTGGCCACATGGTTCGGCGTAGCGCCTAGCGAACTCCCCAGCATCTCGCCCAACATTGGTCGGTTCAACGGCGCTAATTTGGGTTTCATGCAATAACTGCCCCAGTCGCACGGGACATGATGCAACCTTCGCTGCTATCGGGCCGAAAATTTCAGCCCGATCCAAAATATCCGGGGTGTTCCAAGGTCTATCGACGTTCCCACTTTGCGGGTCACAACTTCTTCATTGAGGATATTCTCGACCCGGCCGGTCAATGCGATCTTCCGGGTGAGGGGGATTTGTGCAAAGCCGTCAAAGGTAAGCGCCGATGGCAAAATATTCGCCTCAAGATCATCTTCGAATTGTGCGCCGACATAACGGGCTGTTGCCGACAATATATTGCCGGCGCTTGGCGTCCACCGCACGGTCGCATTTGCCGCATGGCGGGGGCTTTGTGCCGGGGTGAGCCCGTTGAGGCCGCTGGCGATGCCCGATGCGCGCACTTTGCTGTGGCTGAATGCGTAAGATGCGGCAATGCTGACCGCACCAAATTGCGCTTCGCCGCTGAGCTCGACGCCCTTGGCAATGACAGCATCGACATTGTCGCGTCGGCGCAGATTAGTGCCAATCGTGACGTTGGCGATGGCGTCGTTGAGCCTGTTGTAGAATAATGTTGCGCCAAGGGTCACGCCGGTGGCTGGTCGGACATCAAACCCCGCCTCGACACCGCGCAGCTTTTCCACGTCCAACGCTTCATTGGCGCGCGTTGCGACGGGGAAGACGGTGAATGGGCGATAGAGTTCATTCAGCGTGGGCAAACGAAAGCCGGTATAAGCCGCGGCACGGAGCGCTACGCCATCGGTCGGTGCATAGAGTGTCCCGACCCGTGCGCTGGACTGCCAACTTGCGCGATCAGCAAAGACATCATCGCGCACGACGGTTCCATTCGTAGCGCGCTCTGCAAAAAAGCCGTTGGTGATCGTCCAACGGTCTGCACGGATGCCGCCGGTGAGCGTCAAATCGCCAAGCGTCCAATCATTCTCGGCGAAAACGCCAAATGTCGCGCTGTTTCCCCCAGCATTGCGCCGTGCGGTGATGAGGCCGGTGACGCCGCTATAGACATCCTCAAACAGCTCACCTTCGGATAGCCGCGCGTCTACGCCCATGCGCAATTGATGATCGCTGCCAACGGGTGGCCTGACCTCTATTTTGCCACCGACGCCCGTGGATGGCGTGTTTCTTTGGTCGAGCGTTTTGCGGAACGACGTTGCGCTGATCACGATGTTGGTAAAATTGCGCGCCTGAACATAGGCCAGCGCGTCGACTTGCCAGCGGCCCTGCGACACGATGCGAATGCTCGCGTCCTGTCCTTCGGAGCTGCTGTCTGCGCCTGCAAATCTTAACGTCCGATGGTCCTGAAACAGCAGTCCGCGGAACTGCAGTTCAACCCCTTCCGCCAACGGCGCAACGGCGCGCAATCCGGTTGACCAGCTGTCATAGGCGGCCCGGACATCAGTGGGCTGGCGGGTGGCGCTTGGCGCGGTGTAAAACCCGTCGCCGCGATCCCACCGACCCGATAGGCTGACAAATCCGGCACCGAGATCAGTCGCGAGGCCAGCGGACAATTCGCTGGCGTTGCCGCTGCCGTAAAAGGCGGACAATGCGGCATCGGGAATGTCGCCCCGCCCTGCGCTGTTCAGCTCGATGGTCCCTGCGACGGCTCCTGCACCAAAGGCACCATTGCCGCCGCCGCGCGTGACGCGGATGGATGATAAACGTTCGGGGGTGATTGCGCTAAAGGGGATGTAGCCGAAAAACGGGTCGGCCTGAGGCACGCCATCAAGCAGCACCAATGTGCGGCTCGATGCATTGCCGCCAAGCGCGCGCAAGGTGGCCCCTTGCGCCGATGGATTGGCTGAACGGCTGTCGGAACGCCGGAACTGTTGAAAGCCAGCGACATCGGCGAGGATATTTTCGATGCGGCCGGACGCTTCGCTGGTTAAGCGCGCGCGGTCGATTTCCACCGAGCCATAAGCGGGGTCCCCCTTCGTCTGGTCGAGCCCTTTGCCGGTGACAATGATAATCGGTTCGGCGCTCTCCTGCGCATACGCAGCAGGCGCACCGATGACGAACGCCAGTAGCGAGGTGCGAGCCAATAGCGTGATCATGCAGGTTCCCGAAAAATGAAGGATAAGGATATTACGGCGTTCTGAAGCCCATATATGCACCGTCACCAATTTTTGAACCATAATATACCGAGGTTGCATTAATGGTCCGACACGGGCATTGGCGGCGCACAGAATTAGGAGAAAAGCTATGCGTCAAATCGATCATTTCATTAGCGGTGGCACGGGTGCCAGCGCATCGCGTTTTGGCGACATAATGGATCCAAACAATGGCGGCGTTCAGGCCCGCGTTGCATTGGGCGATGCCGCTGTGTTGGAACGCGCGGTGCAGGCAGCATTGGCGGCGCAACCTGCGTGGGCGACGACCAACCCGCAGCGCCGTGCGCGCGTGATGTTCGAATTCAAACGCTTGGTTGAGGCCAACATGGACGATCTCGCGCATATGCTGTCGTCCGAACATGGTAAGGTCATTGCCGACAGTAAGGGCGACATTCAGCGCGGGTTGGAAGTCATCGAATTTTGCTGTGGCATCCCGCATGTTATGAAGGGCGAATATAGCCAAGGCGCTGGCCCCGGCATTGACGTATATTCGATGCGTCAGCCAATCGGCGTTGGTGCAGGTATTACCCCGTTCAACTTCCCCGGCATGATTCCCTTGTGGATGTGCGGCCCCGCGATTGCGACGGGCAATGCGTTCATCATCAAGCCAAGCGAGCGTGACCCCAGTGTTCCTGTGCGTTTGGCGGAACTGTTTATCGAAGCTGGCTTACCCGAAGGCATTTGTCAGGTTGTGCATGGCGACAAGGAAATGGTCGACGCCATCCTTGACCACCCCGCCATTGGTGCGGTGAGCTTTGTCGGCTCGTCCGACATCGCGCATTATGTCTACAATCGCGGCGTTGCCAACGGCAAGCGTGTGCAGGCGATGGGCGGCGCAAAGAACCATGGCATCGTCATGCCCGACGCGGACCTCGACCAAGTCGTGAATGACCTTGCGGGCGCTGCCTTTGGTTCAGCTGGTGAACGCTGCATGGCGCTCCCCGTCGTCGTGCCTGTTGGCGACGATACGGCAGAGCGTTTGAAGGCGAAGCTCATTCCGGCGATACAAGCACTACGCGTCGGTGTCTCAACCGATTCCGAAGCGCATTATGGTCCGGTTGTTACCGCACAGCATAAGGCAAAGGTCGAAGGCTGGATCCAGACCTGCGTTGATGAAGGCGGCGAACTGATTGTCGATGGACGCGGGTTCAAGCTTCAGGGACATGAAGAAGGTTACTTCATTGGACCAACCTTGTTCGACCATGTCACCACCGACATGGAAAGCTATAAGGAAGAAATCTTCGGTCCAGTGCTGCAGATCGTCCGCGCGGCCAACTTTGAAGAGGCCTTGGCGCTTCCTTCAAAGCACCAATATGGCAATGGCGTCGCGATCTTTACCCGCAACGGCCACGCCGCCCGTGAATTTGCCGCGCGCGTCAATGTCGGCATGGTCGGCATTAACGTGCCGATCCCCGTGCCGGTTGCCTATCACAGCTTTGGCGGCTGGAAACGCTCTGCCTTTGGCGACACCAACCAGCACGGCATGGAAGGCGTGAAGTTCTGGACCAAGGTCAAGACCATCACCCAGCGTTGGCCAGATGGCTCGCCCGACGGTGGCAACGCGTTCGTCATTCCCACAATGGGATAAAGCATATGAAAATCGCATTTATCGGTCTGGGCAACATGGGCGGCGGCATGGCCGCCAACCTCGTTAAGGCAGGGCACAGGGTAAATGCGTTTGACCTGTCGGCCGACGCATTGGCGCGGGCGCAGGAAAATGGCTGCGCCACATTTACGTCCGTGCGTGATGCGGTCGGTGGTGTGGACGCTGTCGTATCGATGCTGCCCAATGGCAGTATCGTCGATAGCGTATTTGAAACTGATGTATTGGGCCATGCCCCCACAGGCGCGGTTTTGCTCGATTGTTCGACAATTGATGTTGATACTGCGCGCAAGGTGACGGCGGATGCTGTCGCCGCTGGCTATGATATGGTTGATGCCCCGGTGTCGGGCGGCATTGCGGCCGCCAATGGGGGCACGTTGACCTTCATGGTGGGTGGCACCGATACTGCCTTTGCGCGGGCAGAGCCGATCCTGTCGGCGATGGGTAAGGCTGTCATTCATGCTGGTGGATCAGGGGCGGGTCAGGCGGCAAAGATATGCAACAACATGCTGCTGGGTGCATCGATGATTGCGACCTGCGAAACCTTTGCCATGGCTGAAAAGCTGGGGCTCGACCTTCAAACCTTTTACGACATTTCGTCGAAAGCCTCTGGCCAAAATTGGTCGATGACCAGCTATTGCCCCGTTCCAGGCGTCGGACCGACGTCGCCCGCCGATAATGATTATCAGGGCGGTTTTGCGACCGCACTGATGCTGAAGGACCTTAAGCTGGCCATGGAAGCTGCGCAGTCGGTCAACGCCGATGTGCCCATGGGCGCGCGGGCGGCGGAACTATACGCGCAATTTGATGCGGCTGGAAAAGGTGGCATGGATTTTTCGGCGATCATTCAAAGCCTGAAAAACTAACGCCAAACATCTGCGCTCTGCGCTTTGATGACGCAGCGGGATTGCCAGCGCGACCCAAAACATTCTAGAACAATCGAGACGTTCAATCTTACCCAGCGCGCAGCTCAAACATGGCCTGCGCTGATATTGAGGAGCTTACCGTGCAGTCAGTCACCACGCAGAAAATCGATGATATCCTTGTTGTTCTTGTCGATAACCCGCCCGTTAATGCGCTGTCATGGCATGTCCGGCAGGGGCTGAAAGACGGTTTTGAGCTGGCGCTTGCCGACGACTCGGTCAAAGCGATTGTGCTGCGTTGCGCGGGATCAACCTTCATTGCAGGCGCCGACATCACGGAATTTGGAAAGGCGCCGCAAGGGCCTGATTTCAACGCGGTGCTCAACATGATTGAAGCGGCACATAAGCCTGTCGTCGCTGCCATCCATGGGACCGCGCTTGGCGGCGGATTGGAAACCGCGCTTGTCTGCCATTACCGTATCGCGGTGCCATCGGCCCGGCTTGGCGTTCCAGAGGTAAAGCTTGGCCTGCTGCCGGGTGCGGGCGGCACGCAGCGGCTTCCTCGTGTCGTGGGGATTGAGGCTGCCGCAACTATGTGCGCACTTGGAGAGCATTTGCCCGCCGCTAAGGCCGCCGCAATTGGCCTCGTCGACAGGCTTGCCGGCGAAGATAGCCTGGCGGAAGATGCCATCGCTTATGCACGTGAATTGATTTCTACCGGTCCCCGGCCAACCCGCGATCGGCCTATTTCTGGCGACGTCGGGGTTATTGAACAGCTGAAGGCGGCCAATGCGAAAAAATGGCGCGGCTTTGACGCGCCTTACGCCAATTTGGCGTGCGTTGAGGCCGCGACGCGACTGCCATTTGACGAAGGCATGCAATTCGAGCGCACGGAATTTCTCAAGCTGATGGGCGGGTCGCAATCGGCGGCGCAGCGCCACATGTTCTTTGCCGAACGGCAGGCGGCGAAAATTGACGGGCTGCCCAAGGATTTGGCCCTGCGCGATATTAAAAAAGTCGGCGTCATTGGCGCAGGCACCATGGGCGGCGGCATATCGATGAATTTCCTATCCAAGGGGATTCCCGTGACCATCGTTGAAATGGTTAAGGAAAATCTGGATCGCGGCGTGGGTGTCATCCGCAAGAATTACGAAAATAGTGCCGCCAAGGGCCGCTTCACGACTGAACAGGTCGAGGGCATGATGGGTCTGTTGACGCCGTCACTCGCGCTTGAGGACCTCGCAGATTGCGACCTTGTGATTGAAGCTGTGTATGAGAGCATGGACGTCAAGAAAGAGGTGTTTGGCAAGCTTGATGCCATTTGTAAGCCCGGGGCAATTTTAGCGTCGAACACATCCTATCTCGATGTCGATGAAATCGCGGATAGCACTTCGCGGCCCCAGGATGTGGTGGGAATGCACTTCTTCTCGCCCGCCAATGTGATGAAATTGTTGGAGGTCGTGCGCGGCGCAAAGACTGCGGATGACGTGCTCGCAACCGCGATGGCCATCGGCAAGAAAATCGGCAAAGTTGCGGTGGTCGCTGGTGTCTGTCACGGCTTTATTGGCAACCGGATGCTGTCAACACGCCAACAACCCGCGATGCAATTATTATTGGAAGGCGCAACGCCGGCGCAAATAGACAAGGTCCATACCGATTTTGGCATGCCGATGGGCCCTTTCCAGATGAGCGATCTCGCTGGCCTCGATATTGGCTGGCACCGCGACCCAAGCCGTGTTGAAACGATCCGTGATGCGCTGTGCGCTGCGGGACGTTTTGGTCAGAAAAACGGCAAGGGCTTTTATGATTATGATGAAAAGCGCGTCGGCACGCCAAGCGCCGAGGCGCTTGCTATCATCGAAGAGTTTCGGTCGACCTCTAACTTGCCGAAACGCGAGATCAGCGATCAGGAGATTGTCGAGCGGACACTCTACCCGATGGTCAATGAGGGCTACAAAATACTTCAGGAAGGCAAAGCGCAGCGGGCGTCGGATATCGATGTGGTCTGGATCTATGGCTATGGCTGGCCCATTTATCGCGGCGGCCCCATGTTCTGGGGCGACCTTGAAGGTGCTACAAAAATTGTCGAAGCGCTTGAGCGGCACGGCGTTGCGGTGGCAGAAAGTTTGAAGGCCAAGGCGTAAGCTCTAAGCGCCGATCAACAGTCATGGGTGCAAACGGTTGCCGCGAGCGGCGGCCGTTTGCACCTTATTGCGCAGCTAATAATCGCGAACCCCTTGCCATGAACTTTATTGTGCATGGCGATGGGTGCCCGAGTGTCGGGGGCGGGATATAATATCCGCGATATCACACATATTTGTTTCAGGATGTTTGTCGTCAGGCGGTTATCACATGCCGAAAACGACTGTCTGGTGCGGCCAAGAAGACTCGAACTTCCACGGGCTTTCGCCCACAACGACCTCAACGTTGCGCGTCTACCAATTCCGCCATGGCCGCACGCGCCTCGACAGGTAGGAGGGGGCCACTAGCAAAGCCCGTTGACCGGCGCAACAGGCTTTATCGGTTTAGCAATGCTCGGGGCATTGTCGCAAATCGGCGCAGCATGAAACTTGGCCGGCGATTGGCCGTATTTCGCGGCAATGGCGCCGCTAATTACATGCATTAACTCTTGCCTATATTGGCAAATGGATCGTTTTTTATGGGCATGATTTGCACCACAGTCCTTTTGGCTGCCGTAGCAGCTGCACCTGCTGTGGTCGCGCAAAGCATGGCAAAACAGGATCTCCAAATCAGTGTGCGTGAAGATGGCCGACGCGATATCGGCGCATCGTTTGATGTTGGACTATTTCCGGCGCAGTTTGAACACCGCATGTTGCGCCAGTAGGTTGGCGAAGCGGTCGGCGCGCGGCTTGTTTCCAGACAGAAACCACTGGCCTTCAATCTCGATATTCCGTTCGTGTAACAAGCTTCGGAAATCGTCGATGGTCACATGGTGGATATTGGGTGTGTCGTACCAGAGGTGTGGAAGTTGCTTGGTCACGGGCATGCGTCCGCCGAACATATGGGCAAAACGGATGCGCCACTGCGCAAAGTTGGGGAAGGAGACAAATGCCTCACGCCCGATCCGGACCAAATGGTCAAGAACCAGATCCGGTCTTTTGGTCGTCTGCAATGTCTGGCTGAGAATGGCATAATCAAAGCTGCCGTCCGGATATTCCGCCAAATCGGTATCGGCGTCGCCTTGAATGACGGATAGGCCCCGGGATACTGAGGTCGCAACATCGTGCGCATTCAGCTCAAGACCGCGGGCATCGACATTTTTGGTATCACGCAACGCCGCCATCAACTGCCCGTCACCGCATCCAACATCAAGCACACGTGCCCCCGCGCGGACTTCACGGGCAATGATGGCAAGGTCAGGGCGGAGTGCGCTCATCATTGCTCTCCTGCGCGCAAGAAACCGTCCACGATGCGGTTCATCTCGGGCGCTTCCAGCAAGAAGGCATCATGGCCAAACGGGCTTGATAGCTCAACGAAACTGACCGCAGCACCCGCGGCGTTCAACGCATGGACAATGCGCCGCGATTCTGCGGTCGGGTACAACCAGTCACTGTCAAAACTGATCAGGCAAAAGCGTGTCTTTGTCCCTGCAAATGCCCGCGCCAGAATACCGTCATGCGGTTCGGCGAGGTCAAAATAGTCCATCGCGCGCGTGATGTAGAGATAGCTGTTGGCATCAAAGCGGTCGACAAAGCTGAGGCCTTGATAACGCAAATAGCTTTCAACCTGAAAATCGGCATCAAATCCGAAGCTTTTGGCATCGCGGTTTTGCAGGCGGCGGCCAAATTTCTCGGTAAGGCCTGCCTCCGATAGATAAGTGATGTGCGCGGCCATACGGGCAACGGCGAGGCCCGATGATGGTGCCTCGTGGCCATAATAAGCGCCATTGTTCCAA